>NZ_JBEOWJ010000010.1:0-316820 GCF_040295965.1 Streptosporangium sp. NPDC002544 | reverse complement strand
CCGCGGACCCTCACCCCCATCGTGATCGGCATCCTGGTCCGTCGCGGAGCCGACTTCGCGGCGGCCGAGGATGCCGTGCAGGACGCCCTGGTCGACCTCGACCGGCCATCAGCCGACATCCGCATCGGCCACGCCCGTTGCTCCTCCCTCACCCAGGAACTCCAGTCCCAGCTGGACGCCCTGGAGGCGCACGGCGCGGCGGACGGACCGGACGGCCGTCCCGCTCGATGGCCGACGGCCCCGGCAACCGGATCGTCAGCGAACGCACCTCCTCGGCCTTGATCGTGGTACCGGCCGCCGTACGGGCGTCCGCCCACCGGTACCGAGCCCGCCGAACGGCGGCGCCGAGCTCTCATCGGACCGGGGCTAGAGTCGTTGCGTGAGCTCCGAGAGTGAGGACCGGGACGCCGTGCTGCACGCGGTGAGCTCGGCCGTCCTCGCGGTGACCAGGCATCTGTCGGTCCGGGAGGTGCTCGGCGTCATCGTGCGGTCGGCGGGGCGGCTGCTGGACGCCCGCTACGCCGCGCTGGGCGTGCCCGACGACCAGGGGGCGTTCGCCGAGTTCGTCGCCGAGGGCATCTCCGACGAGGAGTGGGACGCGATCGGGCCCACGCCCCGCCAGCACGGCATGCTCGGCGCCCTGCTGCGTGAGGGCGTGCCGGTCAGGCTTCCCGACATCCGCAGGGACCCCCGGTTCGAATACTGGCCCCGCGCCCATCCGGTGCTCAAGGACTTTCTCGGGGTGCCGATCCTCGACGGGGACGAGGTGCTCGGCATCATCTTCCTGTCCAACAAGCGGGCCCCGGGCGGCTTCACCGAGGCCGACCAGCGGCTGCTCACCATGTTCGCCGCGCACGCCGCGCTCGCCCTCACCAACGCCCGCCTGTACGAGCGGAGCCGGGAGCTCACGCTGGTGGAGGAGCGCACCCGGATGGCCAGGGAACTGCACGACGCGGTGACCCAGAAGCTGTTCTCGCTGCGCCTCACCGCGCGGGCCGCGGCGTCGCTGGTCGCCGGCGACCCGGTACGGGCGGTGCGGGAGCTCGACCAGGTGGAACGGCTGGCGGGAGAGGCGCTGGCCGAACTGCGGGCGGTGATCGTCGAGCTCCGGCCGGCCGAGCTCGACCGGCACGGCCTGGCCGAGACGCTCCGCAAGCACGTCCGCCTGCTCGACCGGCTCCACCCGGCCTCGTTCTCGTTCGAGGAGGCTCCGGTGTGCGACCTCGAACCCGAGATCGAGGCGGCCGTGCTGCGGGTGGCCCAGGAGGCGCTGCACAACGCCTCCAGGCATTCGAAGGCGCGTGCCGTCGGCGTACGGCTGGGTTGCGAGGGCGGGCGCGTGTTTCTGGAGGTGAGCGACGACGGGACGGGATTCGAGGTGACCGCCGCCGTGGGACGAGGGCTGGGCATCGCCTCGATGGGCGATCGGGCGGAGGCCGTCGGCGGCAGCGTGCGGGTGAGGTCGGAGCCCGGGGGCGGCACGCTCGTCCGGATGGAGGTGCCGGCGTGATCCGCGTCCTGATCGCCGACGACCACCCGGTCGTCCGGCAGGGGCTGCGTACCTTCCTGGACCTCCAGGAAGACCTCGACGTGGTCGGTGAGGCCGCCGACGGCGCCGAGGCGGTCGCCCTGGTGGAGACCCTCGCCCCGGACGTGCTGCTGCTCGACCTGAAGATGCCGGTCCTCGACGGGCTCGGCGCGCTGCTCCTGCTGGGGGAGCGGGGACTGTCGCCGCGGGCGCTCGTGCTGACCTCGGTCAGTGACCGGGAGGACGTGGCCCCGGCGATGCGGGCGGGCGCGGCGGGCTTCCTGTACAAGGATGTCGAACCGGCAGCGCTCGTGCACGCGATCCGGGCGGTGCACGGCGGCCAGGTGCTGCTCGCTCCGGAGGCCGCGGAGGCGATGCTCTCCCTCTCCGGATCCGTTCCGGCCACGCCGGAGGGCAGGCGGGTGGCACCGTTGACCGAACGGGAGCGCGAGGTGCTCGCGCTGATCGCGTCGGGCCGTTCCAACAGGGAGATCGCCAGACAGCTCACCGTGGCGGAGAAGACCGTGAAGACCCACGTCTCCAACGTGCTGATGAAGCTGGGCGTGCAGGACAGGACCCAGGCCGCCCTCTACGCGGTGCGGAACGGCCTGGCCTGACCGGCGTGCGAGGTCAGGTGTCCTTCTTCTCCTCACGCCGTCCCGGCGGCGGGGGCGGTGGCGGGGGAGGCGGCGGCGGTGGCGGGGTGTAACTCCCGCCCCCACTGCGCTTGGGTTTGGGCGGTGTGGGATGGACGATCTTGGTTTTCACCGTCTTGAGGTAGTACCAGTGGGGGAAGTTCAGTCGCCTCCACTCGTCGCGGCTGAGGTCCGCGCCTCCGGTCGGGACGTTCCAGGTGTCGGCGCCGAGCTTGGCGACCGCGGTGCCCCTGGTCCGCTTGTTGAGCTTGACCCAGATGCGCACCGTCTCCGACTCGCCCTTGCCGATGATCCAGGGCGTCACACACCAGAAGCCGTCGGTGTAGAAGTCGCAGTCGGTGCCTTTCGGGCCCTTGTAGTAGACGGTGCTGTTGATGCCTTTGGGTAGGAGGGTCCCGCCTACGTAGAAGTAGTCGGCCTTCTGCGGTCCCCGATTGGTGATTTTGATCGTATACATGAACTCTTGGCCGCTTCTGACCCGTTTTGGGGCCTTCACTGAGACCTTGAAAGCGGACCAGGGCCTGTCCAGACTCGCCGCTGACGGGGCCACGGCCGAGACGTCCGTCCGGGGCGCCGACAGGGCCTCGGAGGAAGCCGGGGACTGTGTGTTCGCGGCGGCGGCCGAGGCGTTGGGGACGATCGCGAGCGGAGTGATGAGGCTGAGACCTAGGAGCGTGCCGAAGCTTCGGCGCATGGGCGTCTCCGCACGAGCTAGGGGTGACCGTAGTCACCATTTGTTTCGTAGATTATGACTTAAGAAGGACACGCCGGAAGCGTGAATGATCTACCTGAAAATTAGTTATTTGCGTATCTTTGGTGACTCGGGGATGGCGGTGGTTCACAGGCTGGACAACGGGGAGGCTCAGGTGCCGGATACGAGCCCGCTGCGCAGGGAGGACCCGGAGTCACTGGGCGACTACCGGCTGCTCGGCCGCCTCGGCGAGGGGGCGCAGGGGGTGGTCTACGCGGGCCGGGGGTCCGACGGGGCGATGGTGGCGATCAAGCTGCTCCACCCCAGGCTGAGCGACACCGGCATGGACGGCGCCCGGTTCCTCCGTGAGGTCTCCGCCGCCCGCCGGGTGGCGCCGTTCTGCACCGCCCAGGTGCTGGGCGCCCACATGGACGGTGACCGCCCCTACATCGTGAGCGAGCTGGTGGAGGGGATCTCCCTGCAGCGGGTCGTGCAGGCCGAGGGGCCCCGCGGCGGCAACGTGCTCCACCGGCTCGCGGTCGGCACCGTGACCGCGCTGGCCGCCATCCACCGGGCGGGCATCGTGCACCGCGATTTCAAGCCCAGCAACGTGCTGCTCGGTCCCGACGGACCCCGCGTGATCGACTTCGGCATCGCCAGGGCCCTCGACTCGGCGATGACCGTGACGAGCGGAGTGGTCGGCACCCCCGCCTACATGTCGCCGGAACAGGTCTCCGGGCACCGGGTCGAGCCCTCCTCCGACATGTTCAGCTGGGCGTTGACGATGGTGTTCGCCGCGACCGGGCGGCCCGCGTTCGGCCAGGACAGCGTGCCGGCGGTCATCTACAGGGTGATGAACGAGGCCCCCGACCTGTCCGAGCTTCCCGACACCCTGCGGCCGATCGTCACCTCGTGCCTCAGCAAGCAGGCCGGGGAACGGCCCAACGCCTCCGAGGTGCTGTTCGCGCTTCTGGACACCCAGTCGGAGGAGGCAGCCGCTCCCGAGCCTCCGCTCGCCGCTCCGCCCCTGCCGCCGCCCACTGCCCTGCCCGAGCCTTCGCCCGCCGTTCCGCCCGTGCCCCTGCCTGCCGCCTCGACCGTGCCCCCGCCGCCCGCTCCCGAGACGTTGTGGGTGCGCCCGTCAGGGGCGGACCCGGGGGAGCCCGGTGCGGCCCCCGGCCATGCTTCGGGCGGCAGGGCGGGCACCTCCCCGGCTGCTCCTGTGCCCGCGGCCGTCCCCTTCACCTCCCCCGCGGGACCCGCGCACTACCCGGGCAACCTGACGCCCGTCGGCCGGCAGGCCGCGCCCCCGCAGGGGGCGTACCCCCCGCCACCGCCGCGGCACCCGGACCTCTTCGGTGACCCGGTACCCGGCGCGCCCGGCGAGCACGGGACGCGGCGCAGACGGGCCGCCCTCGTCACCGGGGTGCTCGTGGGAGCCCTGGCCCTGGCCACCGCCGTGCTGGTGGCGGTGCCGAGCATGCGGAACGACACCACGGCGAGCCCCCCGGCTCCCGGTGACGGTACGTCGTCGTCCCCGATTCCCTCCACGCGGCCCCCCACGGCCGCCTCGCAGGCCGCCACGCAGGCCCCGACACCTGTCGCGCAGGCCCTGACCCCGGCCCCCACGGCGAGCCTCACGACGGCGCCGACCTCCGAGCCGTCCGAGCCGCTCGCCATGCCGCCCACCGCGGTGCTCTTCGACGGTCAGGACGGCAAGGCGCTCAAGGGGCACAGCAGGGCCGTACAGTCCCTCGCCAAAGTCGAGATCAAGGGCAGGCCCACGGTGGTCTCGGGCAGCCAGGACGGTTCGCTCGGGATCTGGGACCCCGCCGAGCACAAGAGGCTCCACCGGCTCCGCGGCCACCGGGGCGAGGTCTACGCGGTCGCCACCGTCACCTTCGGCGGCACGCCGTACGCGGTGACCGGCGGCTACGACCACTCCGTCCGCCTGTGGAACCTGAAGACCCGCAAGAGCAGGATTCTCGGCCACCACCCCATCGCGGTCTTCTCCGCCGCGGCGGGCATCGTGAACGGTTCACCGGTCGCCGTCACCGGGGACGGCGACGGCACGCTCTACTTCTGGAACCTGAAGAGCCGCAGGTTGCTCAGAGTCGTCTCCGCGCACCGCGACGACGTCAACTGGCTCGCCTTCGGCAAGATCGGAAAGCGCTCCGTCGTCGTGTCCGCCAGCGCCGACAAGACGCTGAAGATCTGGGACCTCGTCACCAGGAAGCGGTACGGCAAGGTCTACCGGGGGCACAGCGGGCGGGTCTTCTCGGTGGCCTTCGGCAAGCTGGGCGACCGCACCGTGGTCGCCTCGGGCGGCAAGGACAAGAAGATCAGGATCTGGGACCCGAAGACCTCCAAGACCATCGGCAAGCCGCTCAAGGGTCACGGAGGCAACGTCTACTCCCTGGCGTTCGGCACGGTGGACGGGCGCACCGTGCTGGTGTCGGGCAGCACGGACGGGACCGTCCGGCTCTGGGACCCGGCCGAGGGCAAACCCCTTGGCAAGGCGATCAAGGCACACAAGGGCGGGGTCTACTCGGTCACCGTCATGACCATCGGCGACCGTATGGTGGCCGTCTCGGCGGGCAAGGACCGCACCGTCAAGCTCTGGAAGCTGACCTCCGGCCGGTGACCCGCTCCGCGACAGGCCCTCGGACCGGGCCCTCAGACCAGCTCGGTGATGGCGTGGTGGGCGACCACGCGGGCCCGGCGCACCGCGCGGTCGAGCTCACGCAGGGCCTCGGCGCGCACGGCGAGCTGGCCCGAGGTGAGCCCCCGCTCGTCGGCGATGCGGAGCACCGCGGAGAGACGGGCGGCCAGGGCGGCGACCCGATGGGCGCGGGCGGGGTAGCCGGGGGCCAGGCCGTCATCGGTGATCTTCAGCTGCCGGTGGCCCTGGGCCGGACCCTCCACGCCGAGCAGGGCGTCGGTGGCCACGCGCATCGCGCGGGTCAGCTCGTGCTCCGCGTCGGCGAGAGAGGGCAGGTCGGGTGCCGTGGCTCGGGCCTCCAGCACGCTCCAGCGAACCCCGGCGTACGATGACCCGCGGTGGTCCTTTACCGGGACCAGGCCAAGGCATCTGTCACCGAGCACGGCTGTCGCCGCCTGTCCGGCCTCGATGGCCGCGGAGTTGAAGGGGGGCGGTCCGGTGAGCCCGAGCGGGTCGCCCGGGACGGGCAGGGCCAGTCGCAGCGACTTCATACCCCCGATCCGCAGGTCGGCGAGGAACCCGCGGAGGGGAAGGTCGCCGCTTTCCGCGGCGACGACTTGGGGGCCGGCCTGTCGTTCCACGCGGTCGGCGGCCTCGTCGAGGCCGACCTGTCCGGCGAGCCAGGCGTTGCCCCAGCAGACCAGGGTGGCCGAGATCGGTGAATCAGGGTGCACCGATCCACGATATGCGCTCACCCTGCAATAGGTTTTGTTCCAGCGATTCACAAGGAGGCGTAAGGGATGGGCGGTCAGGTGCTTCGGCTACAGGACGTCACCGTCCGCAGGGACGGGGCGGCCCTGCTGCGGGAGATCGACTGGACCGTTCACGAGGACGAACGGTGGGTCGTCATCGGTCCCAACGGCGCGGGGAAGACGACGTTGCTGCAGGTGGTCGGGGCGATGCTGTTCCCCACCGAGGGCATCGTGGAGATTCTGGGCGAGCGGCTCGGCCAGAGCGACGTCTTCGAACTGCGGCCCCGCATCGGGCTCGCGAGCGCCTCACTGGCGGAGAAGGTGCCGCCGGAGGAGAAGGTCATCGACCTGGTGCTCACGGCCTCGTACGCCATCCTCGGCCGCTGGACGGAGGAGTACGATTCCCACGACGTCACGCGCGCCGTCGAGCTGATCGACCAGTTCGGATGCGCCCACCTGATCCGGCGCCGGTTCAACACGTTGTCCGAGGGAGAGCGTAAGCGGGTCCAGATCGCCCGCGCGCTCATGCCGAACCCGGAGCTGCTGCTGCTGGACGAGCCCGCCGCCGGCCTGGACCTGGGCGGGCGCGAGGACCTGGTCCGTCGCCTGGCGACGCTCGCGCACGATCCGAAGGCGCCGACCATGGTGCTGGTCACCCACCACGTGGAGGAGGTGCCCAGCGGGTTCACCCACGCGCTGTTGCTCCGGCACGGCTCCGTGGTGGCCCAGGGGCCGATCGAGCAGGTGATGACGGCGGAGAACCTGTCGCACACCTTCAGCGTCCCGCTCAGCCTGGATCAGGGGCGGGACGGCCGGTGGTACGCGCGGGCGCACCAACTCTGAGCTCATTACGGTTGTCCAAAAACCGGTAAAGCATACCCCTGCTGTGAGACGGCGGCCGGGCTCCTCCTAGCATCCGGTAAGTGCCGTGCACCTCGTCATGGGCGCGAGCCTCACCAGCAAAGGGGAGTTCATGACACCATGGGAGGCGGCCGCGATCTTCGTGGCCGGTATCGGAGCCGGAGGCATCAACGCCGTTGTCGGCTCCGGATCTCTGATCACGTTTCCGACCATGGTCGCGCTGGGGATGCCGCCGGTCGTCGCCAACGTCTGCAACAGCGTCGGCCTGGTCCCGGGCTCGCTGACCGGCGCGCTCGGCTACCGGGCGGAGTTGAAGGGGCAGCGTCAGCGGCTGATCCGGCTGGGAATTCCGACGATCATCAGCGCGGTGATCGGCGGGGTGCTCCTGCTCTATCTCCCCGCGGAGACGTTCAACGTCGTGGTGCCCGTCCTGATCGGGGTGGCGTGCGTGCTGGTGATCGCCCAGCCGAGACTCAACAGGTGGTTGAGCGCCCGGCGGGAGCACGCCCAGCCGCACGGCGGCCCCTGGCTCTGGATCGGTGTCTTCGCCTGCGGCATCTACGGCGGCTACTTCGGCGCCGCGCAGGGCGTGCTGCTCATCGGGCTGCTCGGCAGCTTCCTCGACGACGGCCTGCAGCGGATCAACGCGGCCAAGAACGTGCTCTCGCTGCTGATCAACATGTCCGCCGCGGCGCTGTTCATCCTGATCGCGGAGATCGACTGGCTGGCGGTGCTGATGGTGGCGCTGGGCGCCGCGATCGGCGGTTTCCTCGGTGCGAAGATCGGCAGGAAGCTGCCCGCTCCGGTATTGCGCTGGTTCATCGTCTGCATCGGTGTGGTGGCGATAATCAAACTGGTGTACGGGTGAACCTGCCTACTAGTGGGTACCAATTAGGTATGAAAGGTGACAAGGTCGAGGTTGTCATCGACGCAGGAGACAGTTCCCGTACCTACGAGGTCAGCGCCACCAGAGCGGGACGCCGCGTTGAGGTGGCCAACGCACGCGGCGGCGTCGTCGAGGTGAGTGAGGTCACCCGGAGCGGAACGGCCGTGCGCACCGCCCGGTTCATGTCCAGCCGGATCCTCGCCCTGGTGGAACACCCCGCCGACGGCAAGCCCGCATAGCCCCGAACGGGCCCGAACAGCTCAGGACCAGTGGCGGGGCGGTTCGTCATGCCTGGGCGGGACGGACCTGGAGCACGCCGTCGCGGCGGACCCGGGTCTCGAAGGACGGCTGGGGGGCTGTGGCCGGGCCGTGTACGACGGCACCGTCGGAGAGTCTGAAGGTGCTTCCGTGCCACGGGCAGACCACGCAGGTGGTGCCCTCCTCCGAGATCAGACGCCCCTGGTGGAGTGGCCCGGCCAGGTGGGCGCACTGGTCGGCGAGGACCGTGACGGTGCCCCCGACACGGAGTACGAACAGGTCGATGTAGCCGAGCCGTCGCGTCACCGGACGTCCGTCCGGCAGATCGCCGATCTCGCACAGGTCGTGCCAGCCCAGCGGGACCAGGTGGGCGACGGACTCGGCGTGGTTGGACCCGGCCGCCTGCCGGTAGGCGAGGTAGCCGCCGAGGTAGCCGCCCACGCTCGCGGCACCCAGCCCGACGAACGACAGCAGCCGCCCGGTCCGGTCGCGCCCGGTCAACCGGAACGCCAGCGATCCGGCGTAGAGCCCTAGGGAGGTCAGGTTGGCGATCGCGTGCACGAACCCCACCCGCTGCTGCTCGCGGTGGAGCGCGGACCAGTCGACGACGCCCGCGGCCACCGCCGGGGTGGCGGTGGCGAGTCCACTCGCGACCAGCAGTTGCGACGCGCGTGGATCCGAGCGGGTCACGTCGAGCACCGCGGTCGCCGCCCAGAGGCCCAGGCTGAGGTTGGCGAGCGGTGGATGAAGTGGTTTGCCGAGTGGTACCCCGTGCAGCAGGTCACGGAGCAGGCCGGGGCCGATCCGTCGGCGTACCGCCTTGGCGAGTATGCGGATCGGCCGATCGGCCCTGGGGGACCGCTCGATCCGCTCGGTGAATTCGACCCCGGGCACCAGGCGCTTAAAAGTTCGGCGCCCTGTTTTGACGGTTTCCTTCACTATCGCCCCCTTCTCGACCCATAGGGACCTACCCGGGAACGGTGTTATGCACGCGCCAAATGTCCTCGGCTGACGGAGAGAGCGATGATCTCGGTGGCGTAGGCGCCCAGCGTCGCCGACCCCTCCTCGATGATTTTCACCTTCTCCAGCACCTGTTCCGCCGTCACCTTGTAGAGCGACCAGGTGCCGCCCTCGTTGTGGTGGTTGGCCATGATGGGCGCGATCCGGTCGAGGGCCTTGGCGAACTTGGCCTCGGGAGTCCTGCGCTCCTCGAACTCGTCCCAGAGGTCGCGCAACCGCGCGGCCTGGTCATCTGGGAGCAGCCCGAAGATCCGGTCGGCGGCCTTGCGCTCGATGCCCAACTGGGCCTCGACGGCGGAGGCGTCGTAGATGAAGGTGTCTCCCGCGTCGATCTCGACGATGTCGTGGACGAGCAGCATCGCGACGACCCTGTCGAGGTCGGTGCCCGGTGGTGCGTGTTCGGCCAAGACCATCGCCAGCATGCCCACGTACCAGGAATGCTCGGCGTCGTTCTCCCGCCGCGACCCGTCCATGAGGGTGTTGCGGCGGACGATGCGTCTGAGCTTGTCGATCTCCATGGCGAAGGTGAGCTGAGCGTGTAGACGGTCCTGTGCTAAAGGGGTGGTCACGCGCGCAAGCCTAATGCGCGTCGATCCCCCTTTTCCGAGCGATCATGGGATCATGCCCGGCCGAGTGTGACGGGGACCCCGTTGAACACGGCGTTTCCCGAGGGTACGTCCACGATGGAATCGTCTGTCAGCGCGTTCGCGTTGACCCCCGCGTGCTCGGCGGCCACCAGTTGCGAGGTGCCCGCGTGTCCCCATCCGTGGGGCAGGCTCACCACTCCCGGCATGATCGTGTCGGTCGGCTCCAGCGGTACGACCAGCTCGCCGGCCGCCGAGCGCACCACCGCGTGCTCGCCCAGCCCGAGCCTGCTCACGTCGTCCGGGTTGATCTGCAGGGTGCACCGGTTGGTCCCGCCGACCAGCGGGCCCACGTTGTGCAGCCAGCTGTTGTTGGAGCGCAGGTGGCGCCGGCCGATCAGCACGATCTCCGCGGGTGGCACGGTCAGCCGCCCGCGCAGCCGCGCGACGTCCTCGACCAGCCGCGGCGGAGCCAGCTCCACCCGCCCCGAGGCGGTGCGGACGATCTCCGTCAGCCGAGGTTCCAGAGCGCCCAGGTCGATGCCGTGCGGGTTCGCCAGGAGCGTGGCCAGGGAGAGCCCGTAGGGGCCGAGCCTGAGCATGGCGTCCAGCCGCATCTCGGCTCCGCTGCCGCCGTCCAGCGAGGCACGCAACTCGGCCGGGTCCCCGCCCTCCATCGGTGAGCCGGGCGTCTCGGCCGCCTTGCGGAGCATCTGGTCGAGGATCAGCTCGTCGAGCAGGGCCGGGTCGGCGTCCGCCCCCTGCCCAGAGGCGATCATCGTCAGCCGTGCCATGATCTCGGCCTCGGAGGGACGTCCCGGCTCCAGCGGCAGGACCGGCGGGGAGAACCTCGCGTAGTTGCGGACCGCGACGAACAGCAGCGACAGGTCGTAGTGCGGCGACTGCATCACCCGGGGCGGCGGCAGGATGACGTTCGCGTGCCTGGTGGTCTCGTTCAGGTACGGGTCCACGCAGACCATGAACTCCAGGTCACGGAAGGCCGCGTCCAGCCGGGGACCGCCCGGCGCCGACAGCACCGGGTTGCCGGCCACCATGACCAGCCCTCTGACCTGCCCCTCGCCCGGTGTCTCGATCTCGTCCGCGAGGGTGGCCACCGGGAGCTCACCGTTCGCCTCCGGCAGCCCGCGGACGCGGCTGTGCCAGCGTCCCGTGGTGTACGGCCTGCTCCTGCGGCCGTTCTCCACCGCGGTTTTCGCGAACATGACCCCGCCGGGGCGGTCGAAGTTGCCGGTCAGGATGTTGACGACGTCGACCAGCCACTGCGTGACGGTGCCGAACTCGACGGTGCAGGTGCCGATCCGGGCGTAGACGGCGGCGGTCGGGGCCGCGGCCAGCTCGCGCGCCAGCCGTACGATCTCCGCGGCGGGCACCCCGCAGATCGGGGCCACGGTCTCCGGGGCGAAGTCCTCCGCCAGCCGGCCGACCTCGTCCAGCCCGTTGACCTCGACGCCCACCGAGGTCAGATCCTCGGCGAAGAGGGTGTGCACGATGCCGAACAGCAGGTAGGCGTCGGTGCCCGGCCGCACGAACAGGTGCTCGTCGGCGAGAGCGGCGGTGCGGGTGCGGCGCGGGTCGACGACCACGAGCCTGCCCCCGCGTCCGCGCAGCGCCCTGAGGCGGCCGGGGAAGTCAGGGGCGGTGCAGAGCGAGCCGTTGGACTCCAGCGGGTTGGCGCCGAGCATCAGCAGGTAGTCGGTGCGATCCAGGTCGGGCACCGCGATGGCCAGCGGGTCGCCGAGCATCAGGCCGCAGGAGACGTGCTTGGGCATCTGGTCCGCGGTGCTCGCGGAGAAGACGTTGCGGGTGCCGAGAGCGCGGATCAGGGGGGTGCCGTACAGGGCGCCCGCCATGGAGTGGGCGTTCGGGTTGCCGACGTAGACGGCCAGAGACCGGCGGCCGTGTGCGTCGATCACGCCCTTCAGGCCCTCCTCGACCGTGCGGAACGCCTCGTCCCAGGACGCCTCGCGCCACACCTCGCCCGTCCGGATCATCGGGACGCCCAGCCGGTCCGGGTCCTCGTCGAGGCGGCCCAGGCTTGCCCCCTTGGGGCAGATGAACCCCTTGGAAAACGGGTCGTCCGGGTCGCCCTTGACCGAGGTGACGTGCCCGGTGTCGTCGAGGGTGAGCCGGAGGCCGCAGACGGCCTCGCAGAGGGGGCAGGTCCGGTGCGCTGTTCTCATCGGCACTCCTGAGTCCGGTAAGTGAACTCATCATGGCCGTAGGCCGGGGCGAGGGGAAGCCCCCGAGGGCGAACTCGGGGGCTTCCATGCCGCCAGGAGGACGGGGCGGCCAGTGGAACCCAGGCGGCCCGCTGTGTCCCGCGGCCGGATGGGAGGTTCGCGCGGCCTGCTTCCCGTGGACCGGAGGTTCACGCGGCCCGTTGCCGTTGGTCGGCGGGCTCGTGCGGCCCGGGGAGCAGGGCGGCGGCGGAGCGGATGCCGGACTCCTCCCGCACGGTCCGGTGGGCCCGTGGGCCGACCCAGTCCGTCCACCCGTACCACCGGTCGATTCCCACCGGGGGGCCGGTGAACTCGTCCCTGCGGACGATCTCGACGGCCAGCAGGTGCGCCCACCTGCGGTGCCGAAGGACCACGGTGTCGCGGGCGTAGCACGCCGACGCGATCTCGGCCGAGAACGCCTCGAAGTCCTCGGCACAGATCCCGGCCCTGGCGAGGATCAGCGCCTTCTCCCCGGCGGCGGAAGGAGTGATCCACAGCACCAGCGGAAGCCGTCCCGAGCGGGTGTGTATCCCGGTCTCCACGCACGTCCTCTGCAGGCGGTGCCGGGAGATCAGACACCACGCGTGCGCCCTCACCCACCTGCGCCCGGAGCGGGAGGCGGCGGGAACGCCGGAGGTGCAGGCCAGAAGGGCGGAGGGCCACCAGTGGCCCTGTTTGAAGGAGAGGGCCGCCACGGCCAGGACGGTCGAGACGGCGGCGAGCAGGACGATCTCCGTCCGCCAGCGCCACAGCCGGACGAGGAGGCCCGTCCTGCCGGGTGGCCGGCCGTCGGGGCGACCGTAGCGGTTGTTGCGGAGGTTACGCCGCGACATCGCCGCCCGCCCTCTTGCCGGGTACGGGCGCCAGGGCGAGGGCGGAGGCGGTGGTCCGCTCGGCCTTGAGGAGGTCGAACCGGGGCTCGCGGTAGTGCCTGCTCACGAAACCGGTCCTGGTCACGGTCCAGCCGAGCCGGTGGGCCCACTCGTCCTGGTCCATGCAGAGTTCTCGGTCGATGATGTAGATCAGATCGAGGATGAGGGTCTTGATTCCGCAGAGTCCCTTGGTACGGTGGAAGGACATAGGAGACTCCCTTCGTGGTTTCAACGTGGAGTTCTTGTGCCAACCGGGTCGGTGGCCGCCGACCCGGTGCTTTTTTGCGCCCGATCGGGCGCCCCCTGGTGCGTGCGACTCTGGGCCGTCGCCGGCCGATTTCCTCCGCTCCCCCTGCTGGCCTCCCCGGTTCAACTCCGTCGTGCTGGAGACGGCGCCGTTGCCGATCAGGTGCGCGCACGTTTCGCCCCGCGCGCGATTCGCGGAGGTCCTCGAAGACATCCCCCGGATGATCACCGGTGGATTCCCCGATCTTCCGAGAACCTTCCTGTTCTGATAGTCGCTCAGTAGAGATTTCCCTGCAAGACTTGCCGTAAGGAAAAAAGCAATAAACTTCTCCGAATACACTGCAAACGACAGTGTAATTTGCACTACCATTCGTCTGGTTCCTGTCGAGGCCATGACGTCCACCCGCCCGTCATGGCGAGGAGGTCGTGATGCCGGAACGTGGTAGTCCAGCGCTCCGCCGGCGTCGGCTGGGCATGGAGCTTCGCCGGCTCCGCGAAGGACTGAACATGACCGGTGACGAGGTGTCCGACCGTCTCGGGTGGTCGACCGCCAAGGTCAGCCGCATCGAGACCGCCAAGACGCTGGCCAAGGAGGAGGACGTCGAGGCGCTCTGCGGGCTCTACGGGGTCGACGAGCACCTCCGGGAGGCTCTGGTCGCGCTGCGACACGACGCCGCCCGGAAGGGGTGGTGGGAGAGGTATCGGAGTTCCGTCCCCGATGACTACATCACGCTCATCGGGATGGAGGCGGAGGCCACCATGACGCGAAACTGGGAACCCCAGGTCGTGCCCGGCCTTCTCCAGACGAAGGAATACGCCCGGGAGGTCCTCGCGGCGGGTCAACACGCCAGCCAGCTACCGTCGAGCTGGTTTCAGGATCGCGCGGAGATCCGGATGATGCGCCAGCACACCCTGCTGCACGCGCCGCGACCGCTGACGCACATAAGCGTCTTCCACGAGTCCGTGCTGAAGAACCAGTACGGCGACGCCCAGGTCATGCGAGACCAGCTTCTGCATCTGATCGAGATCTCCCGGTTACCGCACGTGGAGATACGGATCCTGCCCCAGGACGTTCCGCCGCCGGTGTCCACGGGCACCTTCGTGCACCTGACGTTCTCCGACTTCCCCGATGTCGTCTATCTGGAGTCCCTGTTCGGTGGACGGTTCATAGAGGACGCGGAAATGGTCTACGGGTACGAACGGGCCTTCGGCCATCTGGCGGAGCGGGCTCTGGACGAGGCGGCGTCGCAGGAACTGATAAGAAACACAACGGAGTACTGGGAAAGATAGCGGCAGGCCGCTATGCACATATTGGAAGACAAATGAACGAGAAACATATCAGCGCCGCTGAGTGGAAGAAAAGCTCGCTCAGTTCCGTGAACGGGAACTGTGTCGAGGTGGCGGCGCTGGACGGGGGCCACATGGGGGTCCGGGACAGCAAGGAACGGTCAGGGCCGGTCCTGGTCTTCACCCGCGAGGAGTGGGGAGTCTTCGTCGGCGCGATCAAGAAAGACGGATTACATCTCTGAGAGATGAGAACGGCCCGCCGGCCGATGGCCGCGGGCCGTTTCCCCGGGCACCTCTCACCGCCTCGTGCGGGCCGAGAACTGCCGGGCCGCGAAGCCGTACATCCGGTTCGAGGTTCACGGGCCCGTCGCCGACCGCTGGATGGAGGCGGTGTGCCGGGCGATCAACGATCTTGGTGGAATACCCGCCCCGCGGCCCGAGGCGCCTCAGGCGGGCGACGCCGACGGGGATGCCCATGTGGGTGCAGATGGTGGGGGGAACCATGGGCTCCACCGTCGCCGGTTTCCCGGTATGGGGCCTGGCGCGATAAACCCGCTGGTTAGCGGACTATTCCATGTAAGAGTCTTGCCTTTCCTTGTCTTCCCAATGAAATTCTGACATTGGTGCTGTTGGGTGAGAGGACGGGCATGGAATCAGGTGATGCGTTGATCTGGAAGAAGAGCAGTCACAGTTCCCTCAACGGTAACTGTGTGGAGGTGGCACGGCTCTCCGGACGCGAAGTGGGTGTGCGCGACAGCAAGGACCGGGAAGGACCGGTGCTCGTTTTCGGCCATGCCGGATGGGCCGCGTTCGTCGGTGGGGTGAAGGGTGGGGAGTTCGACTTCTGAACGGTTCCGCACCTCGGACGGGGGCTTGCCCAACGGTGGTCAGGCCCCTTTCGCGTCTCGGGGGCGGTCGCTCCGGGAAACCGGGGGAGAAGCCGCATGGCCCGCACCTGTCGAAGGTGCGAGCCGTACGAGGAGAGGGTGTGACTGTTCGGCGGTGACACCCGGGCCCTGGCCGAGGCCCTTGTGGAAGTTCGTCCGGTACGCCACGACGCGCTTCTTCGTCTCGGCGGTGACCTCCGGGGCGGAGGCGTGGCCGACGACGTTGCTCGCCAGGTGGGCGCGGTCGGTGGAAGAAGATCGACGGGTTGTTGCCGACGATGTGGCAGTCGCCCTCTTCGGTGTGGAACCTCAGCGCGAAGCCGCGCGGGTCACGCCGGGTGTCGGGGCTGCCGAGCGCACCGGCCCTGGTCCTCCATGGACGACACGGTACGGTCTAAAGCTGAATTATTCGAATAAGTGTTTTACTCAACTTTTGAGGAATCGAATCTCGTAGGGCGAGTTGTGCCACACATCGCGGGTGAGATGGCATCCTCGGATACCGATGGACACGTACAGCACCGCCCGACGTCTTGCCCTGGCCGCCACGATCACCGCCTCAGCCGTGCTCCTCGCGGCCTGTTCCACGGCCGAGTCGGTCACCCCCGGCGCACTCGCCGACGTCGAGGAGAAGCCGACCCCCCAGGCGGAGCCCACGCCTACCCCCGAGCGCAAGCCGTACACCATCTCCTTT
Organism: Streptosporangium sp. NPDC002544; assembly: GCF_040295965.1. Classification (NCBI taxonomy): domain Bacteria; kingdom Bacillati; phylum Actinomycetota; class Actinomycetes; order Streptosporangiales; family Streptosporangiaceae; genus Streptosporangium; species Streptosporangium sp. NPDC002544. The sequence goes on along the minus strand of NZ_JBEOWJ010000010.1, from coordinate 300,699 downwards.
GGTGGCGACGTGCACTTCGAGGGTGTGCTGCGAACCCGTCTGAACGCCGATCCGAAGACCGCGCTCGGCCCGATCGCCAAGGTGCTCAGCCGCTCCGACCTGGCGATGGTCAACCTGGAGACCGCGATCACCACCGGTGGCACCCCCGCCCCGGGCAAGCAGTACACCTTCCGCGCTCCGGCGGCCGCGCTGACCGCGCTGAAGGCGTCAGGGGTGGACGTGGCGTCCCTGGCGAACAACCACGGCATGGACTACATGCAGAGCGGGTTGACCGACTCCCTCGCCGCCATAAAACGCGCCAAATTCCCCGTTGTGGGCGTGGGCAGGAACGAGGCCGAGGCCTACCGGCCGTGGCGGACCACCGTGAACGGCAACCGCGTCGCCATCATCGGCGCCACCCAGGTGCTGGACGCGGAGTTCGTCGGGGCGTGGACCGCCTCCGGTGACAAGGCCGGCCTCGCCTCGGCCAAGAACGAGGCGCGGTTGATCCGGGAGGTGCGCAGGGCCCGCAAGAACTCCGACACCGTGATCGTCCACCTGCACTGGGGCACCGAACTGCAGAAGTGCCCCAACGAGGCGCAGCGCGGCCTGGCGCCCAAGCTGGTCGCGGCCGGGGCGGATGTCATCGTGGGCGGCCACGCGCACATCCTGCTCGGCGGCGGCTACCTGAAGAACAGCTACGTCAACTACGGCATGGGTAACTTCGTCTTCTACAACTGGGGCCCGGAGACCGGCAGGACCGGCGTGCTCACCCTGACGATCAACGGCCGCAGGGTCCTCAAGGACCAGTGGACCCCGGCCAGCATCCAGGGCGGGGTGCCGATCCCGATCACCGGGCTCGGGCGGCAGCAGGCCATCGCGAACTGGAAGGCGCTGCGCGACTGCACCGGACTGGCCGCCAGACCCGGTCAGTCCGGCTGACCGAGCCGGACCGGCCCCGTCCTCCCCGTGCCGCGTCGCCGTTTTAGCCGTGGGGAGCGCTTCAATGACGAATAAGCCCTGACCTGACGGCGTCAGGCGGGCAAGATGGTGGGGTGTCCATCGTGCCCGCCGAGGAGCCCTGCGAAGTCCCACTGCGGCGTCAGCCCAGCCAGCGACGGAGCGCACGGCGCGTGGAGCGAATGCTCGACGCGTGCGCCGACCTGCTGGACGAGATCGGCTACGACGCGCTTTCCACCACACGGATCGCCGAGCGCGCGGGGGTCGCGATCGGCTCGGTCTACCAGTTCTTTCCCGACAAGCGGGCCATCGCCCAGGCGGTGACCCGGCGTCACATCGAGGGGTTCGTCTCCCGGATCGGGAGACGCTTCCTGTCGGAGGACTACGCGGGCTGGTGGGACGCGGTCGACGCGATCATCGATGAGTACGTGGAGATGCACAGGACCGTGCCGGGTTTCCGGTCCCTGCACTTCGGCGACGTGGTCGACCTCAACCTGCTCGACGCCGGTTCTGAGAACAACACGGTGATCGCCGGACGGCTGCGTGGCCTCCTCCTGCAGGAGTACGGCCTGGCCGACAGCGAGGAGTTCGACCTGGCCATCCTGGTCGCGGTGGAGGCCGGAGACGCGGTGCTCAAGCTGGCGTTCCGCCGTGATCCGAACGGCGACCCGCAGCTCGTGGCCGAGGCCAAGCGCCTGATCCGTGGCTACCTGAACCGTCAGTTCGCCCGGGTCTCGGGCTGAGAGAGCTGGGGGAGAGGGTTCTCTTCGAGAGACTCGCCGGTGCCCTCACGCGGGTTCCCGCCGCCGGTCGAGTCCGGCGTGGCGAACACGGGCCCCGCGTCGGTGAGCCGTTCCCGATACTGCCGGACCTGGCCCCGGCGTTCGAGCTGGGACCACCGCTCCTGCGCGAAGGTCCCGCCGGCCGCCTCGGCTGCCCCGGCCGTCCCGGTCTCGACGCGCCTCTGCGCCGTCGGTCTCGGCGCTTCCAGCAGTCTCTGCGCTTCCGGCCCCTGCGGGTTCTGCCAGGCCGTTCCCGGTCTCTGGGTGCTCTGCCGCTGCGCATCCTGCCGTTGCACGCGCGGCGGTCTCTCGCGCGGCCACTCCGCGCCCGGCTCGATCGGCACCGCTACGACCGTGCCGGGTCCGGGCGGCAGCGTCCCCGACTCGACGCGGGAGCTCCGGGCGGGCTCGGAGGGGGTGACCGGTTGGAGACGTCGCGCCCGATGGACCCGCTCCATCCTCTTGATCCGGGCGGCGAGCTTCTCATGACGGAGCCTGCTCTCCAGGGTGATCAGCTCCTGGTGGGCCTGACCGATCGCCTCCATCTTGACCGACAGATATCCGGCGGACCCCGGAACGATCACGGAGAAGGCCAGGAGAAGCATCAGGGTGAAGGCCGTCTGCCTGGACATGCCCATCGCAGCTCCTCCCAATGATGTGCTCCCCTAGCAGGAGTCATCGCTCATATGCCCGTTTTACTGGAGAAACACGCGCACCGTAGTCGTTCGTTTACTCAAGGTCATATGGCCAATACCTGCCGTTGGCCGTACGCGGTCGAGCGTCGCTCGGTACTCTCGCGATGTGGCGCATGTGACACGTGAGCAACTTGATCGATTGCTTGAGCAGGCACTTCTGGCCGACGATCACGAAGCCCTGGCTCGGCGACTCGAAGCCCTGGTCGAGGCGTACGCGTCCGGCGACATGTCGCGGGCGGCGATCCTCGTGCTCGCCGCCGAGGAGTGGCGGCAGGCCGGACAGCCCGCTCGGGCCCTTGACTGCTTCCAGCGGGCGGTGGACGACGGTGGCGAGGTGAGCGTCGATCCCCGGGCCGGGATCGCCGACACTCTTTTCGAGCTCGAACAGCCGGACGAGGCGAGAGAGGTGATCGCGGCGATTCACGCGGTCGGCGAGGTCACCGCGGCCACCGCTCTCACGGTCGCTGAGACGCTCGTCGCCTACGGAGACCTCGGGGAGGCCCATCGGTGGGCCACCGAGGGGGCGCACCGGGCGGTGGAGGGCGGTGGTGAGCACATCGCCCTGCTCAGAACCCGCTACCGGATCCGCGTCGACCTCGGGCTCCCCGAAGACGAACTCGATGCCCTCCTCGACGCTTCGTGCTGACGGCGGCCTGCCCCGAAACCGGGAAAGGGCCGTGCCCGTTGGGGCACGACCCTTCCTCCATGGTGGTTCGCGATCCGGTGGTTACCCCACATTGAGGCCCGGGATCGTCCTCTCCAGCGCGGGGAGGACGGAAGGCTCCGCGCCGCCCTCCGTGGTGGCGGCCTCGCCCGCGGAGGTGTCCGGCACCGTGGGAGTCTCCGGCGCCGCGGGGGCCTCCGGGCGTGCGACGGCCGGAGGCTCCACCGCAGGCGTTTCGGCCGACGGCAGGTCCTCGGTGACGGCGTCCGCCTGGGCCGGCTGGGGCAGCGGCGCCGTGTCGTCGTCCGGCGTGACCTCCGCTTCGGCGGGTCGCTCGGGCGCCGGGGGCACCGGGGCCCGCAGCCAGCTGATGCCGTCGCTGGGAGCGCCCGGCGCGCCCGGCAGGCCGGGCAGGTCCGGTGCGTCGGCCACGATGCTCACCCAGGAGTTCGTCCACTCGTGACCGGGAAGGCTCGACAGCCCGAAGGGCAACGCGTGGAAGCCGGTGCCCGCGGCGACGCCTCCGGCATCGGCGAAGCTGACCAGTGCTGAGGCCTGGGAGAGATCCGGCAGTTCGGTGACGTGCGCGAGCCGGTCCGCGGTCACCGGCATCTCGCCGGTGCCGGCGGTCACCGACGCCCCGGCGCCGTCCGTCGCGACCGGCGTCTCGCCGATGTTCGCGGTCACCGATGCCCCGGAACCGTCTGCGATCGCCGGCGTCCCGGCGTCGCCGGTGGTCGTCGTCCCGTCGGCTGCCGCGGTGCCTCCGACGTCGCCGGCCTCCTCGCAGGCGGCCGCCATGGCCCCGGGCGCCTGCGCTGCCCCTGCCGTCTCGCGCTCCTGGCAGGGCGCGACCTCCGCCGAGGCCGGAGAGACCATGGTCCAGCCGGCGCCGGCGGTGAGCAGCGCCACCGCGAGGATTCCCCTGATGTTCCGTGATGAGTGCGACATGCACATCCCCCTGTTGCGTTCGGTAATCCGATGACTGCCGAACGTAACAGGAGGGTCTTGCCCAGGGGCGTGCTTAACCCAATGGTGGTCGAGCCATTACCGGGCCCGATCCGGTGATGGTCAAGCCCTTACCGGACCGATGTTCAGGGAGTCGCTCGCCTCGTCGAGGTCGACCAGCACCTCGTCGCCGTCCTGGACCTCGCCGGAGAGCACCTCCTTGGCCAGCTTGTCGCCGATCGCGGACTGGACGAGGCGGCGGAGCGGGCGCGCGCCGTACAGCGGGTCGTAGCCCGTCAGCGCCAGCCAGTCGCGTGCCGCCGGGGTCACCGTCAGCGTGAGCCGCCGGTCCGCCAGGCGCCTGGCCAGGTGGGTCACCTGCAGGTCCACGATCCGGGAGAGCTCCTCGGTGCCGAGTGCGTCGAACTGGATCACGTCGTCGAGCCGGTTGAGGAACTCGGGCTTGAACGAGCTCCTGACCGCGGCCATCACGGCGGTCCGCTGATCCTCCTTCGCCATGCTCGGGTCCACGAGGAACTGCGAGCCGATGTTGGAGGTGAGGATCAGGATCACGTTGCGGAAGTCGACGGTCCGGCCCTGTCCGTCGGTGAGCCGCCCGTCGTCGAGCACCTGGAGCAGGATGTCGAAGACCTCGGGGTGGGCCTTCTCGACCTCGTCCAGCAGCACCACGGTGTACGGCCTGCGCCGCACGGCCTCGGTGAGCTGGCCGCCCTCCTCGTAGCCCACGTAACCGGGTGGGGCGCCCACCAGCCGCGAGACGCTGTGCTTCTCGCCGTACTCGCTCATGTCGATGCGGACCATCGCCCGCTCGTCGTCGAACAGGAAGTCCGCCAGCGCCTTGGCCAGCTCCGTCTTGCCGACGCCCGTCGGGCCGAGGAACAGGAAACTGCCGGTCGGCCGGTCCGGGTCGGAGATGCCGGCCCGCGCTCGCCGTACGGCGTCGGAGACCGCTTCGACCGCCTGCCGCTGGCCGATCAGCCGCCTGCCGAGTTCCTCCTCCATGCGGAGCAACTTGCTGGTCTCGCCTTCGAGCAGCCGGCCTGCGGGGATGCCGGTCCACGAGGAGATGACCTGGGCGATGTCGTCGGCGCCGACCTCCTCCTTGACCATCGGGTCCTCGGGCTGGGCGGCCTTGCTGGCCTCGGCGAGCTTGGCCTCCAGGCTGGGCACCTCGGCGTACATCAGCCGCGAGGCGGCCTCGAAGTCGCCGTCGCGCTGCGCGCGCTCGGCGGCGCTCCGCACCTCGTCGATCTGCTTCTTCAGGTCACCGACCCGGTTGAGCCCGGCCTTCTCCTGCTCCCACCGGCCGACCAGGGCGTTGAGCTCCTCCTGGCGGTCGGCGAGTTCCCCGCGGAGCCGCTCCAGTCTCTGCAGGCTGCTCTCGTCGGTCTCCTTGGCGAGCGCCAGCTCCTCCATCTTCATCCGGTCCACGTTCCGCTGGAGCTGGTCGATCTCGACGGGACGGGAGTCGATCTCCATGCGGAGCCGGGAGGCGGCCTCGTCGACAAGGTCGATCGCCTTGTCGGGCAGGAAGCGGGAGGTGATGTAGCGGTCGGAGAGGGCGGCGGCGGCCACGAGCGCGCCGTCGGCGATCTGGACCTGGTGGTGTGCCTCGTAGCGCCCCTTGAGGCCGCGCAGGATGGCGATCGTGTCCTCGACGGTGGGCTCGCCCACGTAGACCTGCTGGAACCGCCGCTCCAGCGCGGGGTCCTTCTCGATGCGCTCGCGGTACTCGTCCAGCGTGGTGGCGCCGATCATCCTCAGCTCGCCGCGGGCCAGCATGGGCTTGAGCATGTTGCCCGCGTCCATCGCGCCCTCGCCGGCGCCCGCGCCGACCATGGTGTGCAGCTCGTCGATGAAGGTGACGACCTGGCCGTCACTCTCCTTGATCTCCCCGAGCACCGCCTTGAGACGTTCCTCGAACTCGCCGCGGTACTTGGCGCCGGCGACCATCGCGCCCAGGTCGAGCGCGATCAGGCGCTTGTCGCGCAGGCTGGAGGGCACGTCACCCGCGACGATCCGCTGGGCCAGCCCCTCCACCACGGCGGTCTTTCCGACGCCGGGCTCGCCGATGAGCACCGGGTTGTTCTTGGTACGGCGGCTGAGCACCTGGACGACGCGCCGGATCTCCGAGTCGCGGCCGATCACCGGATCGAGCTTGCCCGCCCGGGCCCGCTCGGTCAGGTCGATCCCGTACTTCTCCAGCGCCTGGTAGGTGTCCTCGGGCGTCTCGCTGGTCACCCTGGCGTGCCCGCGTACCTTCTCGAAGGCGTCGAGCAGCGCGTTCGGGCTCGCGCCGCGCGATTTGAGCAGTTCGGCGATGGGGCCGCCGTCCGTGGCGAGACCGACCAGCAGGTGTTCGGTCGAGACGTAGTCGTCCTCAAGGCCGCGGGCCCGCTGGGCCGCCGTGTTCATCACGGTGAGAAGCTGCCGGGAGCTCGACGGGGCGCTGACCGTGGCGCCCTGCGCCTTCGGCAGGGCCGCGAGCTGCTTCTCGGCCTCGATCCGCAACTGCTTCCAGTCGGCGCCCACCGCTTCGAGCAGGGGCACCGCGGTGCCGCCGGTCTGGGCGAGCAGTGAGGTGAACAGATGGGCCGGGGCGACCTCGGGGTTACCCTCCGCGGCTGCCCGCCGGATGGCGGAGGAGACCGCCGCCTGACTCTTCTGGGTGAGCTTGTAGTCCATTGACTTCCCTCGTAGTTCAGGGCCGCTCGTATCGCGGCCCTCCCCTCAGCCCGGTCACCGGCGCGTTCTCACGGCATGACGTCGGCGCCGGCGTCGGCGTGTCGCGGTGAGGACGCCCCTGGCCGGTGATCTCCCCGTGAGATTTTCAGGCGGGAGGCAGCTGGTACTGGATGAGGGCGCGGATCATGTTCATCTCCGCGCGGAGACGGTGGTTCTCGTCACGCAGGCGCAGGGCCTCCGTCTCAAGGACCAGGATTCGCTTGATGCCCGCGAGGTTGATGCCCTCCTCCTGGGAGAGCCGCTGGACCTCGCGGAGCATCATGATGTCGCGGGTGGAGTACAGGCGTCCGCGTCCCGCCGTACGGCCTGGGCTGACCAGGCCGAGACGGTCGTACTGGCGAAGGGTCTGCGGGTGCAGACCTGACAGCTGGGCGGCCACCGAGATCACATAGACGGGTGTGTCATCCGACAGATCGAAGTAGTTGGCTTCCATGGCTACTCGCTTCTGGCCTGTTCGATGAGGTCCGCCCGTGGGTCACCACCCGAGGTGGCGTCGCGGAACTCCTCAAGGGCCCCTCTCGCCTTGTCCTCCAGCTGCTGTGGCACCAGAACCTCGATCGTGGCGAGCAGATCGCCCTTGGTGCCGTCCTTGCGTGCCACACCCCTGCCGCGCACCCGGAAGGTGCGGCCGTTCGGGGTGCCTTCGGGGATGCGCAGCGTGACCGGCATTCCCTTGAGAATCGGCACCTTGATCTCGGCTCCCAGCGCCGCCTCGGTGAAGGTGACCGGAACGGTGACCGTCAGGTTCTCACCCGTCCTGCCGAACACGGAGTGCGGCTTGACGTGGATCTGGACGTAGAGGTCACCGGCGGGGCCGCCGTTCTCCCCGGGCGCGCCCTTCGCCTTGATCTTGATGCGCTGGCCGTCGCCGACCCCTGCCGGGATGCGGGCCTGGATCGTGCGGGTGCTCTTGCCCCGCCCGCTCCCCTCACATACCTGGCACGGGTCGTCCACCAGCAGGCCGCGGCCCTTGCAGTCGCGGCACGGCTCGGAGAAGGCGAAGTTTCCGAGGTTGCGGCTGGCCGCCCCGGTGCCCTCGCAGGTCGGGCAGACCCGCGGGGTGGTGCCGGCCTTGGCGCCGGTTCCCCCGCACGCGGTGCACGCGGAGGAGCTGGTCAGACGGAGCGAGACCGTGGTGCCCTCCACCGCCTCGGAGAAGGAGAGCGAGACCTCGGACTCGATGTCCTGGCCGCGCCGTGCCCTGGTCGACGTCCCGCCGGGGCGGCTCGCGCCACCCCGGTTGAAGAGGCCGCCGAAGATGTCGCCGATGCGCTCCCCGGCGCCGCTCTGCTGGTGGGTGCCCCCGAAGAGGTCTCCCAGGTCGAACGGGAACCCACCCGAGCCGGTGCGCGGAGCCCCTCCGGTTCCCGCGTAGCCGCCCAGACCCGATCCGAACAGCGTCCGCGCCTCGTCGTACTCCTTGCGGCGCTTGGTGTCGGACAGGATGTCGTAGGCCTCGGAGACCTCCTTGAACTTGGCGGTGCTCTCGGAGGTCGCCGAGCTTCCGGGGTTGGCGTCAGGGTGGTACTTCCTGGCCAGCTTCCGGTACGCCTTCTTGATCTCATCGGCCGTGGCGGTCTTGGGCACACCAAGGACGGCGTAGTAGTCCTTCTCCAAGTAGTCCTTGGTGCTCATCCGCGTTCCTTCACAGAGATTGGATCTTGGGGGGTCAGTTGTCGTCCGCGGCGGGCTCTTCGGGCTCGGCCACCGCGACTCGCGCGGGGCGGAGCACTCGCTCGCCGATCCGGTAACCGGGCTGCAGGATCTCCACGCAGGTCGGCTCTGTGACGTCGGGGGAGTAACTGTGCATAAGGGCCTCGTGCACCGTCGGGTCGAACGGTTCGCCCTTGGTGCCGAAGGCGCTCAGCCCCAGTTTCCCCGTGGCCGCCTCCAGCGACTCGCTCACCTTGGCGAAACCGCCGGTCAGCTCGCCGTGGTCGCGGGCCCGGCCGATGTCGTCCAGGACAGGGAGCAGTTCGGCCAGCGCGCCGGCCACCGCCTGCTCCTTGACCAGGGCCCGGTCCCGCTCGACCCGCTTGCGATAGTTGGAATACTCGGCCTGAAGACGCTGCAGGTCCGCGGTGCGCTCGGCGAGCTGGGTGGCCAGCTCGATCGAGGCGAGGTCCGATGCCAGGGAGGACGAGGAGGACGACCTGTCGGCCTGCTCCTTGTCGTTCTGACCCGTGGCCTCCGCCGGGGCCGTCTCACGGACCTGTCCCGTCTCCGGGTCTATCTTCCGGTTGTCGCGGATCACCGGCTCCTCCTCGGAACCGTTCTCGCGCGTGCTCACGCTGCTGCTCCCCTCGACTTTCCGGCCGTCACTTGGTGCCGCTGTCGCGCTTCGGGTCGTCGTCCACGATCTCGGCCTCGACCACATCGTCGTCCGCCTTCTGCCCGGTGGTGGCGTCCGCCCCGGGGGCGCCGGCCGGGGCCTCGGAGGCCTGCGACTGGGCGTAGATGGCGGAGCCCATCTTCTGGCTGACCGTGGCGAGCTTCTCCGCGGAGGCGCGGATCTCGGACGAGTCGGTGCCCTCCAGGGCCTTCTTGAGCTCGGCGACGGCCTCGTTGACCTCGTTCTTGATGTCCTCCGGGACCTTCTCGGCGTTCTCGCCGAGGAACTTCTCGGTCTGGTAGACGAGCGAGTCGGCGTTGTTGCGCGTCTCGGCCTCTTCGCGGCGCTTCTTGTCCTCGTCGGCGTAGGACTCGGCCTCGCGCATCATGCGCTCGATGTCGTCCTTCGGCAGCGCGGAGCCGCCGGTGATCGTCATCGTCTGCTCCTTGCCGGTGCCGAGGTCCTTGGCGGAGACGTTGACGATGCCGTTGGCGTCGATGTCGAAGGTGACCTCGATCTGCGGGATCCCGCGCGGCGCCGGGGCGATGCCGGTCAGCTCGAAGGTGGCCAGCTTCTTGTTGTACGCCGCGATCTCGCGCTCGCCCTGGTAGACCTGGATCTGCACCGACGGCTGGTTGTCCTCGGCCGTGGTGAAGACCTCGGAGCGCTTGGTCGGGATCGTGGTGTTGCGCTCGATGATCTTGGTGAAGATCCCGCCCTTGGTCTCGATGCCCAGGCTCAGCGGGGTCACGTCGAGCAGCAGGACGTCCTTGACCTCGCCCTTGAGCACACCGGCCTGGAGGGCGGCGCCGATGGCCACGACCTCGTCCGGGTTGACGCCCTTGTTGGGCTCCTTGCCGCCGGTCAGCTCCTTGACGAGGTCGGCGACGGCGGGCATGCGGGTCGAGCCGCCGACGAGCACCACGTGGGCGATGTCGGAGACCTTGATGCCGGCGTCCTTGACGACCTGGTTGAACGGGCCCTTGCACCGCTCGAGCAGGTCGGCGGTGAGCCGCTGGAACTCGGCGCGGGTGAGCTTCTCCTCCAGGTGGAGGGGACCCTCGGCCGAGGCGGTGATGTAGGGCAGGTTGATGGAGGTCTCCGACTGGCTGGAGAGCTCGATCTTGGCCTTCTCCGCGGCCTCACGCAGGCGCTGGAGGGCCATCTTGTCCTTGGTCAGGTCGACGCCGTGGGCGTTCTTGAACCGGGTGGCGAGCTCGTCGACGACGCGCTGGTCCCAGTCGTCACCACCGAGATGGTTGTCGCCGCTGGTGGCCTTGACCTCGACGAAGCCGTGGCCGTCCTCCTGGCCGACGTCGAGCAGGGACACGTCGAAGGTGCCGCCGCCGAGGTCGAAGACGAGGATGGTCTCGTCCTTGTCCTTGTCCAGGCCGTAGGCGAGCGCCGCGGCGGTGGGCTCGTTGATGATGCGCAGCACGTTGAGGCCGGCGATGGTGCCGGCTTCCTGGGTGGCCTGACGCTGAGCGTCGTTGAAGTAGGCGGGAACGGTGATCACCGCGTCGGTGATCTTCTCGCCCAGGTAGGCTTCGGCGTCCTGCTTGAGCTTCTGCAGGACGAAGGCGCTGATCTGCTGCGGGGAGAACTTCTTGCCGTCGATCTCGACGGTCCAGTTGGTGCCCATCTCGCGCTTGACCGAGCGAATCGTCCGGTCGACGTTGGTGACGGCCTGCCGCTTGGCGACCTCTCCGACGAGGACCTCGCCGTTCTTCGCGAAGGCGACCACGGACGGCGTGGTCCGCGAACCCTGGGCGTTGGCGATGACGGTGGGCTCACCGCCCTCAAGAATCGAGACGACGGAGTTGGTCGTCCCCAGGTCGATACCTACCGCACGTGCCATGAGTACGTCCTTGTAGTCAAAGTTGAGTCGATGCCACTCATAGTGGAACCTCGCGCGAGGTTTGTCAAACGACTTGAGTCTATTGGGCTCAACCTTCGACCGCGTGGAAGCATTCCCGATTTCCGGGAAACGGGCGGGATCCTTCATCCCCTCCGACGAGGAAACGCGCGTGGTCGTTCCCGGCGGTGACCGGAGGCCGTCCGGTCACCGCCGACGGGGGCCCGTTCTGGACGCGCGAGCCCCGGAGGGCACCGCGTCAGCGGGCGCCGTCGACCACCTTGCGGGAGCCGAGCGGCTTCTTGAGCTTGACCGTCGTCACCTTCTGGATGGCGATCTCGATGCAGGCGACGTTCTGGGCCTTGCTGCTCGGGCCCTCCCACAGGGTGACGGTCACCCGCTTGGAGGTCTCCCGTACGGTGACCCGGTCGAGCACGTTGCACGGCTCCACCCCGGACCACCAGATGATCCGCAGGCTCCGGCCGTCCTTCGACGGGGTCGCCTTCAGCCACCTGACCTTGCGGGGATTCTCGGTGTGGCCCTCCGGCCTCGTCGGTCTGGGGCCGCCACCGGTGGGTTCGTCCCGGGGGGCCACGGTGTGGCTCGCCGGCTCCGAGGGACCGCCGGGAAGGGCGGTGCTCCGGCTCACCGGCTGCGAGGGGGTGGCGCTGGGTTCGGTACCGCAGCCCAGCGCCAGCAGGAGGCTTCCGGCCAGGATGGGAGTCGCGATCATACGCATACCCCTAAGACGGATCGGGCCCCTGGACGGTTCAGGGCATCCCGATGTCGCGCTGTCGTACCTCGGCCATGACCGCCGAGACCGTGACGAGGTCATTGTCGACGGGTAGTACGGTCGGCCCGTGGTGCACGGCGGTTTATGTCGATGGTGTATGTCCACATACATCGCCACTACCCAGCGGCGCTGGATGATTTCGTGGAAAGACGGGGCCGATAGGCTGCGAGGAGTTTCGATCCCTGATTTCGAGGTGCTCACATGATCGCGATTCTTGGAACCGGCAAGATGGGGGAGGCCCTGCTGTCCGGGCTGCTCAGAGCCGGGTTCAAGCCGGGCGACGTGATGGCGACGGCACGACGTGCCGAGCGGGGTGAGGCCCTCGCGAAGCAGTACGGCATACGGGTGGTCTCCAACGCCGAGGCGGCCAAGAACGCCGACACGATCATCCTCGCGGTCAAGCCGCAGGACATGGGGTTCCTGCTCGCCGAGATCGCGGCGCACCTGCCGGCCGACCGGCTGGTCATCTCGGCGGCGGCGGGGATCACGACCTCGTTCGTCGAGTCGCGGCTCGGTGCCGAGATCCCGGTGGTCCGGGTCATGTCCAACACGCCGGTGCTGGTCGACGAGGCGATGAGCGTGATCTCGGCGGGAGCACACGCCTCCGAGGAGCACCTCAAGCGCGCCGAGAACCTGTTCAGCCCGGTCGGCAAGGTGCTGCGCATCCCCGAGGCGCAGCAGGACGCGGCCACGGCCCTGTCGGGCAGCGGTCCCGCCTACTTCTTCTATCTCGTCGAGGCCATGGTCGACGCCGGAATCCTGCTCGGCATGCCCCGTGCCGCGGCCCTTGACATGGTCACCCAGTCGATCGTCGGCGCGGCGATCATGCTCCGTGACTCGGGCGAGCACCCGGTGATACTGCGCGAGGCGGTCACCTCGCCGGGGGGCACCACCATCGCCGCCATCGCCGAACTGGAGCGGCACAGCGTCCGAGCCGCCTTCCTGGCCGCCATCGAGGCCGCCAGGGACAGGGGACGCCAGCTCGCCGAGGGCTGAGCTCGCCCCCGCCAGGAAATCTATTAGGAAATTTTCCTATATAACGGCATCATTTTCCGCGGAACTTCGGGGGAGATGGGGCCATCGTGGGGCAGGCCGTACTGGATGATGATCAGCGGAAACTCGGCGGTCCCTCCGTCTGGACGCGGAGCTTCCTGCTCTTCTTCACCGCCAGATCGATCTCCATGCTCGGCGCGTCGATGGTGCCGTTCGCGACGGCGGTGGGAGTGGGCGGGCTCGGTTACGGTCCCACCGGGGTGGGGCTGGCGCTGGCCGCCTGGATGGCGCCCTTCGCGGTGCTGATCCTGTTCGGCGGGGTGTTCGCCGACAGGTTCACACCGCGCCGCATGATGATCGGCGCCGACACGGTCCGGATGGTGACCCAGGGGATCAGTGCGGCGCTGTTCATCTCCGGCAGGCCGGACCTCTGGCAGATCCTCGTCATCTCCGCGATCAACGGTGTCGCCGCCGCGATGTACCAGCCGGGGGTCTCCAGCACGGTCCCGCGGGTGGCGCGGGACGTGCAGAAGGCCAACGCCACCCTGCGCGTCTCCGAGTCGATCATGATGCTGGCCGGCCCGGGGGTCGCCGGTGCCATCGTCGGCTTCTGGGGGGTCGGCGTCGTCTTCGCGATCGAGGCCGCGGGGTTCGCCGTCAGCGCGATCTGCCTGCTCCTCCTGCGCCTGCCCGCGGTCGCCTTCCAGGCCGTGGCGCGGTCGGTCTGGCGTGACCTGCGCGGTGGCTGGCAGGAGTTCCGGTCCAGGACCTGGATGTGGTCGGTGATCCTGGTCTGGGCGGTCTTCGGCGTCACCCTGTTCGGCCCGATGATTCCGCTGGGCTCGGTGCTGATCACCGAGCGGCTCAGCGAGACCGCCTACGGCCTGGTCATGTCCGCCTCGGGCGCGGGCACCGTCGTCGGCGGTCTGATCGCCATGCGGGTCCGCCCGGGACGGCCGCTGATGGCCGGCGCGATCAGCCTGTTCGGCTTCGCTCTGGAGCCGCTCTCCATCGCCCTGGCATCGCCGCAGGGGGTCCTCATGGCCGCGCATGTGATCGGCGGCGCGGGATGGGCGTTCTGGTCGGTCATGTGGGCCACGAGCGTCCAGACCCAGGTGCCCGCGGAGGCGCTCAACCGGGTCACCGCCTACGAGGTCGCCGGCTCGACCCTGTTCGTCCCGATCGGCCAGGTGCTCGCCGGCCCGGTGGCAGGGGTGGTGGGTGCGCCGCAGTTGCTGACCGTGTCCTCGATCGTGGCGGTCGCCGGATGCGCCTCACTTCTCCTGGTACCCGCTGTCCGGGGACTGCGCCGGGTGCACCCCACCTGACCACACCGTCCGGAGGGTGCTCCGGGCAGCGGTCTCATGTCCCGGCATACGGAACTGTTAATAGCAATAAATTAGGATATTTCGCTCAGATGAAAACCGCCCTGTCCTCCGAGACGCGTGCGTAAACCGCATTCCGTACACGTGCGGTAACGTCGAGCCGGGAGTAGGAAGATCGGGCCGTGGCGTGTGGCGTCGCGACCAGACAGGGAGTGCGCATGAGCCGATCCGTGCGGGTTGTCTGGGACGATGCGCTCATCTCCTACGATTTCGGTCCGGGGCACCCGCTCGCGCCCGTGCGGGTCGAGCTGACCATGGCGCTGGCCAGGGAACTGGGCGTGCTGGACCTGGTGGAGATGAGCGGATGCACGCCCGCCACCGACGACGAGCTGGCGCTCGTTCACAAGCGTGACTACATCGAGGCGGTCAAACGGGTCTCCGCCACCGGGCGACGCGACCTGACCTGCGGGCTCGGCACCGAGGACAATCCCGCCTTCGTCGGGGTCCACGAGGCGTCCGCGCTGATCACCGGGGCCAGCCTGGCCGCGGCCCGCGCGGTGTGGACCGGCGAGGTCGAGCACGCGGTCAACGTCGCGGGCGGCCTGCACCACGCGATGCCCGCCCTGGCGAGCGGGTTCTGCGTCTACAACGACCCGGGGGTGGCGATCGCGTGGCTGCTGGCCCAGGGCGCGTCCAGGGTCGCCTACGTGGACGTGGACGTGCACCACGGCGACGGCGTGCAGGCGATGTTCTACGACGATCCCAGGGTTCTCACCATCAGCCTGCACGAGAGCCCCCGCACGCTCTTCCCCGGTACGGGCTTCCCCAATGAGAGCGGCGCGGAGGGCACCGCGGTCAACGTGGCCCTACCCGCCGGATGCGGCGACAGCGACTGGCTTCGGGCCTTCCACGCGGTGGTCCCGCCGCTGCTGCGGGAGTTCGCCCCCGAGGTCCTGGTCACCCAGCACGGCTGCGACAGTCACGCCCTCGACCCGCTGGCCAACCTGATGCTCAGCCTGGACGGTCAGCGCCTGGCGTACGCGGCGCTGCACGAGCTGGCCCACGAGACCGCGGGCGGGCGATGGATCGTGACCGGCGGCGGAGGGTACGAGCTGGTGCAGGTCGTGCCCCGGGCGTGGACCCACCTGATCGCGGAGGTGGCGGGCCACCCGCTCGACCCGAGGACCGCCACTCCCGAGGCGTGGCGCACGTTCGTCAAGGAACGGACCAACCAGTCGGCACCCCTGACGCTGACCGATGGCCGGAATCCGGAATTCAGCGATTTCTCCGCCGGTTATGACCCAGCAGACCCGATCGACCGAGCCATCATGGCGACAAGAAAAGCCATCTTCCCCTTCCACGGCCTCGACCCCCTCCCGTAACGCAAGGCCGTTGGTGAACTCCTTCGGAAACGGAACAACCGCGAGGGTACGCCGGCGAATGGATCTGAAAGCCGTAAGGGACGAGGTAACTGATCCGCCTTGAGGGACTACTCGTGAGGACGCGCCGGTGACTGGACTGAGGAGTGAAGGAGCGAAGCGGATGAACGACGAGGGAAGGAGCCGGGTAAGAGCGTCCTCACCGCGACGCGAAGCGTCGCCAATGGCTCGTGCTGAGCTTCGTGAGCACCTGGTCCGGACTCGGATCGCCGGTGATGTGGCGACCAGCCGGGAGAACAACCTGGACCACTACCGGTCGCTGGCCAACCGTGATCCGCACTACATGTTCGGGCTGACCGTGGACGGGGCCTGGTCCTATCGGGACGTGCTGGAGTTGATGGCCAAGTCCGCCGGGGTGGTGGCCGATCCGCTGCACCGGGAGGGTCAGGACACCATCGACCCCGACCGTACGATCGAGGCGGTCGAGAAGATGGGCGACACGATCGCGGGAGTGCTCGGCAGGGAGAATCCGCAGATCCTGATCGCCACCGGGCACCCCACCGGCCTGCTCACCATTCACCTGGCCCTGGCCCGGATGCTCAGGGCGCGCGGTGCGGTCCTGATGAGCCCGGCCGAGGGGTGGTCGTACTGGGGCAGCGGGTTCGGCCGCAGGCGCAAGATCCGTTATCTGGACGACGTCGCGATGCTCGACGACAAGGGCGCCTTCGTGCACACCCACGACCCCGCCCCGATGCGGGCCATGATCGCCGAGCTCGACGCGGACCGTCCCGATCTGGTGATCGCCGATCACGGCTGGGCCGGAGCGGCGGGCGAGGCGGGCATCCTCACCGTCGGATTCGCCGACAGCAACGACCCCGCGCTCTTCGTCGGGGAGGCCGAGGGCAAGATCGCGGTGACCGTCCCGCTCGATGACAACGTGCTACCGAGGTATTACGAACCGCTGACACACCATCTGGTCGAGAGGGTCGCACGAGCCCTCTGAGACGGGGGATGCGCAAATTGGGTCATCCCTATACAGGTATTTCGCGCCTGCATTCCACGGAGCTCGCCGACCGTTTGCCAACTTTTTGGTGATTGTGGGCGACTCTAATAGGAGACAGTTGGTCCGTTCCAAGATCGAAAAAAGGGGCACGGTCCGGCTGCTGGCCAGCGATTTTGTCGGTTTCACTGACGTGAGGCTCAGGGGGCTGAGAAAATAGGGGGTTTGCGTGCCCGGCCTCCCGACTTACGCTGACGGCAGTACACGTGCGTGAGCAATGGCACCAGTGGGGATAACCCGGATACACGTGCGGAAGAGGCGTCCGATGGGTGCAGGCGAAAGACCTCTCAGCGAGGTGAAGTTCCTGACGGTGGCAGAAGTGGCCACTGTCATGAGGGTGTCCAAGATGACTGTGTACCGACTCGTGCATTCGGGCGAGCTGCCGGCCATCCGGGTCGGTCGATCCTTCCGGGTGCCTGAGCAGGCGGTGCACGATTATCTCAGGGATGCCTACATCGAGGCAGGTTGAGACAGGGGGCTCGGCGCGCCGAGCCGAGCGGCCGGTGGAGGGAACATCCGGCCGTGAGGTGGGCGAGGCGCGCTGACGGCTCGTGAGTCTGTCCCTTCCGGTCGGGCCGGAGCATGATTTCCGGTGCGACCGGTGTGTGACAGGCCGCTGTCTCGTCGAGGTAGCGACGTGTACGCCACGTCGTGAGTTGATGTGCCCGGGGTCCCCCCAGGGGCGATCTACCGTGGATCGCCGGTAGTCTGTTGTGCCGGTGTGCTATCGCATGCCGGTTTGACATTCTCGGCTACCAGCTACCTGGGGGTCCCGTGGGCTCTGTGATCAAGAAGCGCCGTAAGCGCATGGCGAAGAAGAAGCACCGCAAGCTTCTGAAGAAGACCCGCATCCAGCGGCGTAACAAGAAGTAACAGCGCGGATCTGCGAGGCGCCGATGACCCACACCGTGCTTGTCACCGGGGTCTCGCGCCACATCGGCGCCCGAGTGGCGAGCGTTCTCGCGGATGACCCGGATATCGACCGGGTCATCGGAGTGGATACGGTGCCGCCGCCCTCGCTCTCAGGTGATGGCGGCGTACCTCTCGGCCGGACGGAGTTCGTCCGCGTCGATCTGCGCAGCCCCGACATCGCGCAGGTGATCGCGGCCGCCGACATCGACACCGTCGTTCACATGAGCCTGGTGAGCGCTCCTCCCCGGAGCGGTGGCCGGGCACTCATGAAGGAGCACAACGTCATCGGCACCATGCAGTTGCTCGGTGCCTGTCAGCGGTCCGCGACGGTCCGCCGTGTCGTCGTGCGCTCCACCACCGCCGTCTATGGTTCCTCCCCGCACGATCCCGCGGTCTTCACGGAGAACGCCGAGCCTGCCGAGCCGCCGAGCCACGGCTATGCCAAGGACGCCTCCGAGGTGGAGGGCTATGTCCGGGGCTTTGCCAGGCGGCGCCGCGACATGGTCGTGTCGACGCTCAGGTTCGCCAACTTCATGGGTCCCGGCGTCGACTCCCCACTGACGCGTTACTTCGCCCAGCCCGTCCTGCCGACCGTGTTCGGGTTCGACCCGCGGCTGCAGTTCGTTCACGAGGACGACGCGGTCGAGGTGCTGCGGCGGATGGCGATGGAGGACCACCCCGGCACGTTCAACGTGGCCGGGGACGGCGTGCTGCTCCTGTCGCAGTGCGCGCGCAGGGTGGGCCTGCTTTCGCTTCCGATGCCCTCTCCCGTCTTCGGTCTCATGGGCGACCTCGCCCGCGGTGCGGGGCTGGTCGACTTCTCCCCCGAGCAACTCCGCCTGATGTGTCACGGCCGGGTGGTCGACACCACCCTGCTGTCCGCGGCTCTCGGCTGGAAGCCGAAGTTCTCCACCGCCACCGCCTTCGAGGATTTCATCCGCGCGCGGGATCTGGCCGGTGGCCTTCCCGCCGCCATGATGGACGTGCTGTCCCGGGCGGTGACGGAATGACCGAGACGGCAGGGGAGAGCCGGGAGGCCGAGGTGATTCCCATCACCCGCGCCCGCACCTTTGGCGAGCCTGTCGCCGAGGAGACGCCGGACGAGCCTTTCCCCGGGCCGCCGGCGGGCGGAGGCGACGATCAGAGGCTGGCCGAACTGCTCGCCTTCCTGCGGCGCCGGGTGACCGGAGAGTACGAGGTCGACGAGTTCGGGTTCGATCCCGAGCTCACCGACAGGGTGCTGCTGGAGCTGATCCGCCCGGTGTACCGCCACTGGTTTCGCACCGAGACCGTCGGCCTGCACAACGTGCCCGACGACTCCGGCGCCCTGGTCGTGGCCAATCACTCGGGCACCATCCCGCTTGACGGGCTCATGCTGCAGGTGGCCCTGCACGACGAACATCCCGCGCGCCGCGCGCTCCGCCTGCTGGGGGCCGACCTGGTCTACCGGCTCCCGGTGCTCGGGCATCTGTCCCGTAAGACCGGCCACACCCTCGCCTGCCGCGAGGACGCCGACCGGCTGCTCCGCAAGGGCGAACTCGTCGGTGTCTTTCCCGAGGGGTTCAAGGGGGTCGGCAAGCCGTTCTCCGATCGCTACCGGTTGCAGCGCTTCGGGCGGGGCGGCTTCGTCGCCTCCGCCATCCGCGCGGGCGTGCCGATCGTTCCCTGCGCCATCGTGGGCGCCGAGGAGATCTACCCCAAGATCGGTGACCTGCGTCTCCTGGCCAGGGTGTTCGGCCTTCCCTACCTGCCGGTCACGCCGCTGTTCCCCTGGTTCGGGCTCCTCGGGCTGGTCCCGCTCCCGTCCAAGTGGATGATCAGCTTCGGTGAGCCGATCCGTACCGACGAGTTCGCCCCGGCCGACGCCGACGACCCGATGCTGGTCCTCAACCTCACGGACCAGGTCCGGGAGACCATCCAGCAGCAGCTGGACGAGCTCCGGCTCCAGCGCGGCCACGCGTTCCCGCCCTTCTTCTGAGGCTCTCCGGCCTCCCGCCGATCCGGATGGAGACCTGTCGCGCGGGCGCGCGCCCGGCGGGCAAACGGGGGTGGTTTTTATTAGTCACGACGTCTAACAACGAGTGCTTTCCGTCGGTATGGTGTGCTCAACATCGGTCTTCCGGATCAAGGGAGTGGTCATGGGCGCAGGCCGTACCGCGACAGGGGCCGCCATCGCCGGGCTGGCCGTGGGGGCGGTACTGGGAGTCGCCGTACGGCGGCGCAGGGCGTACGCGGGCACGGTGCTCGGCGGGCACCGCGGCCGGTCGGCCACCGTCACCACCGATGACGGCGTGCGGCTCGCGGTCGACATCGAGGAGGCCGGGGCGCCCGAGCTGGCTGTGATCTTCACGCACGGCTGGGTGATGAACAGGCACTGCTGGCACTTCCAGCGCGAGGCGCTCGCCGGCCGGGCCACCCTGATCTTCTACGACCAGCGCGGGCACGGCGCCTCCTCGGCGGGTGCCCTCGACGCCTGCACCGTCGATCGGCTTGGTGACGACCTCGCCGCGGTGATCGAGGCCACCGTGCCCGAGGGGTTGCCGGTGCTCCTCGTCGGCCACTCCATGGGCGGTATGACGGTCATGGCGTTCGCCGGGCGGCATCCGGAGACGTTCGCCGCCAGGGTGGCGGGAGTGGCCCTGCTGAGCACGTCGTCCGGGCAGCTGAACGGCAGCACGTTCGGGCTCCCCGGGCCGATCGGGCGGCTCGCCCCGCGCGTCACGCCCCTCATGTTCGAACGCATGCTGGCCAGGGGCACGCTCATCGACCGCGGCGTGGCCCTCAAATCTCGCACCAACCTGCCGGTGACCCGGTACGTCGCCTTCGGGCCCCGCGCCCCGCGCGAGCACGTGCGCTTCGTCAACGACATGGCCGCGGCCACCCCGACGGAGGTCATGGTCGGCTTCTTTCGTGACTTCCTCATCCACGACAAGCTGGCCGCGCTGGCCGCGTTCGGCGGGGTCGAGACGCTTGTCATGGTCGGGGACCGTGACCGTCTCACTCCACCGGCGCACAGCAGGCGCATCGCCGAGGCCGTGCCGGGCGCCAGGCTGGTCGTGTTCCCCGAGGCCGGCCACATGATCGGCCTGGAACGCCCGGAGGCCGTCAACCGGGAACTGTCCGCGCTGCTGGACCGGATCACGGCCGCCGGTACGGCAGGCTGACCGGAGCCGCGCCAGGCCGTCCTGCGGGCGCCGGAGCGGCGGGCGGGTCAGCCGCCGGAACGGTAGTGGCGGCGCAGGGCGATGGCGGCGGCGATGCTCCCCGCGAGGGCCCCGGCGCCCGCCGCGATGGGCAGGCCGATCAAGGTCGCCTTACGCCCCGTGCGGAAGTCCCTTATCTCCCAGCCGTTCTCCCTGGCGAAGTCGCGCAACTCGGCGTCGGGGTTGATCGCGGTGGCGTGGCCGACCAGGGAGAGCAGCGGCAGGTCGTTCGCCGAGTCGCTGTAGGCGGAGCAGCGGGTCAGATCGAGCCCCTCCCTGCGGGCCAGAGCCCTGACGGCCTCCGCCTTGGCCGGGCCGTGGAGCAGGTCGCCGACCAGGCGGCCGGTGTAGACGCCGTTCTCGGTCTCGGCGACGGTGCCGAGGGCACCGGTCAGGCCGAGGCGCTGGGCGATCACGCGGGCCAGCTCCACCGGGGTCGCGGTGACCAGCCAGACTCGCTGGCCGGCGTCGAGGTGTGCCTGCGCGATGGCGCGGGTGCCCGCCCAGATGCGGTCGGCCATCACCTCGTCGTAGATCTCCTCACCGAGCCGGATGATCTCCTCGACCTTGCTGCCCGCCACGAACGCCAGCGCGGTCTCCCTGGCCTCTGCGATGTGGGCCGGGTTCTCGTCGCCGCGGACCCGGAAGACCGCCTGGCCGAGCGCGAACCTGAACAGGTCCTTGCTGGTGAACAGGCCCCGGGAGGCGAGGCCCCGGGCGAAGTGGTAGATGGACGCGCCGCGCATCATGGTGTTGTCGACGTCGAAGAAGGCGGCGGCCACCGGGTCGGGTTCGGCCATCGGCATCGCCACGGCGGCCGCGGCCGCGACCTCCCCGGCCGCCTGCTCCCCGACCGTCGCCGTTTCGCCCCGTCGTCGTAGTAGCCGCCTCATAGCACCTCAGCTTAACCGGGACACGGGGGGTAGATCGGTAGCCGCCGTGTTAGCCAAATGTGACGTCTCGATGTCATACGGCATGGCATGACCTGGACGGAACAGGCTAATCGGGTGGGGCCAGACCGTCGATGTAGTTGAGGTAGACGTGGGCCTTGATCTGATCCTCGGCATCCATCTTGGGGATCATCCCACTGATCTGGGTGCGCTGTTTCTGGACGAAGCGCTTGAGCTCCCTGGCGTTCGCGGCGTCACGGCGCCGGACCTGCCTGAGGGAGGTCACCGCGGAGCGAGTGGTGTCCTCCATCGCCTGGAGGGTCTCCCCGATCATGTCCTCGCGCTCGCCGGAGCCCAGGAGTTCCTCGACCTCGCGGGCGCGGGTCTCCGCGTAGCCGAAGGAGCGGTCGGCCCGCTCGGCCTCGTCGGTGCTCAGGTGGAACAGCGTCCTCTCGGCGGCGCGCTTGAGCGGGTAGAAGGTGTCACCGGGCATCGACCGGGAGGTCCATATACCGGAGGTGACCATCGCGGCCACCAGGACGACGCTCAGCAACTGCGTGAACAGCCCCGTACGAGGTCTGCGCCGGGAGTGGCGCGGGCCGGTCGGCGGCCGCTCCGCGAGGTCCGCTCCGGGAGGGGGCTGGGTGAGCTGCTCGCGGAGCCTGGCGTGGAACTCGGGACGGGGGGTGGCCGCCATGCGGTTACCGAGGCGCGACACGCGGTTTTGGATGTGAGCCTGCGATCTCCGTGAGATTCCGGGCAGCCACTTCCCCATGAACGCTCCCTGCCGCCCCCAGCTCATGATCCATCGGTGTCACTTGCCTAACGACGACTCCGCACGTCAGGTTACGCGCCGCACCGGCATCGGCATGGTGAACAATCCTCTTGCGCCCGGCCGGACGCGGGATTCTTCCCGCAGGCTCCCCCGGGCGGGGTCCTTTGGGGCGGGGTAAGGGGCACGGGCGCGGCGTCAGCCCAGGTCCGAGGGGAGCGCGCGGGCCAGGGAGCGGATCGCGCGGAACTGCAGCGCCTTGATCGCGCCGCTCTTCTTGCCCATGATGAGCGCGGTCTCCGCCAGCGACATGCCGTGCAGGAAGCGCAGCACCACGCACTCCTGCTGCTCGGGGCCCAGGTCGCGGACGGCGCTGAGCACCCGGTCGCTGATCATCGAGATGACGACGGCGTTCTCCGGGATGTGCGGGCCGTCGAGCGGGGTGTCGATCACCTCGGCCGTTGTGACCTCAAGACGGTACCTGCCGGACTTGAAGTGATCGGTGATCAGGTTCCTCGCGATGGTCACGAGCCAGGCCCCGAAATCACGCCCTTGCCACGTGAAGTCAGTGATCCGGCGGAGCGCGCGGAGAAAGGTCTCGCTCGTGAGATCCTCGGCCAGCGGGTGTGAGCCGACCCGGAAATAGACATAGCGGTAGACCAGGGTGAGGTAGCGATCATAGAGCGTGCCAAAAGCATCCGTGTCTCCGGTTTTGGCACGCAAAACGAGCCTCCGGAGTTCTTCGGAGGCGTCCTCACGCAGAGTGAGGTCGTTACTGCGGACGGGCTGGGCCATCCCGACGGTCGTGGGGAGGTGCCCGGCGAGCGGCCACGTTTCAGGCATCCGGTATCCCTGAGGGGAAGGGGGTACGGCGTGCCTGATCACTCTAGGAAACCAAGCGGTAATTCCACAATCCACTTCGAAGCGCCGTGACTGGGGGTAATCACCAGATACGGTGTTGGGTCGGTTGTTTCATGCCGACTCCGGGAGCCGACCGAGGGTTCGGCTACCGGTTAGGGGGTAATGTCCGGCAGCATTGGAGACACCATGGAAGTCCTCGTCGCTGTCATCGCCTTCGCCGGTGCATTGCTCGCCGTCATCGCCACCGGTGCTCTCATCAGCCGTCTTCGCAGTGAGCCCAAGGGCTGGCTGATCGCCTGGAGCATCACGACGGCGTCTCTCTCCGTCTCACTCGGAGTAATCGCCATCGGCTACATAACCGGGTTCGGGGCAGGAACATTTCGTGTTTATCAACTGACCGGATCCATGCTGGCGCCCCTGTGGCTGGCTGTCGGAGCCATCCAGTTGCTGGCCCGTAAGGGCACGGCCAGGTTCGCCTCATGGCTCCTGGGGATCGCACTCACCGTCATCGCGACGGTGATCCTGGCGGTCGACCCGGTCCTGCAGGACAAGGACTTCGCCAAGGTCCTCCCGCTGGGTAGCCACCACTGGGACCTGCCGTCGAAATACCTGCTGCTTGTCGTCCACGTGATCGTCGCGATCGTGCTGCTGGCCGGACTGCTGCTCGCGGTCATGCGCTGGCGCGGCGGCGACGACTACGACGCCGACAACATGCACGCGCTCCTGGTGCTCGGCCCCACCGGTCTCGCGCTGGTGGGAGCCGTCAGCTTCGCGGTGCCCGGAATGTTCACCGCGCTGCTGCTCCTCGTCACCGCCGCCGCCGTCTGGTACGCCTTGCTCCGTCCGCTCGCGCCCTACGAGGACGACGAGGAGGCCGAGGACGACGACTGGGAGAAGCGCCTCCCGACACTCCGGCCCCCCGAGTACCAGCCCCGCGACGTGCAGGTCGCCGGACGCAGGATGTCCCAGGAGGCCCCCGGCGGCCGGACCCTGGCCGAGGAGCCTCCCCGCCGCTCCGGGCTCGGCGACCTCGTCGCCGAGTACCGTGCGGGCGACCAGGAGGTCGACTACGCGGCGCGCATGGGGCAGCAGCCTCCGCCGAGCGACGACAGGTTCGGCGGACCCGCCACCGGGATGTTCATGGCGGGTGAGTACGGCATGCCCTCCCCCGACCAGCCGTTCGGCGGCGACCTCGGCAGACGGGGTGGCGCCCCCGGGGGACAGCCGCCGGTCACCGGTCAGTTCGGCATGCCGTCCGGGGGGCCGGCGACCGGCGAGTACGACATTCCGGCCCACGAGTTCGGCAGGCACGGGGCTCCCGGTCCCGGCAGGCAGTCCGGCCCGGGCACCGGTGAGTTCGGCAGGCCCACCGGGCCCGCCACCGGTGAGTTCGGCAGGCCGGGCAGTCTCCAGCCGATGCCCGCCGACCAGGCGTTCGGCGGCGCGCCCTCCCCGGGCATGGACCAGGGGCGAGGCGGTTTCCCTGGCTATGACCAGGCATTCGGCGCCGCCCCCGCAAGCGGCGCCAGGTACCCGGGTGGACCGGGCGGGGCGGGTGACCTGCCGGGCGGCTCGGGCCGTCCCTCACCGAGCATCTTCGGCATGCTGACCGTCTTCACCCTCCTCGACGGCACCGGCGAGAGGTTCGACCGGCTCGCCGAGGAGACCGTCGAGGCGGTACGCCGATCCGAGCCGGACACGCTCATCTACGCCTGCCACTCGGTGAAGTCGGCGCCGCTCCAGCGCATCGTCTACGAGATCTACCGTGACGAGGTCGCCTACAGCGACCATCAACGCCAGCCGCACACGGAGCGCTTCGTCACCGAGCGCCAGCCGATGGTGCTCGCCACCAACGTCATCGAGCTCACCATGAACGCCGCGAAGGTGATGCCGCTCCCGACGGCCTTCAGGCCGTGACCACGGCGCGCGGGCGGTGGTCGTCCGCGCGCCGGATCAGGTGAGACGTCTCAGGCGCCGAGGGCGGCGCGGAGGCGGTTCTCGTCGACGCGCCAGAAGTCGTGCTGCACGCCGTCGACGAAGGTGACCGGGATCATCTCCCAGTACCGTGCCTGATCCTCCGCTGAGGCCGTGATGTCGCGTTCCTCCCACGGGACGCCGAGTTCGGCGGCGACCCGTTCGATCACCGCCCGCGCGTCGTCGCACAGGTGGCAACCGGGCTTGCCGAGCAGGGTGATGCGGTGGTCTCGGGGTGACATGACCGCCACGGTAGCCGAGTCAGGGCGCCACGCCGGACTGCCCGCCGGCCTGCCCGGTGAGCGGTGGGCGGTCCGGTGACGGCCTCGGGGAACCTGCCGGAGGCGCAGGTCAGGGCCCTGATGAGGGGGGCGGACCGCGAACCGGCGGAGGGGGTGGCCAAGATTGTGAACACTCACTTTGTGCACCGGTTCACAAAAGGACTAACCTGAATGACAGTGGCCTCACCTCGTCATCCGTCGCGTCCGGGCCGCGCCGGTCGCCTGTCCCCCTGGAGCTCCGGCACGTGATCCGCCGTCTGTCCCAAGCCCGCGAACGCGGCATACCCGAGGCGACCGTCGCCCGGCTGCCGCTCTATCTGCGAGCGCTGAACGGCATGGCCGAGCGTGGCCTGGCGACCGTGAGCTCGGAGGACCTGGCCGTCGCGGCCGGCGTCAACTCCGCCAAGCTTCGCAAGGACCTCTCCCACCTCGGGTCGTACGGCACCCGAGGGGTCGGCTACGACGTCGAGTATCTGATCTACCAGATCTCCCGTGAGCTGGGCCTCACCCAGGACTGGGCCGTCGCCATCGTCGGAGTGGGTAACCTCGGTCGTGCGCTCGCCAATTACGGCGGGTTCGTCTCCCGAGGATTCAGGGTCGCGGCGCTGCTCGACGCGGACCCCGAAGTGGTGGGCGACCACATCGCGGGATTGAATGTGGAGCACATCGACGAGCTGGAAGCCGTGATACGACGGCGGGGAGTGTCGATCGTGGTGCTTGCGACACCGGCCGTGGCGGCCCAGCAGGTGGCCGACCGGGTCGTTGCCGCGGGGGTCACCAGCATCCTGAACTTTGCCCCCGTTGTACTTTCTGTTCCAGAAGGCGTTGATATCCGTAAAGTCGACCTATCGATTGAACTACAGATCCTTGCGTTCCACGAGCAACGTAAGACGGATCGGATGAGTGGGGGGCCCGCGATGGCCGAGGAGTGGCCCGAGGCGGTGGACTTGTGAGGAAGCACCGCACACGAACTGACGGGCACGCACTCTTCAGGCCTTCCCGGGCGACCACGAACATGGAGACGACGAGGGCGGACCGTGCCCTCTCGGGGAAGGCGGTGGAGGGTCGATGAGCGTTCTCGTCGTCGGCCTGAGCCACCGCACGGCCCCGGTGGCCCTGCTGGAACGGGTCTCCGTCTCCGGTGACTCGCTGGTGAAGCTGCTCCAGGACGTCCACCGGGATGTCCACGTCGTCGAGGCCATGGTCGTCTCGACCTGCAACCGGGTCGAGGTCTACGTCGAGGCCGACCGGTTCCATGCCGCGGTGACGTCGATCTCCTGGCTGCTCAGCACCCATTCCGGCGTCCCCATGGACGAGCTGGCCGCCCACCTCTACGTGCACTACGAGGATCGCGCGATCGAGCACCTGTTCTCGGTCGGTTCGGGCCTCGACTCGATGGTCCTGGGCGAGGGGCAGATCCTCGGCCAGGTGCGTTCGGCGCTCAGGCTGGCCCAGGAGGAGGGCACGCTCGGCCCGACGCTCAACGAGCTCGTCCAGCAGGCACTGCGGGTGGGCAAGCGCTCGCACACCGAGACCGGCATCGACCGGGCCGGCGCCTCCCTCGTCGGGGTCGGGCTCACGCTCGCCGAGCGGACC
Organism: Streptosporangium sp. NPDC002544; assembly: GCF_040295965.1. Taxonomy (NCBI): domain Bacteria; kingdom Bacillati; phylum Actinomycetota; class Actinomycetes; order Streptosporangiales; family Streptosporangiaceae; genus Streptosporangium; species Streptosporangium sp. NPDC002544. The sequence continues at coordinate 273,679 of NZ_JBEOWJ010000010.1, read as the reverse complement.
CTCGGTCCCCTTGAGGGAGCGCGGGCCCTGGTGGTCGGTGCGGGCTCGATGAGCGCCCTGGCGGCCGCGACCCTGCAGCGGGCGGGCCTCACCGACATCGTGGTGGTCAACCGGACCCACGAGCGCGCGGTGCGGCTGGCGCAGACGGTCGGCGGCCGGGCCGCCGAGTTCGGCGACCTGGAGAGGGAACTGGCCAGGGCCGACCTGGTCATCTCCTGCACCGGCGCCACCGACGTGGTCGTCACCGCCGACATGGTGACTCCGCACCGGATGTTCATACTGGACCTGGCCCTGCCGCACGACGTCGACCTCGCCGTACGGCGGTTGCCCGGCGTGACGCTGGTCGACCTGGAGTCCATGCAGGAGAGCGGGGCCGACGCCGGCACCGACGACGGTGGCCGGGCCGAGGCCGTGGCCTCCGTGCGCGGCATCGTCGCCGAGGAGGTCGCCGCCTACCTGTCGGCCGAGCGCGCCGCGCGCGTCACGCCGACCGTGGTGGCGCTGCGGAGCAAGGCGGCGCAGGTGGTCGAGACGGAGCTCGAACGCCTCGCCGCGCGGCTTCCCGAACTCGACGGACGCGTCAGGGCCGAGGTCACCCAGACCGTCAGGCGGGTGGTCGACAAGCTACTCCACGAGCCCACAGTGCGTGTCAAGCAGCTGGCGGAGTCTCCGGCGGGCGATCATTATGCGGAAGCACTCCGCGAACTGTTCAATCTTGACCCGAAGGTGCCCGAAGCGGTGCGGCGTATCGAGACGATCGACGTCGAGCAGGGTAGGAACACCGAGCCGAGCAAGAAGGAGGCAGGCTTGTGAGCAGCATTTCTCCTCCGCTCCGGCTGGGAACGAGGCGGAGCGTCATGGCGACCACGCAGTCGGGCCTGGTCGCCGACCGCCTCACCGAGCTGACCGGAAGGGCCGTCGAGCTCGTCGGTGTCGTCACCTTCGGCGACGTGACCAAGGGCGATCTCACGCAGCTCGGCGGTACGGGCGTCTTCGTCAGCGCGCTCCGTGACGAGCTGATCGAGGGCTCGATCGACTTCGCGGTGCACTCGCTGAAGGACCTGCCCACCACGCCCGACCCGCGCGTGGTCATCGCGGCGATCCCGCCGCGCGACGACCCCAGGGACGCCCTGGTGAGCGCCGCCAAGCTGGCCGACCTGCCGCCCGGAGCGAAGATCGGCACGGGCTCCCCGCGCAGGATCGCCCAGCTTCGGATGATCCGTCCTGATCTCGACTACGTGCCCATCCGGGGCAACGCCGACACCCGGATCGGCAAGGTGACCTCGGGTGAGCTGCAGGGGGTCGTGCTCGCCGCCGCCGGGCTCGGCAGACTGGGCCGCGAGGCCGAGATCTCCCAGATCTTCGAGGTCGAGGAGATACTCCCCGCCCCCGGTCAGGGAGCGCTGGCCGTGGAGTGCCGCTCCGACAGAGCCGACATGATCGAGCTGCTGAGCGTGCTCGACGACGCGCGTACCCGCGCCGAGGTCACCGCCGAGCGCGCGGTGCTCAACGCCCTGGAGGCGGGGTGCGCCGCCCCGCTGGGCACGTACGCGGCCTCCCGCGGGCACGATCTGGTTTTGACCGCCGCTGCCGTCGCCGTCGACGGCAGGCGGGCGGTGCGCAAGTCCGCCGCCGGGAGCTCTTCTGCGCCCATGGATCTCGGTCGCGACCTCGCGGCCGAGATGATCGCCGAAGGGGCCGGCACGTTGATAGGGGAGCAAGCACATTGAGCTCCGGAAGTACCACCTTCGAGCATCCGTCCGGGTTCGTCGCCTTTGTCGGCGCGGGGCCCGGCGATGAGGGGTTGCTCACGCTACGCGGTGCCGATCTGCTCTCCAGAGCGGACATCGTCATCCTCGACCAGGAGGCGTACGGCTCGTTGCTACGTCACTGCCGCGAGGGCGTCGAGATCGTCGGCACGGCAGAGGAGGGCGCCGTCTCGCTGAAGGCGGTCAAGGCAGCCAAGGGCGGCAGCTGCGTCGTGCGGCTGTGCGCGGGCGACCCGATGTTCTTCTCCTCGATCACCGAGGAGGTCGCGGCCTGCGCCAAGGCGGAGGTGGACTTCGAGATCGTGCCCGGTGTGCCCCCGGCCACGGCGGTGCTCACCTATGCCGGGATCCCGGCCGCGGTGTCGGTGCCCGAGTTCCGGGTGGTGGACGCGACCCAGATCAAGGACTGGTCCGCCTACGCCGCGGGAGCGGGCACTCTGGTGATCTACAACGGCGTCGCCGAGGCCGTTCCGATCGGCAAGGCGCTGATCGCGGCGGGCCGTCCCGACTCGACGCCGGTGGCGATCAGCAGCGCGGGTACCACGACCGAGCAGCACACCGTGGTGACCACGCTGGGCCGGATCGGGCCCGATCTCAAGCACGCCGGGATGGTCGAGCCCGCGCTGATCGTGGTCGGGGAGGCCGTCGGCATGCGCGACCGGCTGTCCTGGTTCGAGACCAAACCGCTGTTCGGCTGGCGGGTGCTGGTGCCCAGGACCAAGGAGCAGTCGGCCGGCCTGGTCGACCAGCTGCGTTCGTACGGCGCGGTGCCCGAGGAGGTCCCCACGATCTCCGTCGAGCCGCCGCGCACCCCGCAGCAGATGGATCGGGCGATCAAGGGCCTGGTCACCGGACGCTACGAGTGGGTGGCCTTCACCAGCGCGAACGCGGTCAAGGCGGTGCGCGAGAAGTTCGAGGAGTACGGCCTGGACGCCCGCGCGTTCGCCGGGCTCAAGGTCGCGGCCGTGGGCGAGAGCACCGCGCGGGCCCTGGTGGAGTTCGGCGTCAGGCCCGATCTGATGCCGTCCGGCGAGCAGTCGTCGGAGGGCCTGCTGGTCGAGTGGCCCCCGTACGACTCGATGCTCGACCCGATCAACCGGGTGCTGCTGCCGCGTGCCGACATCGCGACCGAGACGCTGGTGGCCGGGCTGATCGAGCTCGGCTGGGAATGCGACGACGTGACGGCCTACCGGACCGTCCGCGCCGCGCCGCCGCCCGCCCCCACCCGCGAGGCGATCAAGGGCGGTGGGTTCGACGCGGTGCTGTTCACCTCGTCGAGCACCGTCCGCAACCTGGTCGGCATCGCGGGCAAGCCGCACAACGTCACGGTCATCGCCGTGATCGGCCCGCAGACCGCCAAGACCGCGGAGGAATTCGGGCTCAGGGTCGACGTCATGGCAGACAAACCTTCGACTTCCGCCCTCGCGGCGGCGCTGGCGGAGTACGGTGCCAAGCAGCGGCAGGCCGCGGTCATGGCGGGGGACGCTCCCCGCAGGCCCTCGCAGACCCGAAGAGGGGCCCGGCGCCGCGCCAAGTAACCTTGAACAAGGCGGCTGCCCGCGCGAAAAGGGCGGGCAGGCCGTGCTCGACGGTCCCGCGCGAGCGCGCCGGGCCGTGACCGGCGGCGCCCCGGCAGGCGGTGCGTCGCCACAGGTGGTGGGGCGTGGCGACCGGAGTGCCGCGGAACGCGGTGCGTGATGTGCGGTGCCGGGCGGCGCGCCATGAGACAGCGGCGCGTCGCGGCGAGCGGTGAGCCGGCACACACATCGAGCTTCTCCGGCCCGCAGTCCCCTACCGGCCGGGGGGAGGGGGAGACACCATGACGGCCCAGTTCCCTGTCGCACGCCCGCGAAGGCTCCGCCGCACGGCACCGATGCGCCGGATGGTGGCCGGCACCCGGCTGCACCCGGCGGAACTGGTGCTGCCGATGTTCGTGAAGGAGGACATCGACCAGCCGAACCCGATCGGCTCGATGCCCGGGGTGTTCCAGCACACCCGCGACTCGCTGCGCAAGGCCGCCCACGAGGCGGCCGAGGCAGGGGTGGGCGGGCTGATCCTGTTCGGCATCCCCGCGGTGAAGGACGGCAGGGGGTCGGCGGCCGACGACCCGGAGGGGATCGTCCAGCGAGCCGTCGCCGATCTGGTCTCCGACGTGGGTGACACGATGGTCGTGATGACCGACACCTGCCTGGACGAGTTCACCGACCACGGGCACTGCGGCATCCTGACCGCTGAGGGGGAGGTCGACAACGACGCCACCCTGGAGCGCTACGCGGCCGCGGCGGTGGCCCAGGCACGGGCCGGATCGCAGGTGATCGCACCGAGCGGCATGATGGACGGCCAGGTGGCGGCGATCAGGGCGGCCCTGGACGGCGACGGCTTCGAGCAGGTCCCGATCCTCGCGTACTCGGCCAAGTACGCCTCGGCGTTCTACGGCCCGTTCCGCGAGGCGGCCGAGTGCGCTCCGCAGTTCGGCGACCGCAACGCCTACCAGCAGGACGCGGCGGGGCCGGTCGGGGAGGCGCTGCGCGAGGTGCGGCTGGACCTCGACGAGGGCGCCGACGCCGTCATGGTCAAGCCGGCCCTGGCCTACCTCGACATCCTGCGCCAGGTGCGCGACGCCGTGCACGTGCCGGTGGCGGCGTACCAGGTCAGCGGCGAGTACGCCATGGTCGAGGCCGCCGCCGCGAACGGCTGGATCGACCGGGATCGGGTGATCATGGAGTCGCTGGTCGCCATCCGCAGGGCGGGGGCCGACATGATCCTCACCTACTGGGCGACCGAGGTCGCCGCGAAGCTGAGATGAGATCGGCGGCACGTACCGAGAACTGGAGGTTCGTCGCTTGCTGGAGATACGTGTGCGTTAGAGTGCGATAACCGGTGCGGATGTGTCCCAGGTGGCGTAGACCCTGGGGGGTTTGACGTTCCCACTGACCAGAGTGTGGACAGGTCGTCGCATCCGGGTGGCACGCGGGATGCGCGGACGACGGAGGACACAATGGTCGGGGTACCGATGGTTCGTCGAAACAGACGACATGGCCATCCGAAGCAGATGATCAGTTCTGTGCTGGAGTACGCCGCGCTGGGCTGGGCGAGCTGTCTGGGCGCGCGGCCGCTGAGAGGCGGTTCGCGCTCCTGCTCCTGCGACCGCGTCGGCTGTCCCGACCCGGGATGCCACCCCCTCTCGGTGGCCTGGCAGATGCAGGCCACCACCGACCCCACCCTGCTGACCAACTGGTGGCGGTACGAACCCGAGGCGAATGTGATTCTCCCCACGGGGCGGGTGTTCGACGTGTTCGACGTACCGCTCGCCGCGGGGCGCACCGCCCTCGCGAACATGGACTCCGCCGGCGCAGCCCAGGGCCCGGTCGCCGTCAACGGCGACCGGGCCCTGTTCTATGTGGCCACCCGTAACGTCTCCGACGACGAGGACGAGTGGTGGTCCTGCGCCCTCGACTTCGGCCCGTCCACCATCGACGAGATGCCCGGCCTGCGCTGGCACTGCCGCGACAGCTACGTCCTCGCCCCGCCCTCGCTCCTGCCCGGTGGCCAGCACTGCTCGTGGCTGCGCCCGCCGGACGGCCGCCCGCTGCCCGATCCGCTCCGCGTCCTGGAGTTTCTCGCCGACGTCTGCGAGTGACTCTGGTACGGAGCAGCCGCCCGGTCAGGGAGAGCCCCCCAGGCCGGCCTCGCGGGCGCGGACGATCGCCTGGGCGCGGTCGGCCACCTGGAGCTTCATGAAGATGTTGGAGACGTGGTTGCGCACGGTCTTGCCGGACAGGAAGAGGAGCCCGGCGATCTCGTTGTTGCCCTTGCCCTGGGCGACCAGCCCGAGCACCTCCCGCTCCCGCTCGGTGAGCTCGGGGAAGGCGGTACGTGACGGATCGGGCATGCCGGTGAAGTAGGTCAGGACGCGGCGGGCGATCTCGGGCCCGTAGATGGCCTCGCCGGCGGCGACGGCGTGTACAGCGCGGGCGATCTCCTCGGCACCGGCCTCCTTGAGCAGGTAACCGCGCGCCCCGGCGCGCATCGCGGCGAACACCGAGTCGTCGTCGCGGAACATGGTCAGCACCAGTACCCCGATCCGCGGGCTGGTCCTGATGATCGTCCTGGTCGCCTCGATGCCGTTGCCGCCGGGCATCTGCAGGTCCATCACGACCACGTCGGGCTGGAGCTCGGCGGCCAGCGCCACGGCCTCCTGGCCGCCGGAGGCCTCCCCGACGACCTCGATGTCCATGGCTCCGAGCAGGCCGCGGAGACCCTGCCGGAAGATCGGGTGGTCGTCCACGATCAGTACCGTGATCACTCGGTCTCCTCCACCGGCAACCTGGCGATCACCTCCGTGCCGCCGCCCGGCCCGCGGCCGATCACACATGAGCCTCCCACCTCTGCCGCCCGCTCGCGCATCGAGGTCAGCCCCACGCCCGCGACCGGGTTCTCGGGCAGGCCGATCCCGTCGTCGGCGATCTCCACGCGCAGCTCACCCGGCAGGCGGCGCAGCCGGATGAGGATGGTGGTCGCGCCGGCATGGCGGCGGGCGTTGGTGAGTGCCTCCTGGGCGATGCGGTAGGCGGCGACCTCGACGGCCGCGGGCAGGTCGGCCAGCGGACCGGCCACGGTCACCGCGCTCTCTCCGGCCGTTGCCCGCAGCGCGCCCTCCAGACCCAGGTCGTCCAGCGCGGGCGGGCGCAGGCCGTACACCAGCTCGCGGACCGACGCGATCGTCGCGATCATCTCCTCGCGGACCTGGACCAGCAGCTTCTCGACGGCCCGAGGGTCGGTGTCGAGCCTTCTGCGCGCCTCGTCGAGGGCGAACGTGACGCTGGTCAGCGCCGGGCCGAGCCCGTCGTGCAGCTCCCTGCCCAGCCTGCGGCGCTCCTCGTCGCGGGTGGACCGGATGCGTTCCCGGGAGCGGTGCAGGTCGGCGGTGAGCCGTACGGCGTGCGCCAGCTCGGCGAGGTGTCTGGCGAGCACCTCCATCGGCTCGCGGCCCGGCCGGACCCCCGCCACCATCAGGGTTCCGACCCAGTCCGCGTGCCAGAACAGCGGCGTCTCCGCCACCCCCGGCCGAAGCTCACCGTCGGTGAACACACGCGTCGCGCCCCGCCCGGTGCGGACCTCGACACCGACCCCGGTGGCTCCCAGCGCCCCGCGGATCAGGGCCACGGCCTCGCCGAGGGCCGCCGCCGGGTCCTGCGCCCCCTGCCCGGTACGGCCGAGCAGGCCGACGACCCGGTAGGGGTCGCGCTCGACGGCGAAGGCCCGGTCCACCAACCGCTGCAGGCGTAGCCGTACCGGGTGGAAGAGACCGCCCACGGCCAGTGCGGAGATCAGCCCGGCGCCTTGGCCCAGGTCGCTGGCCAGGGCACCGGCCAGCCAGATCAGCCCGAAGTAGACGCCTCCGGTGACCGCGACGAGGGAGCCGTAGACCAGCGCCCGGTTGAGCACGACGTCGATGCCGTAGAGGCGGTAGCGCAGCACCGACGCGATGATCGACAGGGGCACCCCGGCCATGAAGAGGGTCTCCGTGGCCTTCAGCAGCCAGGATTCGGTCGCCACCCGGAGGATCCAGGAGAGCAGGAGCACCACCAGCGCGCCGACGTACCAGGCGATCTGGCGCCGGAGCTCGGTGTCGCCCGCCCGGTAGCGGAAGACCAGCGAGAGCACGCCGAGCGCGGTGAGCGCCATCATCGGGGCGCCGATGTACGACTCCACGATCGGGGAGATCTCACGCAGCGCCTCGACGCCGAAGGGGTTCGCGATCGGGAGCTGGAGCTCGAACTCGGGATCCGGGGCCAGTCCCAGGAACAGCGAGTGCCCGACCATGAGGACCAGGTTGGCGTACAGGACCGGCCGCCAGCGCCGGGAGGGCAGCCGGCCGTCGGGGAAGAGCAACGGCAGCAGCGAGATGAACACCGGAACGTGCCACAGCCACAGCCACAGTGCCAGCCACCCGAGGTAGGGGGTGATCCCCTCGGGGTCGGTGAGGTAGAGCCAGTGGGCGGCGCTGTAGATCAGGTAGTAGAGGGCGCCGACCACCCCGCTGGCCCAGAGCAGCCAGGGGACGAGCAGCCGGGGCCGGCGGGTGATGAGGAACGCGCCGGCGACCGGGAACAGGATGACCGTCGGATCCAGGGTGATGAAGTCCTCGCGCCAGGTCGAGGCGCTCAGCTCGGCCAGCCAGATCGCCAGGAGGTTGCAGATCGGTGCCAGCACCGCACCGGTCCAGACGAGAACGGCCAACGCCGTCCGCCGCCGGTTCCCCGCGGCGCCTCCGTCTGTCGGTGAGGTCATGGAGTTCTCGTCCCTGGGGAAAGTCACGGCATCTGCGGTCGTGGGGGAGACCGTGGGCTCTCCGTCGGTGGAGGAGGTCGTTCCGCCTCCGTTCCCGGGGAAGGTCGTTCTGTCTTCGTTCCTGGGGACGGTCACGGTGGCTGCGGTCGCGGGGGAGGTCATGCCGGCTCCGTTGTCCGTGAATGAGGTCGTGAGGTCTTCGCCGGTGAAGGAGATCACGGTGCTTCCGTTCCGAGGGGTAGCCGGGCGACGACCTCGGTGCCGCCGCCCGGACGCGGCCCGATCGTGCACGAGCCGCCCGTTTCCGCCGCCCGCTCGCGCATGGAGAGCAGGCCCACGCCACCGCGGACTTTTTCCGGCAGGCCGATCCCGTCGTCGGCGATCGAGAGCCGTAACTCGCCGCCCGCCGTCGCAGCGTCTGTCATGCCGCCGGATCCGCCTCCGGTGACCGTGGGCCCGACGCCTTTGGCCCGTACCACCTCGGCCCGTACCAGGGCGGTGGTGGCCTGGGCATGCCGGCGGACGTTGGTGAGCGCCTCCTGGGCGATCCGGTAGGCCGCCACCTCCACCGCCGGGGGTACGTCCTCCAGCCGACCGGCCAGCGCGACGTCCACCCGCGGCCCCGGCGCGTCGGCCAGCGAGCTCAGCGAGCCGGCCAGGCCGAAGTCCTTCAGCGCGGGCGGGCGCAGACCGTACACCAGGTCCCTGACGTCGACGATCGCGGCGCCCATCTGGTCGCGCACGCGGATCAGCAGCCCCTCCACGGCCTCGGGATCCCGCTCCAGCCGGAGCCTGGCCTCGTCCACGGTCATCGCCAGGCTGGCCAGCGTCGGCCCCAGCCCGTCGTGCAGGTCGCGGCGGAGCCTGCGCCGTTCCTCCTCCCGGGTGGTGAGGATGTGCTCCCTGGACCGCCGGAGGTCCGCGGTGAGCCGTACGGCGTGCGCCAACTCGGCCAGGTGCCGGGCCAGCACGTTCAGCAGGTCCGGCGAGGGGGCGGGACCGCTGCTGAGCAGCCGTCCGACCGGTTCCCCGTGCCAGACCAGCGGAGTCTCGACCGGCCGTTCCCCCAACTCGCCGTCGGCGACGGTTCCGCCGTGGACCTCGACGGCCACGCCGTCGGCGCGCAGCGCCTGGCGGACCAGTACCACGGCGGTGGCCAGCCCCTCGGCGGGGTCGACGGCCTCCTGCAGGGTACGGCTCAGCCGGTCGGCCACCCGGTAGGGGTCGTGCTCGACGCGGAGCAGCCGGTTCACGGCATGCTGCAGGCGCAGCCGTACCGGGCGGAAGACCGCGCCCACGGTCAGTGCCGCGACGAGCCCGGCCACCGGATCCTCGTCGCCGGACAGCGTGCCGGTCAGCCAGGTCAGGCCGGAGTAGATCCCCCCGGCGATCAGCGCCAGCGTGCCGTAGACCAGGACGCCGTTGAGCACGGCGTGGACGCCGGATGGCCGGGCAGCGGGGGGCTGTGCGGGGGGCGTCGTGACTGCCATGAGGGCAGGATCTCCCAGGTGATGTCCCGCTGTCCCGGGGCGGATGTCCCGTTCTGGAATGATTTTTCTGGGTCATAGTGATTCGGGGCGTGGCTGCTCGGGCAGTCCGTCTCTCAGTGGGGGCGAACACACGGTACGGAATCCGGGGCGGCTTCCCTCGGGGAACGCCGCAGGCGGAGGCTCGTCCCGCGGTGACTACCCTGGTGGGCGTGAGCCGTACTGAGAACTCCGAGGACCTGTTCGCCCGCGCACGTGAGATCGTCCCGGGAGGTGTCAACTCCCCGGTCCGCGCCTTCGGAGCCGTCGGCGGCACGCCGCGCTTCATGGCTTCGGGGCAGGGGCCCTACATCACCGACGTGGACGGCAACCGCTACGTCGACCTGGTCTGCTCGTGGGGGCCGATGATCCTCGGCCACCGGCATCCCGCCGTGATCGAGGCCCTTCAGGAGGCGCTGCGCGACGGCACCTCGTTCGGTACGGCGACGGCCGGCGAGGTCGAGCTCGCCGAGGAGATCGTCGCCCGGGTCGACCCGGTGGAGAAGATCCGCCTGGTCAGCTCCGGCACCGAGGCCACCATGTCCGCGGTGCGGCTGGCGCGTGGCTTCACCGGCCGATCCAAGATCATTAAGTTCGCCGGCTGCTACCACGGCCATGTCGACGCCCTGCTCGCCTCGGCCGGTTCCGGCCTGGTGACCTTCGGCCTGCCCGACACCCCCGGCGTGACCGGAGCCTCGGCCGCCGACACCGTGGTGCTGCCGTACAACTCGATCGAGGCGGTCACCGAGGCGTTCCAGGCGTTCGGCGCCGAGATCGCGTGCGTGATCACCGAGGCGTGCCCGGCCAACATGGGCGTCGTCCCGCCGCTGGACGGGTTCAACGCCAGGCTGCGGGAGCTGTGCACCGCGCACGGCGCCCTGCTGATCATCGATGAGGTGCTCACCGGCTTCCGGGTCTCGGAGGCGGGTTGGTACGGGCTCGATCCGGTCGACGCCGACCTGATGACCTTCGGCAAGGTCATGGGCGGTGGCCTGCCCGCCGCCGCGTTCGGCGGTCGCGCCGACGTGATGGCCCACCTCGCTCCCGAGGGGCCGGTCTACCAGGCGGGCACCCTGTCCGGAAACCCGCTGGCCTGTGCCGCCGGCCTGGCCACCCTGCGCGCCTGCGACGAGGGCGTCTACGACCGGGTGGACGCCGCCGCCCTGGTCATCGGCCGCGCCGCCGCCGACGCGCTGGCCGCCGCCGGGGTGCCGCACCGCCTGCAGCGTGCCGGGAGCCTGTTCTCCATCTTCTTCACCGACGAGCGGGTGGTCGACTTCGACACCGCCCAGAGGCAGAACACCGCCGCCTATCGGGCGTTCTTCCACTCGATGCTCGATCAGGGCGTCTACCTGCCGCCGTCGGCGTACGAGGCCTGGTTCCTGTCCGCCGCGCACGACGACGAGGCCCTCTCCCGCATCGCGGACGCCCTTCCCGCCGCGGCCAAGGCAGCGGCTTCCGTTTCCGTTTAGCGGGCGGTCTGTTCGGGTTCTGTGTGTTCCGGGCGGTCAGGGCTCCCTTGTCGGTCGGCTGCTCTGCCGGGTGTGTGTTCGCGCTCCGGTGGGTGGGTGCTCCGGGCGGCCGTCGTTGGTCGCGGTCTTGTGGGTTCAGGCCTTCGGCCTGGCGGGCGCGCTGGTTACGGATTCTTATAAGCCGCCCGGAACACCCACCCACCTCCGCGCCACCCTTCTTCGCCGTACGCCCTGCGGGCCGTAGTCGCTTCCTCGCGGGCCGCCCATCGGGCTCTTCGACGCTGAAGCAATCCGTACGGGGGGCGTTCTGGGGCCATCGCCGTAGCTGAAGCAGCGGTGCGGGAAGGAGCGCAGGGGGGGCTCCCTGTAGTTCATCGGGCCCGTCGTGATTCGCTGGCGCTGGTCGGCTTGTTGCGGTTTGTCGTTGTCGGTCATGGCTTGGCTCGGGGGCGAGTGTGATCGTCTGACAGGGCGCATCGCGACTCGGACCGCCATTGTGACCGGAGGGAGGGGTACGCCTCGAAAGAGGGGCTTCGGTCAGATGGGTCAGCTGGAGAGGGAGCCGGGTCCGTCGGTTCTGTTGGTTTCGTTGGTTGGCAGGTGGAACCAGACGGCGGTGCCCGCTTCGGGGTCGTGGTGGGTGCCCCAGGCGGTGGCCATGGCCTCGACCAGGAGCAGGCCGCGTCCGCCGTCGCTGTCGAAGTCGGTCACGCGGACGAAGGGGACCGGGACGGTCAGGTGGTCGTGGTGGATGCCGGTGAGGCTGTACGCGCGGGTGGCCGGGTCCAGTTCGTAGACGTGGACGACGGGTGAACCGTTGTTGTTCTCCACTCGCCAGAAGTGCGGGATGCCCGCCTCGGCGTAGCGGAACGGTTTGGTCTTGCGGTCGCGGTCCTCGGACTCGGGCGATACCACCTCGATGGCGAGGTGCACCTCGCCGGGGGTGTAGAACGTCCGGTCGTCGTCATCGGCGGCCTCCGCGTCGACGACCACGATGTGTCGGGACAGGGGCGCATTCGGTGGCCGAGCTTGACGTCCATCTGATTCACGGCCGTTAGGTGCTCGGGGGCACAGGCTTTCAGGCCGTTCGCCAGACCGGCGAGGACGCGCTGGTGGAAGCGTGTCTGGGGAGCGGCGAAGACGAGGGCTCCGTCGATCAGTTCGGCACGTTCGAAGAAACCGGGTTCACCGTTGGGGCCCTCGGAAAGGCGGTCGAGGTCATCGGCGTTCCAACCCTCCGGGGGTGGAGCGGGCCAGTGATCGAGTGCGGCACCCATGCGGGGCACTGTAATTCCGGGCCTGTGGTGACCGGACCGTTTCAGGGAGTTTTAACCTCGGCCCGGATGGTGGGCGGGGGCGCGGCGTCCCAATGATCTACAAGTCGTTCTCCACTGTCGGCCTCTAACCTCATCCGCGGTCCTCCTGAGCCGGAGCGACTCGGCGCGGTGCAGGCCCTCGAACGGGACTGCGACAGCGGTCCTTGAACGAGATGAGAAGGAGGCGGTGGTGGACATGAGCATCGTGCCATTGTTTGGAATCGTGCCATTGTTCGGAATCGTGCTCGGAGCGGTGTCCGTCGGGGCCGGCATCCGGGTGATGATTGTCGATCACCGGCTGCGGCGGCACGGGGTGCGGGTGCCGGGCGTCGTCGTGGGACTGCGCAGGTCCAGAGGCGGCAGCGGCAGCCGCCTGTACTATCCCACGCTGCAGTTCCAGACGGTGCAGGGCTCCGTGGTGGAGGCCGCGTCGGATCTGGGCTCCAACCCGCCGCAGGTCCGTCCGGGCCAGCAGGTCATGGTGGTCTACGACCCCGCGCGCCCCCAGCGCGCCCGCCTGGACGGGGTGGGCGGCGGCGTGCTCCTCGGCGTGCTGTTCCTGACCGTCGGAGCGATCATCCTGGTGCTCTCCCTGGTCTTCGCGGTCGGCTTCTGGGTCATCTTCTGGTCGTGAGGGCGGGGGCGGACTCGCGCGGCGGTCGTACGGGCTCGGGTGCTCGCGTAGAGGACGCCGGAGATGATCAGGGTGGCGGCGGTGAGTTTGACGGGGGAGATGGGTTCGCCGGTGAACAGGGCGGCCGAGGACATGCCGAAGACCGGGACGAGCAGGGCGGAGGGCGCGACCACCGAGGCGTCGTAGCGCTGGAGCAGGAAGCCCCAGATGCCGAAACCGCCGAGGGTGGAGATCAGCGCCACGTAGAGCACGGACAGGCTCCCCTCCACCGAGAACTCCAGCCGGGGAACCCCCTCCACCAGCAGGGACAGGGCCAGCATGGGCAGGGCCGCGACCGCGCTGATCCAGACCATGAAGCGGAACGAGCTGGGCGGGGCGGCGCTCCTGACCGCGATGTTGCCCGCGCTCCAGAAGAACGCCGCGCCGACGACCAGCAGGAACGCACCGATGGGACCACCGGTGCCCAGGTCGGCGGCGATCAGCACCAGCCCGGCGAGCGCGACGGCCATGCCGGTGATCCGCCGCGCGGTGAGCCGCTCCCCCAGCAGGACGACGGCCAGGACGGCGGTGAAGACCGCCTGAACCTGGACGACGAGCGAGGTCAGCCCGGCGGGCATGCCCGCCCGCATGCCCATCAGCAGCAGGGTGTACTGGCCGATGCCGAGTGTGGCCCCGGCGACGAGCACCTTCCGCCAGGGCACCCCGGGGCCGCCGACGAACAGCAGCGCGGGGAAGGCGGCCAGGGCGAAGCGCAGCGCCACGTAGAACAGCGGTGGAAAGTGCCGGAGCCCGACCTCCATGACGACGAAGTTGAAGCCCCAGAGGGCGGTGAGGCCGATGGCGAGGAGGAGGTGCCGGGTGCGCATACATCCATCGTCGTTTTCAGCGATATTTCAGCACAAGCGAGAATTTCTGGCTTATGTCGTTTAGAGTTGCTTATGTGTTGGATCTCAATCGGCTCAAGGCACTGCACGCGGTCTCCGTCTACGGATCGGTGGGTGCGGCGGCCGAGGCGCTCATGGTCACCCCCTCCGCGGTCTCCCAGCAGCTCGCCAAGCTGGAACGGGAGACCGGCGCGACCCTGCTGGAGCGCAACGGGCGCGGGGTGCGGCTGACCGACGCGGCGGGGCTGCTCGCCGACCACGCCGGGCGCATCCTCGCGCTGGTCGAGACGGCGGAGGCCGACTTCGAGGCACTGCGCGGGCAGGTCGTGGGGCGGCTCTGCATCGGTGCCTTCCCCACGGCGGCCAGGGGTCTGATGCCCGCCGCGCTGGCCCTGCTGCGCACCCGCCACCCCGACCTGAGGCTCCAGCTCATGGAACGCGAGCCCTCGCGGCAGATCCGCGAGGTGGCCAGGGGAGAGCTCGACCTCGCGGTGATCCAGGACTGGATGAACCGCCCACTGGCGATCTCCGAGGGGCTGTCCCGGGCGACGCTCTTCGACGACATCGCCGACGCGATCCTGCCCGCGACCCACCCACTGGCGGACCGCTCCGAGATCGAGCTGGCCGAGCTGTCCGGGGAGCAGTGGATCAGCTCCTCACCGGGCACGGTCTGCCACGACTGGCTGGTCTACACGCTGCGCTCGGCCGAGGTGGAGCCGGACATCGCCTGCATGGCGGATGAGTACCCCACTCAGATGGCCCTCGTCTCGGCCGGGCAGGGGTGCGCGATCATTCCCCGGCTGGGTCGTGACTTCGTCCCCTCGGGAGTGCGGGTCGTCCCGATCAGGTCGCGCCCGACCCGCAGGCTTTATGCGCTCTGGCGCAGTGACGCGGCCCGCCGCCCGGCGATCCGTGCCGCGGTCGAGGCGTTGAAGGCCGTCTCCGCCGATTTCCACATCCCCATCTCCGAGTCCGTCGAGGCGCCGTCCACCGTCCTGGCCGGGAACGTTCACCCGGTCGAGTGAGGATTCACGGTCACCACGCCGGGTGCGCCGTCCCGTGAGGCCGGGGACGCATCCGGGCGATCGTGGCAGGCAGCGGATCCAAGGACAGCCAGAGGGAGGCCCCAGGCCCTGTCCTGCGGATCTTTTGCCTACCGCGGTCGGTCAGGTGGTGCCTCGCCGCGTTGTCGCCGGTCACCGCAGCACGCTGCGGCTCCCTCCTCCGCCTTGCGAGACACCACCTGACCGATCCTCGCCACGGCAAGATCCACAGGACAGGGTCTAGCTGAGGGCGATCGTCACCACGCCGCCGACGATGACGCAGGCGGCCAGCAGCCGCCTGGTCAGGTCACCCTCGGCCAGCAGCCTGCCGCCGAGCAGCACCGCGACGAGCACGCTGACCTCCCGTACCGGGGCCACCGCGCTGATCGGCGAGAGGGTGAACGCGGTCAGCGCCAGCAGGTAGGAGAGCGGCATCAGCACCGCCGCACCCAGCACCCGCGTCCGGTGTTCGCGCCAGACGGGCAGGACCAGGCTCCGGCGGTGGCCGCCGAGCACCGGTGCGGTCAGCACGAGGGTGCGGCCGAGGTCGCCGAAGTAGTTGAGCAGGATCGGCGCGACCGCGAAGGCGCTCACCACCTGCTTGTCCCAGACGGTGTACGCCGCGATGAACACTCCGGTGGCCAGCCCGAACCCGATGCCGCTCAGATCCCGGCGGCTGGGCCTGCGCGCCATGCTGAGCAGGAAGACACCCACCCCGATCAGGCCGATCCCCGCGATGCCCGCCAGGCCGGGTCGCTCGCCCAGGAACAGGACGGCGACCAGGCTGGCCAGCAGCGGTCCGGTGCCTCGGGCGATCGGGTAGACCATCGACAGGTCGCCGTGCCGGTAGCCACGCTGGAGGAACATGAAGTAGCCCAGGTGCAGCGTGGTGCTCGCGGCGATCACCGCGAGGTCGGCCCACGAGAGGCCGGTGCCGCCGAGGAGGAGATAGCCGAGCGCGACCGGGGTCCAGACCGTCGTGGACGCGGCGGCCACCATCCAGACGAAGACGACGCCGTCGGCGTCGGCCGCCTGCTTGCTCAGCAGGTTCCAGCAGGCGTGGGCGACGGCCGAGGTGAGGATGAGGGCGAGGGCGAACAGGCTCACGGGGGACCTTTCCGGACCGCCGGACCGCGGAACCTTAGCCACAAACGCCCCAGACCCTACTCGTCTTCGCCACGCGCTCCCAGTGGTCCACCTGACCGGCTGTGGGCCGGTAGCTGTGGGTAGGCTTGCGGAACCATGGCTGAGACCACCGTCGTTCACCTCCTGCGCCACGGTGAGGTGCACAATCCCGCTAACGTCCTGTACGGCAGGCTTCCCGACTACCACCTCTCCGACAACGGCGTGCAGATGGCCGAGACGGTGGCCAAGGCGGTCGCCGGCCGCGACGTCGTCGCGCTGTTCTCCTCCCCGCTGGAGCGCGCCCAGGAGACCGCCGCCCCGCTCGCCGCGACCTTCCACCTGGACGTCACGCTCGACGAGCGGCTGATCGAGGCCGAGAACATCTTCGAGGGTCTCTCCGTCGGCGGAGGCGACGGTGTCTTCCGCAACCCGCGCTTCTACCGCTACCTGTGGAACCCGCTCCGTCCCTCCTGGGGAGAGCGCTACATCCACCTGGTCAACCGGATGAGCGGCGCGATCAACGCCGCGCGCAGGGCGGCGCGCGGCCATGAGGCGATCATGGTGAGCCACCAGCTCCCGATCTGGATCATCCGGCTCGCCGCCGAGGGCAGGCGCCTGCCGCATGACCCGCGCCGCAGGCAGTGCGCTCTGGCCAGCCTCACCAGCTTCGCCTTCGAGGGGGACCGTCTGATCAGCGTGGGGTACAGCGAGCCCGCGGCGGCACTCGTCAAACGCCCCACTGTGCCGGGCGCCTGACCCCGCCGGTACAGTGATTGCTCTACCGGTTGTAGTACAGGGAGCCTCCGTCATCCATGCGCGCACAATTCTTTGCCGCCGTCGCGCTGCTCATCGCCGTGGCCGGATGCGCCGGAAACCAGGGGGCGCAGCCGCAGACCGGCGACACCCGGTTCATCGCAGGCGACGGCAAGATCACCCTGTTCCAGGCCGCCGACCGCAAGGTCGCGCCGCCTGTTGAGGGGGAGACCCTCGACGGGGGCACCGCGACGCTCGCCGCACACAAGGGCAAGGTCGTGGTGCTCAACTTCTGGGCCTCCTGGTGCGCGCCCTGCCGGGCTGAGGCGCCGGTGCTCAAGGACATCTCCGCCAAGACGAAGGCGGACGGTGTGGAGTTCCTCGGCATCGACTTCAAGGACCGCAAGGCCGACGCGCTCGCCTTCGAACGGAGCCAAAAGCCCGGCTACCCGAGCATCTTCGACCAGCCGGGCAAGGTCGCGCTCTCCTTCCAGGGCACGGTCCCGCCCGCGGCCATCCCCTCCACGCTGATCATCGACCGCCAGGGCAGGATCGCCGCCAGGGCACTCGGCGCGGTCAAGTACAACGACCTCCTCGACGCCGTGACCAAGGTCGGTAATGAGAGATGACGGCCCCGGGCGATGGCTGGGCCCGCGATGAGCGCTGACCTCGTGAGCACCGTCGCGAGCGGTTCGCTGGCGCTGGCGCTGCCGATAGCGGTCGCGGCCGGGCTGGTGTCGTTCCTGTCGCCGTGCGTGCTGCCGCTCGTGCCCGGCTACCTGTCGTACGTGACCGGCATGAGCGCCGACCCCAGGCGGGGGCGCATGGTCGCGGGCATCGTGCTGTTCGTCCTCGGGTTCGCCGCCGTGTTCGTGGCCGGAGGGGCGCTCTTCGGCGGGCTCGGCGCGATGCTGTTCGGCAACGCCGGGATCATCACGCGGGTGCTGGGCGTCCTCACGATCGTGCTCGGCCTGGCCTTCATGGGAGTCATCCCCGGCCTGCAGCGCGACTTCCGCATCCACCGGCTCCCGGCCGCGGGCCTGGCGGGGGCGCCCCTGCTCGGCCTGGTGTTCGGCCTGGGCTGGACCCCCTGCATCGGCCCCACCCTCGGGGTCGTGCTCACCCTCGGTCTGAACGAGGGCAGCGCCGGCCGCGGCGCGATACTCGCCTTCGCGTACGCGCTCGGTCTCGGCCTGCCGTTCGTGGCGGCCGGGCTGGCGTACAGCAGGGCCCTGAGGACCTTCAAGGCGGTACGCCGGCACTCACAGCTGATCACGCGGGTGGGCGGCGTCATGCTGGTCGTCGTCGGCGTCCTGCTCGTCACCGGGCTCTGGGAGCAGCTCGTCGCGATGATCCAGGGCTGGGTCGGCGGATTCGAGCCGGTGATCTGATGGGGCACATCGACCCTGGGACGGGAGAGCGAGCGGTGGCCGAGCCGCAGACGGAGACGGTGGCCGCGAGCAGTCCCGAGGCCAACGGGAGGAACGAGGAACGGCGGCCCGTGGGAATCGGGTTCGTGGGCTGGGCGCGCTGGTTCTGGCGGACGCTCACCTCGATGCGGATCGCGCTGATCCTGCTGTTCCTGTTCGCCCTGGCGTCCATTCCCGGCTCGATCTGGCCGCAGCGCGGTGTCTCCGACGCCAAGGTCTTCCAGTACTTCGAGGACAGCCCCCAGCTCGCCGAGTGGCTGGACAGGTTCTGGCTGTTCGACGTGTTCAGGGCGCCCTGGTTCGCCGCGATCTACCTTCTGCTCTTCCTGTCCCTGATCGGCTGCGTGCTCCCCCGCACCATGACCCACCTGCGGGAGCTGCGCAGGAAGCCGCCCGCGGCGCCGCGCAACCTGGGCAGGCTGCCGCAGCACGCCTCCTTCGAGGCCCCGCTGACCGTCGAGGAGGCCGCCGCCACGCTGCGTGCCAAGCGGTTCCGGGTGATCACGGGGCCCGGCTGGGTCGCCGGGGAGAAGGGCTACCTGCGCGAGACCGGCAACCTGCTGTTCCACGTGTCCCTGCTCGGCCTGCTGCTCGCGGTCGGGATCGGCACGCTCTACGGTTACCGGGGCAACGTGCTGGTCGTGGAGGGCGAGGGGTTCGCCAACACGGTCGCGGCCTACGACCGCTACATGCCGGGGCAGCAGGTGAACGCCGAGTCGCTGGAGCCGTTCTCCTTCACGGTCGAGGACTTCCAGGCGAGCTACATCGCGAAGGGCGAGAAGACCGGGCAGCCCATCGACTTCGAGGCCAGGCTCAAGGTCGAGGACGCCCCCGGCGCCCCCGCGCGCGACTACGTCCTCAAGGTCAACGAGCCGCTGAACGTCAACGGCACGCAGAGCTACCTGATCGACCACGGGTACGCGCCGACCTTCAGGATCACCGACGGCAAGGGCCAGGTCGCCTTCGACGGGCCGGTGCCCTGCCTGGTCGTCCAGCCCGCCAACTTCACCTCCGAGTGCGTGATCAAGGTCCCGGACGCGCAGCCGGAGCAGCTCGGCCTCCTGATCGGCTTCCTGCCGACGACGGTCCCGGTGGGCTCGGAGTGGGTGTCGGTCTTCCCCGGCGCCGCCAACCCCACGGCCCAGGTCTACGGTGCCTTCGCCGGTGATCTGGGCCTGAAGGACGGCCGGCCGCAGTCGGTCTACGAGCTCGACCCGGAGAGCCTGAAGAAGATGAAGCCGCTGGTCATGAAGGCGGACCCGCTGGCGGTCAACGAGAAGCTCACGCTCCCGGACGGTATGGGCTCCATCGAGTTCACCGGCGTCAGGGAGTGGATCGCCCTGCAGATCACCTACGATCCCGGCCGGATGCCGGCGTTCGTCGCCTCGGTCCTCGCCGTGGTCGGCCTCGTGCTGGCCCTGACCGTCCGCCGCCGCAGGGTGTGGGTACGGGTCCGCGACGAGGCCGGTCGGCCCGAGGGCGAGAGCCGGCGGGTCGAGGTGGGCGGCCTCACGCGTACCGAGGGGGGCGATTTCGACGAGGAGTTCACCGAGATCGTCTCCGCTTTGAACCCAGGAATTCCCAACCCAGGAGTTAAGGATGCCCGTTGAGGTCGATGCCGGCCTCGCCACCCTGAGCGATCAGCTCATCTTGGCGACGGTGCTGCTCTACGTCTTCGCAATGATCGCCTACGCCCTCGACCTGGCCTTCAGCCGGTCCGCGGGGGTGGCGGCCCGTGCCGCGGAGCGGCCCGCGCTCGCCACCGTCGGTGCCACCGTCGGCGTCGGCGCCGCCCCGGCCGCACCGGAATCCGCCCCGGCGCAGGCCGAGGGGCCCGAGGACAGGACGCCCCCCGCCTGGGTGGTGCGGGTGGGGATGGTGGCCGTCGGGCTGAGCTGGCTCGGCTGGGCCGCGAACCTCGGGGCCCTCCTCACCCGGGGCCTGGCCGTGGACCGGTGGCCGTGGGGCAACATGTACGAGTTCGTGGTCGCGATGTGTTTCGCGGCGGTGAGCGCGTTCCTGTTCATGAACCTCCGCTACCGGGTCCGCTTCCTCGGCGCGTTCGTCATGGTCACGGCGGCTCTCGGGCTCGGCTTCGCGGTCCGGTACCTGGAGGTGCAGGCCGGCCCGGTGGTGCCCGCGCTCAACAGCTACTGGGTCCTGATCCACGTGTCGGCGGCGATCGTCGCCAGCGGCCTGTTCCTGATGGCCGGGATCGCCGGCATCCTCTACCTGGTCAGGAAGGACACCGCGGTCCTGCTGCCGTCCCGGCTGCAGTTGGAGCGGGTCGCGCACCGGGCCATCGTGATCGGCTTCCCGATCTGGACCTTCGCCGTCATCGCCGGGGCGCTCTGGGCGGACAAGGCCTGGGGCCGCTACTGGGGCTGGGACCCCAAGGAGGTCTGGGCGTTCATCACCTGGGTCGTCTACGCCGCCTACCTGCACGCCAGGGCCACCGCGGGCTGGAAGGGCAAGGCCGCCACGATCGTGCAGCTCGTCGCCTGCGCCTGCCTGCTGTTCAACCTGGTCGGGGTGAACATCTTCTTCGGGGGTCTGCACTCCTACGCCGAGGTTCCCTGAGCCCGGCGCCGAGCCCCGGCTGACCGGCCGCATCGGCCGGTCAGTCGTCGTCCGTCCGGTCAGTCCTCGTCGCGCAGGCGGCGGTCGAGGTCCTTGAGGAAGTCGGGGTCGTCGTCGGGGCCCTTCGGGGCCTCGGGGCGCTGTGGCATGTCCTCCACCAGGAGCGAGCGGGGCGCCCTGGGGCCGTACGGTCGGCCGAGCAGCAGCCAGAAGAGCCCTCCGACGGCCAGCAGCAGCACCACGATGAGCACCCAGAGGAGCTTGGGCAGGTTTCTGGACTCCTCGTCCGGCGTGGTGATGACGTCGAACAGGCAGTAGAGCCAGAAGGCGAATATCGCCAGACCGACAAGCAGGGGCATGCCCGAACTGTAAGCCATTGTGAGCCCTGTTGCGGTCAGCCCTCCGGTACGGATGACCGGCGAGGGCTCACCCGGTTAACGTAGAACCCGTTGACACTTCCCCAGGGGGTGTGATGGCACAATCGGGCGATAAGGGCCGCCATCGACGGCGGTGGTGGCAGCGAGGTCCGGCCGCGCGTGCGGAGAGTGCTGTGCGGGAAGCTCCGCGTGAGGTTTCCCGCGAGGCTCCCCGGGAGGTTCCCCGCGAAGCGGAGCGCCGGGTCGGGGCGGTCACGGCCCCGGTGGTCGACCGCCCGCAGTACACCTGGAAGGACTTCGAGCTCGACGACGAGCGTCCCCGGGCACAGCCCAACTCTCCGGACACCCCGGATCTGGGTGACGGCCTGCGCCACTGCGGGCGCCTGGAGCGCATTCTGCACCGTCAGTGGGACTCGCGGTGGGAGATCCCGCCCCCGGAGGTCGTGCGGGCGGTGGAGAGCCTGGCCAGGTTGCCCGACCTGCTGAAGGACAAGCTGGCCGACGGTCTCGACGGCATCTACGTCGGCGCGGGCGGGGTGCCCGACCTGGACGACATGGGATACCTGCGCGGTGCGCCGCTGCCCTCGGGCCGGGCGACCTGGGACGTCTGCGCGGGAGCGTACGGCGACCGCAAGATCGTGGTGGGAGATCGGCCCTCGCCCACCCCCGACGTGATGATGCACGAGGTCGGACATGCCCTGGACGATGTGGACGCCCCCCACGGCGACTGGGTCTCCGACTGCCCGGAGTTCGCCGCCCTCTACGCCCAGTGCGTTCCCGTGCTGGCCTCGGGGTTCCATCTCCAGCCGGGCGACCTGGGCCGCAAGGAGTTCTTCGCCGATGCCTTCGCCGCGATCGTCTCCCGGCAGCGCCCCGCGCTGGTCGACATGCTGGGCGGCGACACGCGAATGGCGCTCAACGTCATGTTGTTCTTCAACCGGCGCTACGGAATCTAGGTGATCTGGGATGTACGTCGTCAGGCTCGCTGACGGTACTCTGCGCGTTCCGCAGACCCTGACCGGCGATGACGGGCGTCTGATCGGCAACGCCTATGTCGAGGTGTCTCCGGGGGATCCCGACTATGACCGCTGGCTGGCCGAGTCGCTCACCGAGGAGGAGTGGGCCGAGCGGCGGCGGCGCTGGTTGGCGGAGAACGACGATCTGGAGCGGGAGTTCCTGGCTTTCAAGGCCGAGCAGGAGACCTAGGCCGGTTCAGGTACGGGTGTGGTCACCGTCCGTGTCGTGTGGCATTTCACACGACTCCACGGTGACCCTGCGGCTTCCGGGTAAGGCGCGCAGGATCACCGATGGTGTGACGTCCTAAGTCGTCAGACGCGCGGGGACTCGCCTGCAGGCCGTTCGGCCGTCAAGACGTCCTCTCCACGCAGAAGGGCGTGCACTTCCGATTCACGGAAACGCCGGTGCCCTCCGGGGGTACGGATGCTGCTGATACGGCCTGCCGCGGCCCAGCGTGTAACCGTCTTTGGGTCGACCCGGAAGAGGGCGGCAACCTCTCCGGGCGTCAGCAGACGCTCGCTGCTACTCTCCACAATCTCTCCCCCTCGCATCCCGCTTCCTGCCAGCGGGCGGACAGGTAACCAGTGTGCCGAGCGAAGCCTGATTTATCCGTGGTTTTCAACAAAGATCACGGGTTGTTATCTACTGCCTGCCCGATTGTTAGATGATAGAGCCTCTTTGGGACTCTCGTGGGTGTTTCTTTACGAAACTGGTCTGTTGTGAACACTAGCAGCGCTCGCAGTCAACGCGAAGGGCGCTCCCGCAGTCAGCACGGGGTCATGCCTGGGCGATGAGCGGAGTGACGTAGCCTCGACGTTGTGCATCCCGTCATCGTTTACACCGCGTCCCGGGTCGGTCTACTCGCCGTGAGCCTCGGAGTGCTCTATATCCTCGGCCTGCGCCAGCCCCTGATCCTGCTTGTCGCCGCATTCCTGGTCAGCGGCGTGGCCAGCTACGTCCTGCTGTCAAAGCAGCGGGACGCGGTAAGCGAGCGAATCACTAAGAATCGGGAGTGAGCGGCGAGGGGAACATGCCGACTCGGGCATGGTACTCGTGACCAAGCCGGGTTGTGTCACTACCTACGAGTAATCCGCCAGGATGTGCCAGGAATGCCTTGACTCCGATTCCGCGTTCCCGGGTGGGGTTCCATGTCAGGGCCTTGCCGGTGCTGGGGTGGATCGCTCCGATTCCCGGACGCGCCACCGCTCCGGGTCCCGCCGAGTCGTGGCCGAGCGGGTTGTCCAGCCAGCGCTGGTGTCCGCCGACGTAGACCGCCGCCCCCGTCGCCGCCACCGCGTACAACGAGTCGCCCCCGGTGTGGTTCACCCAGGTGGGTCGTACCTCGCCGCGGGCGCGGGTCTCGAAGCGCGCGGCCGTGTCGCACATCCTGTCCCGCCCCCCGGGGCCGCCGGTCGTGACGACGGCGAGATAGCTCCCGTCGGGGGCGAAGTCCAGGCCCCGCACATAGCTGGGAAAGTCGGCCATGCACCTGCCCCGGTAGGCGCCGGTCCGCCAGGTCGCGACCTTGGCCGGTGACGCGGCGACGTCGATCAGGCCGAGCTGCGGACGCGACAGGCCGTCGAGGGTGGCGAAGTCGCCGCCGACCGCCAATCTGCCGTGGCTCAGGGAGAGCGCGTGGACCCTGGTCCTGCCGCCCCTGGGCTCGTCCGGCCTGATCGCGAAGGTCGGGTCGACCGAGCCGGTGACGGCGTCCAGCCTGGCCAGTGCGGTAAGGGCGACGGGGCCGACACGGGTGAAGTCGCCGCCGACGTAGAGGTGGCGGCCCAGTCTGGCCAGGCTGGTGACCGTTCCGCCGCGGACCTGGGCGCCGAAGCGGGCCACCGGGGACCCGTCGGACAGCCGGAGCAGGGCCAGACCCCGCGTCTGCGTCCCGTCGGTCGTCGTGAACCGGCCGCCCGCGTAGACGGTGTCGTGCACCCCCGCCGCCAGGGCCTGGACCGGGCGGTCGAGGCGTGGTGCGAAACCGGGCAGCACCCGCCCGGTGGCCAGGTCGTAGGCGAAGAGGTTGTCACGCGACAGCACCCTCGTGCCCCGGGCCTCGCGTACCTCGCTGAACGAGCCTCCGACCACCACCGTGCCGCCCACCAGCGCGATGGCGTTGACGATCCCGTCGAGCACGTGGGGAGTGGTGTTCACCGGATCGGTCAGGACGACCCTGCTGTGCTCCGTGGTGCCGGCGGCGGCGGTCCCGGGGAGCATCAGGATCAGGGCCGCGGCCGGCAGGTAAGCGGTTCTGGCAAACATTTGACAATTTTTAGCATGCTCCGGGTAATCGAATGACTACTTTCCGTGGATTGTCGGGGCGGGCCTAGGCTTGGTGTCATGACGCGCGCTTCTCTGGACAAGCAGCCGCATGAGGTCGCCGCGATGTTCGATCGCACGGCCCGGCGGTACGACCTTGTCAACGACGTTATCTCCCTGGGCCAGGTCCGGCTGTGGCGTAAGGCGACCGCCGCTGCCGTCGACGCGGGCCCCGGTGAGCTGGTCCTCGACCTCGGTGCGGGCACCGGCACGTCCACCGACTCGTTCACCTCGCTGGGTGCCCGCGCGATCGCCTCGGACTTCTCGCTCGGCATGCTGAGCACCGGGGTCAGGCGCAGGGGCGGCTCGGGCGTTTCCGGAGGGGGAGTGCGGGGTGTCAGCTTCATCGCGGGCGACGCGCTGCGGCTGCCCTTCGCCGACAACGTGTTCGATGCGGTGACGATCTCCACGGCGCTGCGCAACGTGCAGGACACCGGCCAGGCGCTGCGCGAGATGTATCGGGTGGCCAAGCCGGGTGCGCGCCTGGTGATCCTGGAGTTCTCGCACCCGACGCCGAGGTCCTTCGACCTCGTATACTCGCAGTACCTGATGAAGCTGATGCCGCAGGCGGCCAAGCTCTTCGGTTCCAACGACGACTCCTACGAGTATCTGGCGGAGTCGATCAGAGCCTGGCCGGACCAGGCGGGGCTGGCGAAGATCATTCAGGAAGCGGGCTGGGAACGGGTCGCCTGGCGCAATCTCACGCTGGGCATCGTGGCCCTCCACCGCGGATATAAGCCCGCATAGAAGATTGGCAGGCGATAGCAGTACCCACCTGACACTTTGCCCCGCAAAGGCGTTAGACTTCGGGCCGACAAGTTTGTGAAGACCTTCACAAAGGATCGAAAGGCCCCTTACCCCGAGGCCCCCAAAGATTTTGTAGGACAGGACAGGTCCCGTGACCGTGCCAGCCGCCAGACAGCGGAATGTCGCTGAGGCTGACGCCGACGTCATCGTCGTCGGCGCCGGGCCCGCCGGTTCGACAACCGCTTTTCATCTCGCGCAGGCCGGACTTGACGTCCTGCTGCTCGAGAAGACCACCTTCCCCCGCGAGAAAGTCTGCGGCGACGGGCTGACGCCCCGAGCGGTCAAGCAGCTCATCGCCATGGGGATCGACATCGACGCCCCCGGCTGGGTCCGTAACAAGGGCCTGCGCGTGGTCGGCGGCGGGATGCGCTTCGAGCTCGACTGGCCTGAGCTGGCGAGCTACCCCGACTTCGGCCTGGTCCGCACCCGCCAGGACTTCGACGAGATCCTGGCCGGCAACGCGGTCAGGGCGGGCGTCCGCCTGCTGCAGGGGGTCAACGTCACGGCCCCGGTCCTGGACGACCGTAGCGGGCACATCGTCGGCGTCCTCGCCAGGCAGAACGGCGAGGAGGTCACCTACCGTTCCCGGCTGGTGGTCGCCGCCGACGGGAACTCCACCCGGATCTCCCTGGCCATGGGGCTGCACAAGCGCGAGGACCGCCCGATGGGCGTCGCGGTGCGGACGTACTTCGAGAGCCCCCGCCATGACGACGACTACCTGGAGACCTGGCTGGAGCTGTGGGACGGCGACACCCTGCTGCCCGGCTACGGCTGGATCTTCGGCGTCGGCGACGGCACGTCCAACGTGGGCCTCGGGCTGCTGAACACCAGCGAGTCCTTCAAGGGCATGGACTACCGCGACCTGCTCAAGCGCTGGGTGAAGGGCATGCCCGCCGAGTGGGGCTACGTCGAGGAGAACATGACGGCCCCGATCAGGGGCGCCGCGCTGCCGATGGCCTTCAACCGCCAGCCGCACTACACCCGGGGTCTGGTGCTGGTGGGCGACGCCGGCGGGATGATCAACCCGTTCAACGGCGAGGGCATCGCGTACGCGATGGAGAGCGGCCACGTCGCGGCCGAGATGATCGTCCAGGCACTGGGCAGGGTCACCCCCGCCCAGCGGGAACGTGTGCTGCGGGCCTACCCGCAGACGCTGAAGGACGCCTATGGTGGTTACTTCACGCTCGGCCGGGGCTTCGTCGAGCTCATCGGGCACCGCGGTGTGATGAACTTCGCCACGCGTCACGCGCTGCCGCACCCCCGCCTGATGAGGTTCGCTCTCAAACTCCTTGCTAATCTCACCGACCGGCGGGGTGATGCGTCGGATCGCATCATCAACGCCCTGTCGAAGGTGGCGCCACCGGCATGAGCTCAACGAACGCCGAACACCTGGGACTCGGGGCGATGATCGTCCTGCCTAGACTTTCGAAATACACCAACATGCAGAGCTACGCGCCGGCGCGCGTGGAGATGGGAGAGGAGGCGTAGCGATGGAGCTGTACGCACCCATCCTGGTGCTCGCCGTTCTCGCGGCGGGATTTGCGGTCTTCTCGGTGACGATCGCCCCCTTCACCGGTCCCAAGCGCTGGAACCGCGCGAAACTCGACGCCTACGAATGCGGTATCGAGCCGACGCCCCAGCCCGTGGGCGGAGGTCGTTTCCCGCTGAAGTACATGGTCACCGCGATGCTGTTCATCGTGTTCGACATCGAGATCATCTTCCTCTATCCGTGGGCTGTCGCGTTCGACCAGCTCGGGATGTTCGGGCTGGTCGAGATGGTGCTGTTCATCGTCACCGTGCTCGTGGCCTACGCGTACGTGTGGCGCCGCAAGGGTCTGGACTGGGACTAGATATGGGACTTGAAGAGAAACTTCCGAGCGGGTTCATGCTCAGCACGGTCGAGCAGGTCGCCGGCTGGGCACGTAAGAACTCCGTCTGGCCGGCCACCTTCGGTCTTGCCTGTTGCGCCATCGAGCTGATGTCCACCGGTGGTCCCAAGCACGACCTGGCGCGCTTCGGCATGGAGCGCGCTTCGGCGTCTCCGCGCCAGGCCGACCTGATGATCGTGGCGGGCCGGCTGTCGCAGAAGATGGCCCCGGTGCTGCGCCAGATCTACGACCAGATGGCCGAGCCCAAGTGGGTCATCGCCATGGGCGTCTGCGCCTCCAGCGGCGGCATGTTCAACAACTACGCGATCGTGCAGGGCGTCGACCACGTCGTCCCCGTCGACATCTACCTGCCCGGTTGCCCGCCGAGGCCCGAGATGCTCATCGACGCGATCGTCAAGCTACACGACAAGATCCAGAACACGAAGTTCGGCGCGCATCGCGCCAAGCAGATCGACGAGCTCGAACTGCAGGCACTGCGGACGTTGCCGCTGATCGACCAGGGAACCGCCAAATGAGAAGCGGTGAGCGACCGATGGCGCGAAGCGGATGCACAGCGGCCCGCGCGGCGAACGAGGAGCGGTAGGCGACCGAGACATGAGCACTGAAAACCTCCCGGAGGTCCCGGAGGAGCCCATCGCCCGCCTGGGCATGTTCGGCACCTCGGGTACCGGAGACACCTCGGGCTACGGCCGCCTCGTCGTGCGGCGCAAGCCCGAGCTCTCCACCCCCCGCCCGTACGGCGGGTACTTCGACACCGTCGCCGACGAGCTGGAGCGCGCCCTCGGCGGCGACTTCGCCGACGCCGTCGAGCGCGTGGTCGTCGACCGCGGCGAGCTGACCTTCCACGTCAGGCGCGAGCGCCTGCTCGACGTGGTCAGGGCACTGCGCGACGACGCCGCCCTGCGCTTCGAGCTCTCGCTCGGTGTCTCCGGCGTGCACTACCCCCATCTGACGGGCCAGGAACTGCACGCGGTGATCCACCTGTGCTCGATCACGCACAACCGCCGCCTGCGCGTCGAGGTCTCCTGCCCCGACGACGACCGGCACATTCCCTCCACGGTCTCTGTCTACCCGACGCACGACTGGCACGAGCGCGAGACCTGGGACTTCTTCGGCATCGTCTTCGACGGACACCCGGCGCTGACCCGCATCATGATGCCCGACGACTGGGACGGCCACCCCCAGCGCAAGGACTACCCGCTCGGCGGCATCCCGGTCGAGTACCGCGGCGCCGAGATTCCCGCGCCGGACCAGAGGAGGTCTTACACGTGAGCACCTTTGACGACGAGGCCACCGAGGGCACGGTCTACACCGTCTCCGGCAACGACTGGTCGGAACTGCTCGAGACCCTCACCGGCCAGCAGGACGAGCAGCTCGTCATCAACATGGGTCCCCAGCACCCGTCCACGCACGGCGTGCTCCGCCTGATCCTGAACCTGGACGGCGAGACGGTCACCGAGGCCCGCACGGTCATCGGCTACCTGCACACCGGCATCGAGAAGAACCTCGAATTCCGGACGTGGACCCAGGGGACGACGTTCGTCACCCGGATGGACTACCTGGCGCCGATCTTCAACGAGACCGCCTACTGCATGGGCGTCGAGAAGCTGCTCGGCATCACCGACCGGGTCCCCGAGCGGGCCCAGGCCATCCGCGTGATGATGATGGAGCTCACCCGGATCTCCTCGCACATGGTGGCCATCGGCACCTTCGGCATGGAGCTGGGCGCGACCACGCCGTTCCTCTTCGGGTCCCGCGAGCGCGAGATGGTGCTCGACGTGATGGAGTACATCACCGGCCTGCGGATGAACATGGCCTACGTCCGGCCCGGCGGTGTCTCCGTCGACCTGCCGGCCGGCGCCGTCGACAAGGTCGGCGAGCTGCTCAAGGTCATGCCGGGGCGCATCAAGGACATGCGCAAGATGCTCGACGCGAACCCGGTCTACCTGGCCCGCACCAAGGACGTCGCCTACCTCGACCTCACCGGCTGCATGGCGCTGGGCGTCACCGGTCCGATGCTGCGGGCCGCGGGCCTGCCGTGGGACCTGCGCAAGTCGCAGCCCTACTGCGGCTACGAGACCTACGAGTTCGACGTCCCGACGGCGAAGAGCGCCGACGTCTACGGCCGCTACCTGGTACGGGTGGCCGAGATGGAGGAGTCACTCAAGATCATTGAGCAGGCTCTGGACCGCCTCTCGGGGCCGCTCAAGGGCGGCCGGGTGATGGTCGACGACAAGAAGATCGGCTGGCCCGCGCAGCTCGCGCTCGGCCCCGACGGCCTGGGCAACTCGCCCGACCACATCGCGCACATCATGAGCGGCTCGATGGAGGCGCTGATCCACCACTTCAAGCTGGTGACCGAGGGCTTCAGGGTCCCGGCGGGGCAGGCGTACGCCTCGGTCGAGTCGCCCCGCGGCGAGCTCGGCGCCCACGTGGTCAGCGACGGTGGCACCCGCCCCTACCGCGTACACTTCCGCGATCCGTCCTTCACGAACCTGCAGGCCATGCCCGCGACGTGCGAGGGCGGCATGGTCGCCGACGTCATCTCGGCGGTGGCCTCGATCGACCCGGTGATGGGGGGTGTCGACCGATGAGCGCGCCCGACGAGAGAGCGGTTGCCGGCGGTGAGCCGGTGGGTGGGCAGAGCACCCCGTCGAGCAACGAGGAGGTGAGCACGACCATGACCAAGGGGTACGCGCCGGAAGTGCGCGAGCGCCTGGAGCGCGACGCCAAGGAGATCATCGGCCGCTACCCCAGGCCGCGGTCGGCGCTGCTTCCCCTGCTGCACCTGGTGCAGTCCGAGGACGGCTACGTCTCCGACGACGGCCACGAGTTCTGCGCCGAGATGCTCGGGCTGAGCAAGGCCGAGGTCGTGGGCGTCTCCACCT
Organism: Streptosporangium sp. NPDC002544; assembly: GCF_040295965.1. NCBI lineage: Bacteria > Bacillati > Actinomycetota > Actinomycetes > Streptosporangiales > Streptosporangiaceae > Streptosporangium > Streptosporangium sp. NPDC002544. The sequence goes on along the minus strand of NZ_JBEOWJ010000010.1, from coordinate 243,553 downwards.
TCTACACGATGTACAAGCGCAGGCCGATGGGCCAGTACCACGTGGGCGTGTGCATCAACACGCTCTGCGCGGTCATGGGCGGCGACCAGATCTGGGACGAGCTCTCCGAGCACGTCGGTGTCGGTCACGACGAGGCGACCCCGGACGGGAAGATCTCGCTGGAGCGGCTGGAGTGCAACGCCGCCTGCGACTTCGCCCCGGTGATGATGGTCAACTGGGAGTTCTTCGACAACCAGACCCCGGACTCGGCCAAGCAGCTCGTCGACGACCTCAGGGACGGCAAGGAGCCCTCGCCGACTCGCGGCCCGAAGAAGCTCTGCACGTTCAAGGAGGCCTCGCGGGTGCTCTCGGGCCTGCCCGACGGCCTGGCCGGTGACGGCCCCTCGGCGGTGGGTCCCTCCCTGGAGGGCCTGAAGATCGCTAAGGCCAACGGATGGAAGGCTCCCGAGGCGTGAACGGGCGCGAGGTCAACATGATCGGGCGAGCCGGCGCGTGCGGGCGCGGCGGGCGAGCAGGCAGGCACGGCGCGGTCTCGTCACGGAGCGACGGGCTGCCAGGCGAGGAGACGAAGTGACCACTCTCACCCCGGTTCTCACCGCGAACTGGGACCAGCCGAACTCCTTCACGCTGGAGGGCTACGGCGACTACTCGGCGGCCAAGAAGGCGCTGGGCATGGACCCCGACGCGGTCATCCAGGTCGTCAAGGACTCCGGGCTGCGCGGCCGAGGCGGCGCGGGCTTCCCCACCGGCATGAAGTGGGGCTTCATCCCCCAGGGGGACGGCAAGCCGCACTACCTGGTGGTCAACGCCGACGAGTCCGAGCCCGGCACGTGCAAGGACATCCCGACGATGATGGCCAACCCGCACGCGCTGGTCGAGGGCATCATCATCACCGCGTACGCGATCCGGGCCAACCACGCCTTCATCTACGTGCGCGGCGAGGTGCTGCACGTCATCCGCCGCCTGCAGGCGGCGGTGGCCGAGGCGTACGCCAAGGGCTACCTCGGCACCGACCTCTTCGGCACCGGCTTCAACCTGGAGCTCGTCGTGCACAGCGGGGCGGGCGCCTACATTTGTGGCGAGGAGACGGCGCTGCTCGACTCGCTGGAGGGTCATCGCGGCCAACCTCGGCTCAAGCCCCCCTTCCCCGCCGTGGCGGGTCTCTACGCCTCGCCCACCGTGGTCAACAACGTCGAGTCGGTCGCGAGTGTTCCCTCGATCATCGCCAACGGCGCCGAGTGGTTCGCCGGGATGGGCACCGAGAAGTCCAAGGGCTTCGGCATCTTCTCGCTGAGCGGCCACGTGACCCGGCCCGGCCAGTACGAGGCCCCGCTCGGCATCACGCTGCGCGAGCTGCTGGAGATGTCCGGCGGGATCAGGGAGGGCCACCGGCTCAAGTTCTGGACCCCGGGCGGGTCGAGCACTCCGATCTTCACGGACGAGCACCTGGACGTCCCGCTGGACTTCGAGTCCGTGGGCGCCAAGGGCTCGATGCTCGGCACCCGGGCCCTGCAGATCTTCGACGAGACCACCTGCGTGGTGCGCGCCGTGCTCCGCTGGACCGAGTTCTACGCGCACGAGTCCTGCGGCAAGTGCACCCCCTGCCGGGAGGGCACCTACTGGCTCAAGCAGGTGCTCAAGCGGCTGGAGAAGGGGCAGGGCACCGAAGAGGACCTGACCACGATCACCGACATCGCCGACAACATCCTGGGCCGCTCCTTCTGCGCCCTGGGTGACGGTGCCACCAGCCCCATCCACTCGTCGGTGAAGTACTTCCGCGACGAATACCTCAAGCACTTCGAGATCGGCGGCTGCCCGTTCGATCACGCCCCGTCCACGGTGTGGGGGGCGAAGTGAGCGCGCGCAGGAAGGCCACCGGCAAGCACAGCACCGTCTCGGTCGCCAGGCCGACGGAGGAGACGCCATGACCGTCGAAGCCACCACCCCGGCGCAGGCGCCGGTGAACCTGGTCACCGTCACCATCGACGGCTTCCAGGTGAGCGTCCCGAAGGGCACGCTGATCATCCGGGCGGCCGAGTTGCTCGGCATCCAGATCCCCCGGTTCTGCGACCACCCGCTGCTGGACCCGGCCGCCAACTGCCGCCAGTGTCTGGTGGACATCCCCGACGCGGGCAACGGCCGGGGGTTCCCCAAGCCGCAGCCCTCCTGCGCGATCGAGGTCGCCGAGGGCATGGTCGTCCAGACCCAGCTCACCTCGCCGGTCGCGGAGAAGGCGCAGCGCGGCGTCATGGAGCTGCTGCTCCTGAACCACCCGCTGGACTGCCCGGTCTGCGACAAGGGCGGCGAGTGCCCCCTGCAGAACCAGGCCATGTCCAACGGCCAGGGCGAGAGCCGCTTCGTGGAGAAGAAGCGGACCTTCGAAAAGCCGGTCGCGCTCTCCTCGGAGGTGCTGCTCGACCGCGAGCGCTGCGTCCAGTGCGCGCGCTGCATCCGCTTCTCCGACGAGATCGCCGGCGACCCGCTCATCGACTTCTTCGAGCGCGGGGCCAAGGAGCAGGTCGGAGCCGCGGACGGCCGCCCGTTCGAGTCCTACTTCTCCGGCAACACGGTGCAGATCTGTCCGGTGGGCGCGCTGACCGGTGCCGCCTACCGCTTCCAGGCCCGCCCGTTCGACCTGGTCTCCACGCCCAGCGCCTGTGAGCACTGCGCCAGCGGCTGCTCCCTGCGCGCCGACCACCGGCGCGGCAAGATCACCCGCCGCCTGGCCGGGGACGACCCCGAGGTCAACGAGGAGTGGAACTGCGACAAGGGTCGCTGGGCCTTCACCTACGCGACCCAGCCCGACCGGCTGAAGACCCCCCTCGTCCGTGACGAGGAGGGTCGCCTGGTGCCGGCCTCCTGGCCGGAGGCGTTCGCCGCCGCCGCCAAGGGCCTGTCCGCGGCGCGCGGGCGCGCGGGCGTGCTCGTCGGCGGTCGCGTCACCGTCGAGGAGGCGTACGCGTACTCGAAGTTCGCCCGGATCGCGCTCGGGACGAACGACATCGACTTCCGCGCCAGGCCGCACTCCGAGGAGGAGGCGCGCTTCCTGGCGCACGCCGTCGCCGGCAAGGGCATCGAGGTCCGCTACGCCGACCTGGAGAAGGCGCCGGCGGTGCTCCTGGCGGGCTTCGAGCCCGACGAGGAGTCGCCGATCGTCTTCCTGCGCCTGCGCAAGGCATGGCGCAAGAAGGGCCTGAAGGTCTTCTCCGTCGCGCCGTTCGCCGGCCCCGGGCTGGCCAAGATGGGCGGCACGCTGATCCCGGCGGTGCCGGGCACCGAGACCGCCGTCCTGGACGACCTGGCCGCCGCCGACGTGACGGCCGCCGAGGCGATCAGGCAGCCGGGAGCGATCATCCTGGCCGGTGAGCGACTCGCCACCGTGCCGGGCGCGCTGTCGGCGCTGCTGCGCCTCGCCGACTCCAGCGGTGCCCGCCTGGCCTGGATCCCGCGCCGCGCCGGTGAGCGCGGGGCCGTCGAGGCCGGGGCGCTGCCGAACCTGCTGCCCATCGGCCGCCCGGTCGCGGACGAGACCGCCCGCGCCGAGGTGGCCAGGGCCTGGGACGTCACCTCGCTGCCCGAGGGCGAGGGCCGCGACACCACCGCCATGCTGGCGGCGGCGCTCGACGGAGAACTCGACGCCCTGGTCGTCGCGGGTGTCGACCCCTACGACCTGGCCGCGCCGCAGGCGGCCCTGCTGGCCCTGGAGAACACCCCGTTCATCGTGAGCCTGGAGCAGCGCGCCAGCGCGGTCACCGACCGCGCCGACGTGGTGTTCCCCGTCGCCGTGGTGGCCGAGAAGTCGGGCACCTTCGTCGACTGGGAGGGGCGCGGGCGCTCCTTCGAGGAGGCGCTCGGGGTTCCGGGGATCATGAGTGACCTGCGGGTCGTCTCCGCGATCGCCGACGCCATGGACGTGCACCTCGGCCTGCCCGACCCCGCCGCCGCCCGCCGCGAGATCGGCTCGATCGGCGCGTGGCGTGGCCCCAGGGCCGCGGCCCCCCAGGCGAGCGGCTCTCTCGCCGCCGGGCCGCGGGCGGGGGAGGCCGTCCTGGCCAGCTGGCACCTGCTGCTCGACGACGGCCGCCTGCAGGCGGGCGAGCCGTACCTGGCGGGCACCGCCCGCCCCGGCGTGGCGCTGGTGTCCGAGGCCACCGCCGCCGAGTGCGGCCTGGTCGACGGCGGCGAGGTGGTCGTCGGCACCGAGCACGGCTCACTGAGCCTGCCCGTGCGGATCGCGGACCTGCCCGACCGGGTGGTGTGGCTGCCGGCCAACTCCGAAGGTCGCTCGGTCACCCGTGACCTGCACGCCGTCGCCGGCGATGTGGTCAGGGTCGGCGCGGTGAACACCGCCGAGAGCACCACGGCCGGCGAGGTAAGCGCCGCCGGCGAAGCTAACGAGGAGCGGTAATGAATGCCCGGACTCTTCTAGCGGCCGATCCGACCCTTGCCGACTTCGGCAAGGACCCGCTCTGGATCAGCATCATCAAGGCCGTCGTCATCTTCATAGTCCTGATGCTGGGCGTGCTGTTCGGCGTGTGGTTCGAGCGCAAGCTCATCTCCCGCATGCAGAACCGGTACGGTCCCAACCGGGCGGGCAAGTTCGGGCTGCTCCAGTCGGTGGCCGACGGCCTGAAGATGGGGCTCAAGGAAGACCTGATGCCCCGGACCGTCGACAAGGCGATCTACTTCATCGCCCCGGTCGTCCTGGCGGTACCGGCCTTCCTGGCCTTCTCCGTCATCCCGATGGGCCCGATGGTGTCGATGTTCGGTGTCCAGACGCCGCTGCAGCTCACCGACCTCCCGGTCGCGGTGCTGCTGGTGCTGGCGATGGCCTCGATCGGCGTGTACGGCATCGTGCTGGCGGGCTGGGGCTCACGCTCCCCGTACTCGATCCTCGGCGGCCTGCGGGCCAGCGCCCAGGTGGTCTCGTACGAGATCGCGATGGGCCTGTCGTTCGTGGGCGTGTTCCTGTTCGCCGGGACGCTCTCCACCTCGGAGATCGTCGCGGCACAGGCCAAGGGCGGGGTGTTCACGCTGGGCGGCCTGGAGATCCCGATGCCCTCCTGGTACATGATCCTGCTGATCCCGTCCTTCCTGATCTACATCGTCACGATGCTGGGCGAGACCAACCGGGTCCCCTTCGACCTGCCCGAGGGTGAGGGCGAGCTGGTCGGCGGCTTCCAGACCGAGTACTCCAACTCGCTGAAGTTCGCGGTCATCATGCTCGCGGAGTACGTCAACGTCTTCGTGGTCTCCGCGGTGTCCATCACCCTGTTCATGGGCGGCTGGCGTGCCCCGTGGCCGATCTCCATGTGGGACGGCGCGAACACCGGCTGGTGGCCGCTGCTCTGGTTCTTCGCCAAGATGGTGCTGGTCTTCGGCTTCTTCGTCTGGTGCCGCGCCTCGCTGCCGCGCGTCAGGTACGACCAGCTCATGGCCCTCGGCTGGAAGGTCCTCATCCCGATCAACCTGGCCTGGATCCTGCTCGTGGCCACGGTCAGGGCCCTGCAGCTCGAAAACGTCAACCGGTCGCTCGTGCTCATCCTGGCCGCGATCGTGATGATCGGCTGCCTCGGGATCTGGTGGCGCTTCGACAGCGTGCTGCAGAAGCGCAAGGAGGCCAAGGCCGCACTGGTCGAAGCCGAGTTCGAGCAACTCCAAGCCGAGCCGACCGCGGGTGGCTTCCCTGTGCCGCCGCTCGACCTGCCGCACTACCACGGGGTAGAGCGCAAGGAGGTTCCCAGTGGGAGCAACTGATTGGCTGAATCCCATCAAGGGATTCGGCGTGACCTTCCACACGATGTTCAAGAAGGTCGAGACGGTCAACTACCCCGAGGAGAAGCGGCCCACGGCGCCGCGCTTCCACGGCCGACACCAGCTCAACCGCTGGCCCGACGGCCTGGAGAAGTGCGTCGGCTGCGAGCTGTGCGCCTGGGCCTGCCCGGCCGACGCGATCTTCGTCGAGGGGGCCGACAACCCCGATGAGGCACGGTTCTCACCCGGTGAGCGCTACGGGCGCACCTACCAGATCAACTATCTGCGGTGCATCCTGTGCGGCCTGTGCATCGAAGCCTGCCCGACACGGGCGCTGACGATGACCAACGAGTACGAGCTCGCCGACACCAGCCGTGAGAGCCTGATCTACACCAAGGAAATGCTGCTCGCACCGCTCGGTCCCGGCATGGAGGTCCCGCCGCACCCCATGCGTCTCGGCGAGACCGAAGAGGACTACTACCGGCTGGGACGCAACAATGGGTGAGACCATCACGTTCTGGATCCTGGCGGTCGTCTCGGTGTCGGCCGCCCTCGGGCTCGTCTTCAGCCGCAAGGCCGTCTACTCGGCCCTGATGCTGGGCGTCGTCATGCTCTCCCTGGCCGTGCTCTACGCGGTACAGGACGCCCCCTTCCTCGCCGCGGTGCAGATCATCGTCTACACCGGCGCGGTCATGATGCTCTTCCTGTTCGTCCTGATGCTCGTCGGCGTCGACTCCGCCGACTCGCTGGTCGAGACGATCAAGGGGCAGCGCGTCTGGGCGGCGATCGCGGGCCTGGGCTTCGCCTTCCTGCTCGCCCTGGGGGTCGGCAACGCCACCTTCGCCGCGCCCACCGGCCTGGCCGAGGCCACGAAGGTCGCGGGCGGCAACGTGCCCTCCCTGGCACAGCTGATCTTCACGCGGTACGTCTTCGCCTTCGAGGTCACCTCGGCGCTGCTGATCACCGCCGCGCTCGGCGCGATGGTGCTGGCGCACCGCGAGCGCATCCGGCCCAAGGCCACCCAGCGTGACCTGGCCCGCGCCCGGTTCAACGGCCCGCAGCCTTCGCCGCTGCCGGGACCCGGCACCTACGCGCTGCACAACGCGATCGACATGCCGGCCCTGCTGCCCGACGGCACGGTCGCCGACAAGTCCATCAACCGGGTGCTCGCCAGGCACGAGATGGAGGGCGGCTTCGCGCCGACCGACCCGGTGAAGGCGGCGCTCATCAAGCAGGTCCTGGAGCGGGACGCGGCGCAGGATCGCGATTCCGACTCAGGCGACAAGCCCGTCCAGGCGGAGGACGCGGCGCCCCAGCAGGAGGACGGCAAGTGACCACTCACTACCTGGTGCTCTCCGCGCTGCTGTTCGCGATCGGCGCCATCGGCGTGCTGGTACGGCGCAACGCGATCGTGGTGTTCATGTGCGTGGAGCTCATGCTCAACGCCTGCAACCTCGCGTTCGTCGCCTTCGCCAGGCAGCAGGGCAACCTGGACGGCCAGATCATCGCGTTCTTCGTGATGGTGGTGGCCGCGGCCGAGGTCGTCGTCGGCCTCGCCATCATCGTGATGATCTTCCGAACCCGCAGGTCCGCGTCGGTGGACGACGCGAACCTGCTGAAGTACTAAGAGGTGGCCGTGGAACCCGCTGAGATCATCCAGCATTCCGGGGGTGTGATCGGAGTCTCCTGGCTCATGGTCGCGCTCCCGCTGCTCGGTGCCGCGATCCTGCTGCTGTTCGGGCGCCGCACCGACCGCTGGGGTCACCTCCTCGGTGTCGCGATGTCCCTGGGCGCGTTCGCGGTGGCGGTCGCCGCCTTCGTCCAGCTGCTCGGGCTGCCCGATGCCCAGCGTCGCCAGGGGGTCAGGCTCTACGAGTTCATCCCCGGCCTCGCCGACATGGGGCTGCTGATCGACCCGCTGTCGATCAGCTTCGCCCTGCTGATCACCGGTGTGGGATCGCTGATCCACATCTACTCGATCGGCTACATGTCGCACGACCCGGGCCGGCGCCGGTTCTTCGCGTACCTGAACCTGTTCGTCGCCGCGATGCTCCTGCTGGTGCTGGCCGACAACTACGTCGTGCTGTTCGTCGGCTGGGAGGGTGTGGGCCTCGCCTCGTACCTGCTGATCGGTTTCTGGCAGTTCAAGCCCACGGCGGCGGCCGCGGCCAAGAAGGCGTTCATCGTCAACCGCGTCGGCGACTTCGGCCTGCTGATCGCGATCTTCACGATCTGGACGACGTTCGGCTCGGTCGCCTTCAACGAGCTCACCGGAGGGGCGGTCGGCGGAGCGATCTCCTCCGGCGCGGCCTCCCAGGGCACGATCACCGCGGTCGGCCTGCTGCTGCTCCTCGGTGCCTGCGGCAAGTCGGCCCAGCTGCCGCTGCAGTCGTGGCTGCTGGACGCGATGGAGGGCCCGACCCCGGTCTCGGCACTCATCCACGCCGCGACCATGGTCACCGCGGGCGTCTACCTGGTCGTCCGCTCCGGCGCGTTCTTCGAGGCCGCCCCGACCGCGCAGCTCGTCGTGACGATCGTCGGTGTGGCCACCCTGCTCGCCGGTGCGATCATCGGTTGCGCCAAGGACGACATCAAGAAGGGCCTCGCCGGTTCGACGATGTCGCAGATCGGCTACATGATGCTCGGCGCGGGCCTCGGCCCGGTGGGCTACGCCTTCGCCATCGCGCACCTGATCGCGCACGGCTTCTTCAAGGCCAACATGTTCCTCGGGGCGGGCTCGGTCATGCACGCCATGAACGACGAGGTCGACATGCGCAAGTACGGTGGCCTGTTCTCGGTGATGAAGGTCACCGCGGCCACCTTCATGATCGGCTATCTCGCGATCATCGGGTTCCCGCTGCTGTCCGGTTACTTCACCAAGGACGGCATCATCGAGACGGCCATGCACCACAACCAGATCCTCGGCTGGCTCGCGGTCGTCGGTGCCGGCATCACCGGCTTCTACATGTCGCGGATGGTCTTCATGACCTTCTTCGGCAAGCGGCGCTGGGCCGACGACGCGCACCCGCACGAGTCGCCCTCCGTGATGACCGTGCCGCTGATCCTGCTGTCGATCGGTTCGGTCTTCCTGGGCGCCTTCCTGATCCTGGACAACCGGCTCATGAGATTCCTCGCCCCGGCGGTCGGCCTGCCCGAGCACCTGCCCGTGTTCGACCCCTTCACTTCTGCCGGCCTGGCCACGCTCGCGCTGGTCGCCGTCGGCGTCGTCTACGCCTGGTTCCGCTACGGTGCCGCCGAGGTGCCCCGGCTCGCCCCGCGCGGCTCGTTCCTCACCACCTTCGCCCGCCGTGACCTGTACGGCGACGCCCTGAACGAGGCGCTGTTCATGCGCCCCGGCCAGTGGCTGGCCCGGTTCGCGGTGTTCTTCGACAACCGCGGCATCGACGGCCTGGTCAACGGCCTGGCGGCGGGGATCGGCGGGACCTCCGGGCGGCTGCGCCGCATCCAGACCGGCTACGTACGGTCCTACGCGTTGTCCATCCTCTTCGGTGCCGCCGTGGTCGTTGGCGCGCTGCTCTACGTAGGGAACATGTGATGCCCTGGCTCTCGACCCTGATTGCCGTGCCCGTTCTGGGCGCGGTGGGTGTCTCCCTTGTCAAGAGTGACAAGCTCGCGAAGCAGCTGGCGCTGGCGGTCTCACTGGTCGTGCTGGCGCTCACCGGCGCCCTCGCGTACCTGTTCGAACCGGCCTCCGAGACGCGCTTCCAGTTCGCCGAGGTCTACGAGTGGATCCCGCGGTTCGGCGTCCACTACGGCGTCGGCGTGGACGGCATCGCCCTGGTGCTGATCGCGCTGTCGGCGGTGCTCGTGCCGATCGTGATCCTCGCCTCCTGGCACGACGCCGACGGAACCGGGGCCGCGGCTCCGCCCAAGCGCTCGGTGAAGACCTACTTCGCGCTGCTGCTGGTGCTGGAAGCGATGATGATCGGCGTCTTCGCGGCGACCGACGTCTTCCTCTTCTACGTCTTCTTCGAAGCCATGCTCATCCCGATGTACTTCATGATCGGGTCGTACGGCGGAGCCCAGCGGTCCTACGCGGCCGTGAAGTTCCTGCTGTACTCGCTCTTCGGCGGCCTGCTCATGCTGGTCGCGGTGATCGCGCTCTACGTGATCGCCGACAAGGGCACCTTCATGTTCCCCGAGCTGATCGGCGTCATCCAGGACCCGACCACGCAGAAGTGGCTCTTCGCGGGCTTCTTCATCGCGTTCGCGGTCAAGGCGCCGCTCTGGCCGTTCCACACCTGGCTGCCCGACGCCGCCGCGCAGGCCCCGGCCGGCGCCGCGGTGCTGCTGGTGGGCGTGCTGGACAAGGTCGGCACGTACGGCATGCTCCGCTTCTGCCTGGAGCTCTTCCCGGACGCGTCGAAGTTCTTCACCCCGCTGGTGATCGTGCTGGCGGTGGTGGGCATCGTCTACGGCGCGATCGTGGCCATCGGCCAGACCGACATGAAGCGCCTGATCGCCTACACCTCGATCTCGCACTTCGGCTTCATCGCGCTGGGCGTCTTCGCGATGACCAGGGACGCGGGCGCGGGCGCCACCCTCTACATGGTCAACCACGGCTTCTCGACCGGTGCGCTCTTCCTGGTCGCCGGTTTCCTGATCTACCGCCGGGGTTCCAGCCAGATCGCCGACTACGGAGGCGTGCAGAAGGTCGCCCCGCTGCTGGCCGGCACCTTCCTGATCGCCGGCCTGTCCGGGCTCTCCCTGCCGGGACTGTCCACGTTCGTCAGCGAGTTCATGGTCCTGATCGGCACCTTCGAGCGCTACCCGGTCGCGGCGATCATCGCGACGAGCGGCGTCGTCCTGGCGGCCGTCTACATCCTGTGGATGTACCAGCGCACGATGACCGGCCCCTCGAAGGAGTCGGCCCACGTCATGCCCGACCTCAACTGGCGCGAGATCTGGGTGATGGGCCCGCTGATCGCGGTGATCATCGCCATGGGCTTCTTCCCCAAGCCGGTGCTTGACGTGATCAATCCCGCGGTCGACAAGACGATCTCCAGCGTCCACATCGAACCGTTCACGCCCGCCGTGGCAGAGAAGAAGGGGGCCGGCCAGTGAACGGCACCATCCAAGCCCCGACAATCGAGTACGCGCTGCTCTCGCCGATGCTGCTGGTGTTCGGTGCGGCGATCATCGGGGTGCTGGTCGAGGCGTTCGCGCCCCGCTACCTGCGCAAGTCGATCCAGATGCCGCTCACGCTGCTCGCCCTGCTCGGCGGGTTCGTCATGACCGTCCTGTCCGCCCTCAACGGCCTGCCGGACGCGCCGGCGGCCATGGGTTCGATCGCGGTGGACGGCCCCTCCCTGTTCATCTGGGGCATCATCCTCGTCCTGGCGCTGGTCAGCACGCTCCTGATCAACGACGAGGACCAGTTCGTCGCGCAGGCGGCGGCGGTACCGGGAAGCCCGGACGAGGAGGAGGCGATCCTCAGCGGACACGCCCAGACCGAGGTCTACCCGCTGCTGCTGTTCTCGGTCGGCGGCATGCTGCTCTTCGCCTCCGCCAACGACCTGCTGGCCATGTTCGTCGGCCTTGAGGTCATGTCCCTGCCGCTGTATCTGCTCTGCGGTCTGGCCCGCCACCGCCGCCTGCTCTCGCAGGAGGCCTCGGTCAAGTACTTCCTGCTCGGCGCGTTCTCCTCGGCCTTCTTCCTGTACGGCATGGCCCTGGTCTACGGCTACGCCGGGTCGGTGGACCTGAAGGGCATCAGCGCCGCGCTCACCAAGGTCAGCGGCCAGGAGACGCTGCTGCTGCTCGGCCTCGCGCTGCTCGGCGTCGGCCTGCTCTTCAAGGTCGGAGCCGCGCCGTTCCAGGCGTGGAAGCCCGACGTCTACCAGGGAGCGCCCACCGCGGTCACCGCTCTGATGGCCTCCACGGTGCTCGTGGCGGCCTTCGGCGCGGTGCTGAGGGTCTTCTGGGTCGCCCTGGGCGGCCTGGAGTGGGACTGGAAGCCGGTCATGTGGGGCATCGCGATCCTGACGATGATCGTCGGTGCGATCCTGGCCATCACCCAGACCGAGATCAAGCGGATGCTCGCCTACTCCTCGATCGCGCACGCGGGCTTCCTGCTCACCGGCGTCGTCGCGATCGGCGCCGCCGAGCAGAACAAGCACGCCCTGTCGGCCATCCTGTTCTACCTGGCCGCGTACGGCTTCACCACGGTCGGCGCCTTCGCGGTCGTCACCATGGTCCGTGACGCGGGAGGCGAGGCCGGGCATCTGTCCCGCTGGGCCGGTCTGGGCAAGCGTTCTCCCGTTCTCGCGGGTATTTTCGCCTTCTTCCTGCTGGCCTTCGCCGGCATTCCGCTCACGAGCGGCTTCTTCGGCAAGTACGCCGTTTTCTCGGCGGCGGTCGCCGGAGACGCGCTGCCGCTGGTCATCGTGGGTGTGGTCAGCTCGGCGATCGCCGCGTTCTTCTACGTCCGGGTGATCGTGCTGATGTTCTTCAACGAGCCCGCCGTCGACGGACCGTCCATCGCGACGCCCACCGTGGGCACCTCGGCTGTGGTCGCCCTCGCGGCAGCGGCTACGGTAGTGCTAGGGGTTTTCCCGCAGCCGGTGCTCGATCTCGCGGATCAGGCTGCGTCCGCGCTGTTCATTCGCTAGAGGAGTAACGGTTCATGGCTGCGCCACCGGTTGTTGATCTTCCGTTCGTCGACGAACGGTTGGCGCAGGACCTCGCTACCGGATTGGCCGAGGTCGAGAAACTGCTGCGATCCTCGGTGGAGAGTGAGGACGCCTTCGTCACGGAGGCGTCCAAGCACCTCATCGAGGCGGGCGGCAAGAGGTTCCGGGCCATGCTGGTCCTGCTCGCCGCCCAGTTCGGCTCACCCGCGGCGGCGGGAGTGGTGCCCGGGGCCGTGGTGATCGAGCTGACCCACCTGGCGACGCTCTACCACGACGACGTGATGGACGAGGCCCCGGTCCGCCGGGGCTCTCCGTCGGCCAACGCCCGCTGGGACAACACCGTGGCCATCCTGACCGGCGACTACCTGTTCGCCCAGGCCTCGGAGATCCTCGCCGACCTTGGCTCCGACGTCATCAGGATCCAGGCGCAGACGTTCTCCCGGCTGGTCCGCGGCCAGATCCGCGAGACCATCGGCCCCCGCTCCGGCGAGGACCCGGTGGCCCACTACATCGGGGTGCTGGCCGACAAGACCGGCTCGCTGATCGCCACCTCCGGCCGGTTCGGCGCCATGCTCAGCGGTGCCACGCCCGAGGTGGTCGAGCGGCTGACCCGGGCCTGCGAGGCCATCGGGGTCGCCTGGCAGCTCGGCGACGACCTGCTGGACGTCGCCTCGGAGACGGCCGAGTCGGGCAAGACGCCGGGCACCGACCTGCGCGAGGGCATCCGGACCCTGCCCGTGCTCTACGTCCTGGCGTCGGACAACCCCGAGAACGTCCGGCTGCGCGAGTTGCTGGCCGGTCCGGTGGCCGAGGAGGACATCGAGGAGGCCCTGCGTCTGCTCCGCGCCGACCCCGCCATGGGACATGCCCGCGCCGAGCTGCTCGACTGGGTCGACCGTGCCCGCGAGGACCTCGCGGGCCTTCCCGACATCCCGGCCCGCGCCGCCTACCTGGCCCTCTGCGACTACGTCGTCGAGCGCTCCGGCTGAGCGCCGGTCCAGGACAGGACCCAGCCCGGCCCGGCGACAGCGCCGGGCCGGGTTTTTCGTGTTTCTTCCACGATATTATTTGCAGGTCAAAGCAAATAATGTATGTGCATGTAGACTCCTGCCGGATAGCACACTCCAGGAGGAATCACCATGTCGTGGGACCGTTTCGCTCTCTTGCACGCACGCGTGGAGGCGGAGTTGGCCAAGGCACTCCAGCGCGGTCACGGCCTGGGGTTGTCGGAGTACCGCGCACTGATCCAGCTCGCCGCCGTCCCCGACGGCTCCATGCGTATGCAGGAACTCGCCGAGGCGGTGGGGCTCAACCAGAGCTCGGTGACCCGCCTTGTCGCCCGTCTCGAAGAGGCCGGGATGACCCGGCGTAACCTCTGCTCGGACGATCGGCGCGGCGTCTACTCGGTGATCACCGACGAGGGGCGCATTCGCCTGGCCGGTGCCAGGCCCACCTACGAGCGCTCCCTGAGCGCCGCGCTGGAGCAGGCGGGCGTCGATCCGGTCTTCACCCCCCTGGTCCTCGCCGTACGCGGCTCCTGAGGCTTATGAGGCGTTCTGTACGGCTACCTGCTTGGGCGCGCGGCGGGCCTGAGTGGCCGTCCTGAGGCTGTCCCAGGTGAAGACCGACAGCGCCAGCCAGATGATGGCGAACCCCACCCAGCGGCTGGGCGGCATGACCTCGCGTATGACGACCACCCCGCACAGGAACTGCAGGATCGGGGCGATGTACTGCAGCAGGCCGATCGTGGTGAGAGGTACCCGAAGCGTGGCGGCGGTGAAGCAGAGCATCGGAACGGCGGTGACCACACCCGCTCCGGCCAGCAGGAGCGCGTGGCCCGCCCCCCAGTTGCCGAACGTGCTCGTCCCCTGCTGCCCCAGGTAGGTCAGGTAACCCAGCGCGGGGAGCAGCAACACCAGCGTCTCGACCGTCATGCTCTCCGCCGCACCCACCCCGGCGATCTTCTTGACCAGGCCGTAGGTGCCGAAACTGGCGGCCAGCGCCAGCGCGATCCACGGCGGCCGCCCGTAGTCGACGGCCAGGACGATCACGGCCACCGCCCCCAGCCCTACCGCGGCCCACTGCCACGGCCGCAGCCGCTCCTTCAGCAGCAGGACGCCGAAGAGCACGCTGACCAGGGGGTTGATGAAGTAGCCGAACGAGCTCTCGACCACGTGCCCGGTGTTGACGGCGTAGATGTAGACGCCCCAGTTGATCGTGATGAGCACCGCGGCCAGGACGAGAAGACCGACCTTTCTCGGGGTGCGCAGCAGCTCGCGGAACCAGGACCAGTGACGTCGCACCGCCAGGATGGCGACGACGGCGACCAGGGACCAGGCCATGCGGTGGGCCAGGATTTCCAGGGCGCCGGAGGGCTTCAGGAGCGGCCAGTAGAGCGGGAACAGGCCCCACATTGCGTAGGCGGCGATCCCGTAGAGAACTCCACGGCGTGTTTCAGGCATGACCCCTATCTTTACTCCTTACTTGATTTAACACAATTTAGCTGTGCTTTTCGATCAGTTAAGAAACGCTTGTGGGAACACGGGGGAGGCGCCCTCGGTTGCTTCCTGGTGAGAACGTGTCAGGAGGAGGTTCGCAATGGGCTGGCTGTTCGGCAAGGACAAGACTTCCATGGTGTCCCCGGAGAACGCGCTGCCGGGCCGTGCCACCAGGATGGCGGTGCCCGGGCGTCATGAGGTTCTCGACGCCCCGATGGCTCCGCCGTACCCCGAGGGGAGTGAGATCGCGGACTTCGGCCTCGGCTGTTTCTGGGGCGCCGAGCGCATTTTCTGGCAGACCCCGGGTGTGGTCTCCACCTCCGTCGGCTACGGGGGCGGCTACACCCCGAACCCGACCTACGAGGAGGTCTGCACCGGCCAGACCGGTCACACCGAACTCGTCCGCGTCGTCTTCGACCCGGCCCGGGTGTCCTACGAGGAACTGCTGCGCGTCTTCTGGGAGTCGCACAACCCCACCCAGGGCATGCGTCAGGGCAACGACGTCGGCACGCAGTACCGCTCGGCGATCTACTTCCACTCACCCGAGCAGGAGAAGGCCGCCCTGACCTCGCGTGACGCCTACCAGAAGGTCCTCACCGACTCCGGCTACGGCGCCATCACCACCGAGATCGCCCCCGCCGGCGACTACCACTTCGCCGAGCAATATCACCAGCAGTACCTCTACAAGAACCCCGGCGGCTACTGCGGCATCGGCGGCACCGGGGTCGCATGCCCGGTCGGCCTCACCTCCGGTGAGGCGTAGACCTGCGGTAACCGATCGATTCTGGCCCTTGGTCGCCCGGCCTGCCCGGTGACGATCAAGGGCCAGAGCTGTTTTCGGCGAGGACTTTCACCACAGGGTCAATGGGAGTGATCGGCATGCGCTCTTCGGTGTCCAGGTGAGCGCCATTGCCCGATGTGGCGCGTGCGGTGAAGTTCTCTTCTCCAAGTCGGTTGGGCGGGCGCCGACGTGGCACGCCTGCCCGTCCGATCCTCCCAGCCGTTGGGACCGGCGTCTCGCCTGCGTCGAGGACTTACCGCCGCGCGACGGCCGCGAATACGCCCCGCGCGGCCGTTCCGTTTGGCCAGGTCCATCCGGCGACGACGTGTCCGGACGACCCCTCCGCGGCCTCGGCCGGCCGCAGGACGCGGTTGACCTGCACGTCGAGCCCGTCGTCAGGGCCAATTCCGTGCACGGTGACGGTCGGGTCCGGGGTGTGGCTCTTGCTCTGGTGCTGCGGCATCGCCTCGCCGCGCAGGAGCGCGCGCAACTGTGCTGTCACCACCGGGTCGTGGACACCGTCATAGATCCACCGGGGGCCGAGCACTCCATGCTCAGGGGTGCCGATCAACGCCTCGCCGGGGACGCCCTCCAGAGCCGCACCGCGGTAGCTCATCGGCACCAGGTACGCCACCGGCTCTTGCGCGGTGGTGTCCGCCACGACCATGAAATCGATCCCGACCTCGCCCTCCGGATCGTCCAACCGGAATCCGCCGGCCTTGACCAGTTCGGGCGTTCCCGCGTGACCCACGTACCAGCTCTGCTTCGGCAGCCACTCGGTGAGCAGCTCCAGCTTGGTCGGCGTCAGCGTGGTGCGGTGGATATGGGCCATGCGAGCTCCCGTACTCGTGGGTCTGGGGCCGTCTGCCAATGGGCTGTGATCAAACCTAGGGGATCGACGGCCACTTTTCCTCGGCTGGACCTCAAGGGCCGCCACGTCGACCTCGCCGATTTCCGCGGTAGCTGTCAAAACGGTCAAACACCACGCCTGATCCGTCTGACCGGCCGAGGCCGGCGAGGGTCTACGGTCCCTGGGGGGTGAACACGGGCAGCGATCCACTCGGTCGCGTCTCCCACGCCAAGGCCGTCGGCCACAGCTACGACATCAAGCGCTGACCTGAACGCCTGCCCCGCCCTCGCAAAAGGCAGGGCACTACTTTCTCCCACCCCTGGTTCCCCGCAGGCCGGCGACGATGCTTGAGGGCGGGCTCATCCCCTCACCGTTCTCCGAACACCATCCGGCCCAGGGGCGGGATGATTCCGCAGGTCCGGAAGAACCATCGAGCCGTTGATCGTTTCACTGCGCTTCTGGTGATCGCGGCTTCGGTGTTCCGTACGACCTCGCGGACCGTGTCGAACCCGTGGCGCAGCATGTCTTCCTCGTAGGCGCGCAGCGCCTGCGCGAGCGGCTGCTCACCGCGGGCGGCCGCGGTGAGCGCGGTGCAGAGGCGGTGCGCGTCGCGCAGCGCCGTGTTGCCGCCGAGCCCCCCGACCGGTGGCATGTGGTGGACGGCGTCACCGAGCCCGGTGACGTTGCCGGTCTCCCAGGGCTCGAGCGGTTGTGCGGCGCTGAAGCCGGTGCGGTAGAGGCTGTCGGGAGTGGATTCGGCGAGCAGGCGACGCAGGTCGGGATGCCACCCGGCCGTCCGCTCGGTGAGCAGTTCCCGGACGGCGACCGGATCGTCGTCGGCGTTCGAGGTGTAGCCCGCCGGGAGGGAGTCGCGGTGCGTGATGAACGCCCACAGGACATAGTCGTTGTCATGCGAGTCCGCCAGCAGGTGCTCCGGGTCGAGCCCGAGCCCGCGCACCTGATCGCCGAGCCTGGCGATGATCGCTGCGGGGTCCTCGCGCCTGCGGAACACTGCGGTGAACAGGAAGTCCTTGCGCGGCCAGAAGACGTTCTTGCCGGCGAGCAGCCGATGCGGCAGCCATCGGCGGTTCTCCTCGGTGAGGAACAGCTTGCCGGCGACGGCCATGGCCGGTAACGCGGTGCGGCCGAGCGCCGGGTGGAGCTGCGACCACACCCGGGAGTTGGCGCCGTCGGCCGCGACGAGCACGTCGGCGGTCGAGGTGGTGCCGTCGGTGAACTTGGCCGTGACCGTCCCGTCGGTGGCACGGGCGAAGCCGGTGAACTCCTTGCCGAAGCGGACGACGTCGTCCAGCCTGGCGAGCAGCAGTTTGCGCAGGGTGATGCGGCTGACCGCGTGCTCGCCGGTCGCTGGGTCCAGAGGGTCGTGACCGGGGTCGTCCTGGCCGATGTGAATGAGCGGTCGCATCCGCTCGTCGAGGAAGCCGATCCCGGACCCGGCGTCTCCCGCGGTGGCGACCAGCACTTCCCACAGGGCGGGTGGCAGGCAGGCGTGCAGGGCGGTACTTCCGGTCGGTTCGATGTTCAGCCGAAAGCCCTGGAGTCGTGAGTCGGGCGAGAGGTCTCGTTCGTACACGGTGACGTGCACACCGGCGCGGGTCAGGCCTTGGGCAAGGCAGAGCCCGCCGATCCCGCCGCCGATCACGGCGACGTTTAAGAGCCGAGGGGACATGTGAGTTCCACTTTCCGATTGGGGCGCGCCGGCGGGCGAGCCCGTCCCGCTAGGTTTCCGCGAGCACCGCAAGCAGGCGGTCGTGCCAGTTGACCTCTGTCTCCAAGCGCATCAGGGTCTGGTCGAAGGCGACGGCCTCCAGTTTGGTCAGGTGGGGCTCGGCCTCGCCGCGCAGGTTGCGCCAGAAGCCGAGCTGCGCGGCGTAGGAGTCACGCCGCTGCCGGGCCGCCGTGCGCATCTCCTCGGGGCTGATCTCGTCGCAGTGCAGGAGCACGAGCTGGATCGGGTCAGGCCGGAGCGTCGTGTCGGCCAGGACGGACCTGATCGCCGAGAGCAACTCGGCCCGGCCTTTGCCGGTGATCCCGTACACCGTCCGGGCGGGGAGGTTGCCCTCCTGCTCCGTGCGGATGGCCTCGATGGCGCCCTCGTCGGCCATCCGGCGCAGTGCGCCGTACAGCGATCCGGGTTTGATGTCGGCCCACAGCTCGACCCGGTCGACGTGTGCCGAGGATCGGATTTTGTGCCCGTGCATGGGGCCGCCGTCGGCCAGGGCCCCGAGGATGAAGAGGCGGACTGCTCGCATGTGAGTACTCAAACACGAGTACCCGCAAATGTGCAAGAGATGAATCGGCGAAGAACAGGGTGGTGTCGTGACGGAAACAGAGGCCACGGGCTATGACTGCCTGTCGTCTTGCCTGGTTCCGGAGAGCGAGCTGCGGACATTCCTGCTGGACTGTTTTGGGATCGCCGAGTGTGAGTTGTTCGTGGGCCATGACGATCGGGTCGCCGAGCGGTTGCGGGACATCCCGCAGGACGTGGTGTTCTCCGTGTTCTGCACGTACCGGCAGGTCTTCGGCCACTTCGCGATGGGTTTCGACGTCGGCGTCGAGGGCCGGTCGGCCGAGCGAGTCGGCCGCCGGGAGTTCGCCGAACGATTCGCCGCCCACTTCGATACGTACGTGCTGTATGGCGACACCGAACCACCGGGACTGTGGACGGTGATCTTTGCGGACGGTATCCGCCTTCGCGCCGCGATGGATGAGGAAGACAACCGGTATGTGCTCTACGCGGCCACAGCGCCAGTGCCGGGCCTACCCGAGGTCCGCGTGGACGAGGGCCTGTGGCGGCTCCGATAAGCCTTCGCCGGCCGGCGCCTGGATCCGCTGAGAACGCCGCCACAATCCGGTCGGAACCCTCTACCTAGACCAACCTGGCGCTTGTGCTGACCGGGGACGTGGCTCCGACCTCACGAGTGCGCCTGCTTCGGCAGGGTCAGGATTTCGGCTCCATCGTTGGTGATGGCGATCGTGTGCTCACTGTGTGCTGTCCGGCAGCCTGTCGCACTTCGGAGCGTCCACCCGTCGGCATCGGTGACAAGTTCAGCGGTGTCCGCCATGACCCACGGCTCCAGTGCCAGCAGCAGGCCAGGGCGCAGCCTGTATCCACGGCCGGGCCGTCCGGTGTTTGAAACGTGCGGGCCCTGGTGCATCGTTGATCCGATGCCATGACCTCCGAACTCGGTGTTGATCGGGTACCCAGCCTCGCTGAGGACGGAGCCGATGGCATGGGAGATGTCGCCGATGCGAGCTCCGGGTCCGGCAGCGGCTATCCCCGCGCTCAGTGCGCGTTCGGTTGCGCTGATCATCGCGATGCTCTCCGGGGGCTTCGATTCGCCCACGATGAAGCTGATGGCGGAGTCTGCGGCGACTCCGCCTTTGGAGACGGCGAGGTCGAGTGTCAGCAGGTCGCCGTCGGCAAGCGTGTAGTCGTGTGGCATTCCGTGGAGCACGGCGTCGTTGACGGCCGTGCAGATGTAGTGGCCGAACGGCCCGCGCCCGAAGGACGGCTCGTAGTCGACGTAGCAGGACTGCGCTCCGGCCTCGACGATCATGGTCTCGGTCCACCGGTCGATGTCCAGGAGGTTCGTGCCGACCGTGCTACGGCTCTTCAGGGTCTGCAGAATGTCAGCGACCAGGGCGCCTGTGTCCTTTGCTCGGGCCAGTTCGGTGGGGTTCAGGATCTCGATCATGCAGCGTCTTTCTCGCGCAACCAATAACTATCCCGGCCATATTATCCCGGTACACTCGGAGCCATGGTCAGGTTGCCGCTCACTCCCGCAGAGGTCGAGCGCGGACAGCGCCTCGGTGCCCTGTTGCGTCGCGCCAGGGGAGAGCGCTCGATGCTCGAGATCGCGCTCGGTGCACGTGTCTCACCGGAGACCCTCCGAAAGATCGAGTCGGGCCGCGTGGCGACCCCTGCCTTCCCGACCATCGCTGCGATCGCCGATGTCCTCGGTCTCTCCCTCGATGCGGTGTGGGCCGAGATCAACCAGCCCGAACGTGGTGTCGAGCCGACCGGGGCCGGTCGCAACACACGTGAGTGGTCGGCCCGCCAGACGGTCCTGGTTCCGACCGAGGAATAGCTCTTCGGATCTTGCTGTACGGCTCACGCCCACGTCGATCGAAGATGACCAGCAGTGGTTGGGACGGTTACGGCCGGAGAACTACACGTCACATCGGGGTGCCGGCCGAGGTGAACAGGTTGGCCAGGGGCCTCGCCGTCGGGATTATGGAGGAGTGTCGCGGAGTTCCTTGGATCGCGCGTGTCGGCTGTGGGCGAGCTTGGCCCGTGTCCCTGTCACGTTCCCCGTGCGTGGAGACGTGACCGTGGGCGTCTCTCCCGAGTCGTGGTTGTGTCCGCCGGGATGGACGGGCGTCGTCACGTTGGACGGGGCCGCTCTGGTCACGGTGCCCGACGCCGGTTTGATCGAGCCGTTGCGTGACGTCCTGCTCAGCGATCTCCACGAAACCGGCATTGATCTTTCGCGGCTCCCCGCCCGGCTTACGGTCCTCGACGCCCTGGGCCCGGCAACGCTTGCGTACCTCGATGCCGATGACTTCGCTGCGGCCCGCGTCGACGCTGAAGTCGAACGTCTGTCAGCAGGGCATCGCGATATCGACGGCCTGGTGGCCTCGGTGGGCAAGGAGGATGCCGATGAAAGCGGGATGGAGGAGGTCGCTTCGGCGGTCTGGGTGATCCGTGAAGGCCGGAATGTGATCGCCGCCGCCGGGTATCGCCCATGGTTGAATACAGCGGCGCAGCTGTCCGTGTTGACCGCCGCGAAGTATCGCGGCCGTGGCCTGGCTCGCTTGGTGGCCTCGGCGGCGGTGGCTGACGCTCTGGTCAACGGGTTGCTGCCGCAGTGGAGAGCGCGTCCGGAGCCGTCGCGACGAGTCGCCCGAGCTCTCGGTTTCCGGGAGTTCGGCTCGCAGATCAGCCTTCTCATGAAGCACTGACCGCCGGCCCGCGCTCGAATCGGCGCCTCGCGGCTCTTGACCGGCAAGCCGTTAGGCTGTGCCCGTGACACCCAGTGCTGAGCGGGGGACGGCGTTGCGCGCGGACGCCGCACGCAACCGCGCACGGGTGTTGAAGGTCGCCCGCGAGCAGTTGGCCATGGGCGACGACTCGCTCATGCTGAACACCATCGCCCGGCTCGCGGGAGTGGGCGTCGGGACCGTGTACCGGCATTTCCCCAACCGGCACGCGCTGCTGGAGGCGCTGCTGGCGGAACGCTTCCAGCAGCTCGTCGACGAGGCGCAGGCCGCGGCGGCCGACGAGGACGCCCTTTCGGGTCTGCACCGTCTTCTGCGTTTCACTCTCGGACGCATGCTGGACGACGCCGGGTTCGCAGCGGTGCTCGAATCCGCCAGCGACGCCGATGCGCAGACCTCGGCGATGAAGGTCGAGCTGGACCGTGCCGTCGCGGAGCTGCTCGACCGTGCCCGCCGCGCGGGCGCCATCCGGCGGGGCATCGAGGCGGACGATGTCCGTCGTCTGCTCTGCGGCATCGAGCACGCGGTCCGCTCCGGTGGCAACGACGCCGAGCATGCCGAGATCTACCTCGACGTCCTCCTTGAGGGCCTGCGCCCCCCGCGCTGACGGCAGCCTGGAACCCGCAGCTTGGGAGTTCGTTGCCGCACGCCCGCCTCCGCTAAACGGATAGTCATCCGTTTATGCTACGGTGTGAGCCATGAAACGGATGGCTATCCGGTAGCGTTCGACCAGTGGAGGGCGGGACCATGGGCAAACGGGCCGTGGTGACGGCGGGGACCGGAGGAATCGGCCTGGAGACCGCGATGGGGCTGGCGGCGACAGGTCACGCGGTGACCGTGATCGGCCGGAACGCCGAGCGGGGTGCTCGCGCGGTCGAGAGAATCGACGCGGTGGCGACAGGGCAGGGGGCGAGGTTCGTCGCCGCCGACCTCGCATCGCTCGACTCCGTCCGAGGGCTGGCCGCCCGGCTCGCGGGAGAGGGCCCGCTGAACGTCCTGGTCAACAATGTCGGGGCGATGTTCGCAGATCGGCAGCAGACGGTGGACGGGATCGAGGCGTCGTTCGCCGTCAACCACCTTTCCCCGTACCTGCTGACCGAACTGTTGCTGGAGCCGCTCCGGGCCGGAGGACCGAGCCGGATCGTGAATGTCACCTCGGGCGCGGTCCGGACGGCCAAACGCTCCTTCGACACCGTCGAGCCGCCGGGCGGCTACTACGGCTTTCACTGGTACGGCCGAGCGAAGCTCGCCAACCTCGCTTACACGCTGGATCTGGCGGAGCGGCTGCGAGGCACGGGCATCTCGGTTTTCGCGGCCGATCCCGGCGGCGCGGCCACCGCGATGACCGACGGCACCATGCGGTCGCCGAAGATCGTCTCGCCGGGACTGCGGCTGCTTTGGCCGCTGGTCCGGCGTACCTTCGAACGCGCCACGTCCGGCTCCGCGTCACTGGCCGCACGGTCGTCGGTCCTCGCGGCGGCCGACGCCTCACTGGACGGGCGGACCGGCCTGGTCATCGGACCCGAGGCTCGTCCCGTCGCGCCCTTCCGTCCCGTCACCGACTCCCGAATGGCCGAGGCCGTCCTCCGGCTCAGCCGGCGGCTGGCCCCGCTCACCTCGACCTGACCTTCACGCGAGAGGGAACGGCCCAGCCGTGGGATCTGCGGCACCGGCCAGATGAAGGTGAAATCCGCCGCACGGGCCCGTACTCCCGGAGACCCCGGCCTGGTGCCGGTCCTGTGGTTCTGGAGCTCCGCGGGCTCCGGATCCCGCCCTCTGAGGTGCGCGGCCGCGCCCAAGCCCTGAAGGTCACCGCGCCATCGGCGGCACCAACGTCAAGCTGGGTGACCCGTCTCAGTGGGGCGCCTGCCAGACCGGTCTGGTCCCGACCGAGGAGTGGCTCCACAGCGCTCCGCTGTACGGTTCACGCTCAGCTCCTGGGCGTGAGCCGTCCGGTTATCCGGCCCCGGTTCGGTGGGTGGGAGGCGTGTGAGGAGCGGTCAGGCCGAGGGGGTGTGTCGTTGGGGGTGTACGGATACTTCAAGGACGACGGCGTGGGCTCCGTCGGCGTCGACGAGGTGTTCTTCCACGGTGGGGCCGGTGATGGCCAGGTGGTGGCGGTGCAACCAGCCGAACAGGTCCTGCCCGGCGCGGACCACGTCTGTGGAGGGCGGAACGACGGCTCGCACGACGGATCGAGCGGGCAGGGTGAGCTGCTCGCTGTCGCGATCGGTGGTCACCGCCGCCGTGAACCCGCCGGTCGGCTGCCCGCGCAGCCAGGTCAGCAGGGTCGCCGGCGGTGCCGGGCATAGGGCGGCGAGCTCGGATGGATGATCGAGGCGCAAACGGCGTACGCGTAGGCGGCGAGAGCCCAATGTGGTTTCCTGGGGCAGGATCGACATCGGCGTGGCAAGGCGGTCCTCGGCGTGAGCCGCGGCGGCGGCAAGGGCGGCGATGTCCTGCTTGATGCCCGTCACGATCTCGGCCAGGGCCTGTCGCAGCTGTGCCTCGGGGGCGTCCAGCAGATCGGCGATCCGGTGTAACGGCAGGCCCAGGCGCTGTAAGCCGCGGATGCGTTCCAGCCGTGACAGCTCGGCCACGCCGTACCAGCGATAGCCGGTGGATCGGTCCACCGCGGCGGGAGCCAGCAGCCCGATCTTGTCGTAATGGCGCAGGGTCCGTTCGGACACGCCGACCATGTGCGCCAGTTGACCGATCCGCCACACCCTGGCTCCTCTCCCCGGCATGTTGACTTTGCCCCTGCGGCAGGGTCCTACCGTCACCGTCCATGACCGATTCGAACCCTCGGGCCCGGCTTACCGGTGTCCTGCTGTTGACCTCGTTGGTGGCCATGATCGCCGGTGCGGCCATCGTGGTGCCATCGGGGTTGACCCTGAATTCGGCCGACCCTGCCGCCGCGCTGGCCGCGGTGGCTGAGCGGTTCGGACTGCATCTGACCGAGCTGGCATTTGACGTGCTGGGCTGGCTGGCACTGACCGCGGCCGGGCTCGTGATGTCCGCTTGCTCTGCCCAGGCACCCGGATCGCACCTGGAGACGCTGGCCGGCGGGCTGCTGGCTGCCGCCGGGCTTGCGGGCCTGCTTCATGACGCCGGGAACCTGGCACTGACTCAGCTGGCCGCTGACCCCGCCGCCCCGGCGGCCGTCACCGTGGCCTGGGCGGTGCTGCTCACTGCCAAGTGGGCGGTCAACCTGGCCGGGCTGCTGTGGGTCGCCGCCACCGCCGCGGCAGTGGTCGGCGTCCCGATGTCCACCGGGCTCCGCATCACCGGTGCGGTCGCCGCGATCTCAGGTTTGGCCGCGGTCGCGCTTCCGTGGACGACCGGGACCGATGGGCCGACGGTGGCGCTGGAACAGCTCGGGTACGTCCTCCACCTGCCGATCATGATCTGGTACGGGGTGCTGGGCCGGCGGTACCTGCGTAACCGGTGACCGGCGCCCGTGAACTTGTACGCCCTTCTGCCTGGGCGGCTCTGAGCGAGACGCCGGAGATGCCGCCGCGCTATCGGCGGCACCAACGTCAAGCTAGGTGACCCGTCCGAGTGGGGAGCCTGCCAGACTGGCATGCTCCCCACTGAGAAGTAGCTCTTCGCGTGCTGCCCATGGGCTGCGCCGATCTTTATGGCCCGTGAGGATGTGGCGGCACTCGACCTGGAGGAAGCCGTTGATCTCTGGGCGGAGTTTCGCGCGGGGCCACGTTAGCCCGTAGTCGCCGTTCACGGGTTGGAATTGTGCACGGCGAGCGCCATTCGGTGCTGGGTTGCTGCGATATCGGTGGGGCCGGGGTTGCGTGCCCCGTGAGACTGACCTCCGGCGACGCGTAGACCTGCGAAGACAGTCGAAACTTGGCCTAGGTCGGCCCGGTCCATCCGGTGTCGATTTGGGACTGGTGTCGTTTTCGGCGAGGAGTTTCATTACAGGGTTCACCCACCACGCATCGCTCCTACTGCCGGGGGTCCGCGGCCAGGTGGAAAAGAATGCGCCGGTCAGCGGCACGCCTGGCCGGACGGTGAGCTCCGCCGGGCGCTCCACGCCACCACCGCCGCGGCGGGCGGGTTAAGGGCCCCGCACAGCACCCGCCAGGTGCCGCAGCGGCAGGTCTGGTAGCGCACCAGCCCTTCGCTGGTGTGGTGGTGGGAACGGGTGCGCCAGTCATGTCCGTCGTGGTCGTTCATGGGTCCAGCGTGCTGTAATGGCATTGTGCATCTCAACCCTTACGGGGCGGACGCGGTCCTTCTGATGGCGGACCTGGCCAACTTCCCGCCCGCATCCCTCGACGACCTGGTGAAACGGTGCGCGGACGCCGGCCTCGTCATCGACCGCCCCCCGGGGGAGGCGGATCTAGCCGCCGCGCTCAACCTGGCCGAGCAGTGGTGCGAGATCGTCGACATCCGCGACGAGCGCGCACGGGTCGCGCTGCTCAACGACCTGCTGGCCACCTCGGCGGCGTATCCCCGCGTCACTGACCACGCCGGAACCGGCTGGCACCTGCACTATCGCGACGCGGGCCTGTCGCTCGGCGGCGTGCTGCGCGCGCTGGTCGCGGTGGGCACCGCCCTGCATCTGACGGGGCGCGGCATGTCGCGGCTGGCGCGCTGCGCGCGCGACGGCTGCGGGCTGGTTTACGCGGACGTCTCGCGGAGTGGCCGGCAACGCTACTGCTCGCCGCGCTGTGCCAACCGGGACGCGGTGCGGCGGCACCGTGCCCGGCACGCTCCTCCTTCTCCGGTGAATCGACAGTGAACCTCTGCGGGCGGCCACCGACTACTGCGGCCTTAGTGGCACCAACGTCAAGCTAGGTGACCCATCAGGATGGGGCGCCTGCCAGACGGGCCTGCTCCCGACAGAGGAGTAGCCTCCGGGGTCCACTCATACGGCTTCCGCTCATCTTGTGGGCGTGAGCCGTATTCGTTGATCGTCCGGTTTCGCCGTCCTCCTCAGCGAAGATGCTCCTTCGGTAGGCGGCTGTGTTCAGTTGAAAGCAGAGTGCGATGAGGGCGTGGTCCATAGCATCAACGCTATGAGCTGGGGTACCGTAGAACTGGAACCGGAAGTTCAGAAGTGGCTTGAAGGTCTACCTGCGGCATCGTTCGCGAGGGTGGCTTTCTATGTTGACCTGCTTGCGGCGGAAGGGCCCCTGCTGGGGGAGCCCTACACGAAGCAGCTTGATGGCAAGCTAGTGAGCTCCGGTTTCACCTTGACGAGTTCGCCATGCGCATCACCTACTGGATCGCACCTCATCGCCGGATCGTGCTCTTGACCGTGTTTCACAAGACGCGATGCGTGATGACCGTGAGGTTGAGCGGGCTCGGCGAGCCATGCGTCGCTGTGTCGAACTGGCGCACACCGTCGACGAGGAAGAAGAAACAGCATGAGCGAGCAGGGGAGCTGGCGAGAGCTCAGAGATCGTCGGATGACCGAGCCGGGCGCGGCTGAGGCCTATGAGGCCACACGTCTCGCCTACGAACTGGGTAAGACGGTCCGGGGGATGCGTGAGGGGCGAGGCTGGAGTCAGAACGACCTGGCTCGTGCGGCAGGCATGACACAGTCGGCCGTGGCGCGCTTCGAGGCGGGCGGGACCATTCCCACGTTGCCGGTTCTGGAACGTCTGGCGCGTGCCCTGGACGCGGATGTCGAGGTTCGCTTGACACCACGGGCTCCCGCTGCTTGAGCTGAGGCCTCAACGCCGACAGGAAACCTATCGTCATGCTGCCGACACCTCGCGGGTTACTGCAGCGTTGGCGGCACCAACGTCAAGCTGGGTGACCCGTCCGAGTGGGCCGCCTGCCAGACGGGCCTGGTCCCGACCGAGGAGTAGTCTTCATGCTCTGCTCGTGCGGCTCTCGCCTCGTGGGCGTGAGTCGTATTTGCTGACTGTGCGCGCCTCCACCCTCGAACCGTGGAGGCGCTCTCCGACGCTGCGGAACTCGATGTCGATGTCGCCACGCAGGAAGTCATCGCAGGCGGACGGCCGCTCGGATCAAGGCCGACCCCGCGCACCACACCCAGGCCCGTAAGGCCACAGGCGGCGACTTCGGGCCGGTAGAGGTTTCAGCATGAATCCGAAGCGTGGTGACCGGGTCATGGTCCCACCGTGCAGGATGCGCCCCAGCACCACCCGATCCGTAGTCCGGTTGGCGGATCGGATGGCCTGCCCTACTTCCAGATGGCCTGACGGAGGATGGACGACAGGCCAGGCGTCTTCCAGTGGTCGACAACCATTACCTTCTTGGACTTCACGTACCAGACCCGCTGGGTGTAGGAGAGCTTGGTGCCGCACGACACCGTGAACTGGTTGTAGCGCGCGGGCTTCCCGCCGAAGGACACGTTCCGACTGTGGACCAGCTTGGCCCCGCTCTCCAAGTGCTTCTTGTCGGGCACGCACTCCATCACCCCGCTGCTGGGGTGGAAGAGCTGGCCGACCTGGTAGGGGCCGCCCTCGTGGCCGTATTTCACCTGGTCGGAGCCGCCGAGCAGGAAACCCTTGCACTCGGTGGCCTGCTTGGAGCAGGCGCCGGTGATGACACGCAGGCCGGAGCCCTCGGCATTGGTCCGCCAGGTGCTCGGAACCTGGATGGAGAAACCCTGGAAGGACACCGTCTTGACCGAGGTCTGAGCGGGGGCACCGGTCAATAACAGAGACGCGCTGAGCGCGATAGTTATGATCACGGTTGGAGACCATACGGGTCGCCTGCACGGGAGTGTCAACGACTTTCGAGTGTGTACAAAATTACAGCCTTTCGGCAGAACCTATCCGGCGGTCGACGCATCTAAAGTTCCCATGGAAGCTCTGATTTCGGGGGACTCGCAGCGCTTGGGCGGGTATTGGCCGGCCGCTTAGGCGCCAGCGGGCAGGGGGTGGTCTACGAGGCGTACGCCGAGAACGGCACCCGGGTGGCCATCAAGGTCCTGTACGGCGACCAGGCGGCGCAACTGGCCAGGGAGGCGGCGGCAGCTCAGCGGGTCTCCTCGTTCTGCACCGCCCGGGTCATCGAGGCCGAGCTGGACGGGCCGCGACCGTACCTGGTCAGCGAGTACGTCCCGGGTCCCAGTCTGCGCAAGGCCGTCGCCGAGGGCCGCCGCTTCCACGACGGGGACATGTACCGGCTCGCGACCGCGGTGGCCACGGCGCTGACCGCGATCCACGGGGCCGGCGTCGTCCACCGCGACCTCAAACCGGACAACGTGCTGCTTGGGCCCGACGGCCCACGGGTCATCGACTTCGGCATCGCCAGGACGGCCGAGATGTCGCTGACCGCGACCGGGCTGGTCACCGGCACCCCCACCTACATGGCGCCCGAGGTGTTCTCCGGCGGGCGGGCCCGCCCGCCGACGTCTCATCGCGCTGACGGGCGGCGGGCTGGCGGTGTGGCAGGGCAAGGAGGCCGACGCCAAGGCCGAGGAACTGGTGACGGGGTTACGCAACTCGGAGTCGATCCGCCTGGCCGCGCTGGCGGACGCGACCAGGCTCACGGACCCGCGCCTCGGCCTGCTGCTGAGTGTGGCGGCCTGGCGGCTCGCGGGCACGACACAGGCCAGAACGGCGCTGAACGGCGCGCTCGTCCAGCGCGAGCAGGCGATGTTCCGCGACAGCGGTGGCGGGGCGGGCGTGCTGACCTACTTCGCCGCCGACGGGCGCACGCTGGTCAGCCTGCGCGGCGGCCTGGCGCGCCTGCTGGACGTGCGCTCGGGCCGGCAGGTCGCCGCGGTCACAGGGCTCGACCACTGTCTGGGTCGTCTACGCCTCACCTCGTCACCCGAAAGACTCCGACGGCTGAAACCGAGGGCGGGAATCTCATCAGGTGATCTCTCGTCCGAACCGCGACAGCCTCTCGGACCCCAGCGGATACCACGGCCTTGGTGGCACCGGTGTCTCCTGCCCGGTGGGGCTGACGAGTTCTTCGGAGGAGTGACCGAACACGGAGACCCCTTGTGGACGATCAAGGGGTCCTCCGCAGGCGGGACATCGGCCCGGCCGAGCGTCGTGCGTGTGGCGGATCCGGTGGTGCCTCAAACCGTGACGACGACCTTTCCCGGAGCGTGTCCCTCTTCCACATATCCGATGGCCGCCGGGATCTCTTCGAATGGGTAACACCGGTCGATGACCGGAGTGATTTTTCCGCCCTCGATGAGCTCGGTCAGCGTCATCAAGTTCTGTTTGTTCTCCGTGCATCCGACCACGTCCGCCATGATCGTCCTTTGGGACATGAGCCGCGACATGATGAGCGCCGAGAACATGTGGCCAACGGGTTGCAGCCACCGGCCGGCCTGCCCGCCGATGATGACGCGGGCCCCTCTGGGGGCCAACACCCGCCGGCATGCCGACGTCGAGAGGCCTCCCGCGATGTCCAGCAGGAGGTCGTAGCGCTGTCCATTCCGCGTGAAGTCCTCTTTGGTGTAGTCGATGACCTCATCCGCGCCGATCGATCGGACCAGGCCCACGTTCCGCGTACTGCAGACGCCGGTGACCTCCGCGCCGATCGCCCGGGCGATCTGCACGGCGAACGTCCCCACGCCTCCCGATGCGCCGTTGACGAGGACCTTCTGTCCCGGCTGGACTCGTCCCTTGTCGCGCAGGCCCAGCAGGGCGGTGTTGGCGGCCAGCGGTACCGCCGCCGCCTGCTCATACGACAGGTTCTTCGGTTTCGGCGCCAGTTCGGATTCCCGGACGCACACGTATTCGGCGAAGCCGCCCTGCTTGGGCATCGCGAACACCTCGTCGCCGGGGCGGAACTCCGTCACGTCCTTGCCGACCGCCTCGACCTGTCCCGCCATGTCGGCGCCCAGGATGTCGATCCTCGACTTGCGCAGCCCGAGGCCGCCGCTCATCAGCCGCGAGACGTACGGCTCCCCTCTCATGAAGTGCCAGTCATAGGGCTGGACGGAGGTGGCCCGCACCCGGACCAGCACCTCGTCGTCGCCGGGCACGGGCTTGTCGATGTCGGTGAGATCCAGTACGTCGGGTGAGCCGTACGAACGTAGGACGAACGCTTTCATCACATTCTCCTTATCCATCGCGGGTTCGGGTGTCAGCTGTGCCGCAGATTCGTGATCGACGCTGTGGCCCGTATCGATGGGTCGGAGGCATCGCCGGCCGGATGGCGACAAGCGTGTCTCGAGCCACCGAGAATCAGCGTAAAAGGCTGCTACAAAGGGCTCATCGGCCGAAAGTACGCCTGATTGGCGGATGATCGGCTGGCTCAGACCAGGCCGTTCTACCGATGAGCCGCCACTGTCTCAGTCGTCACGATCAGGTCATGACCGATGAGAGCCCGACAGGACACCTTCCGTCTCCACAGTCACCGCGAAACGGCCGGTCGGCGGATGACCGGAACACAGCAGGGACTTCCGCCGTAGCCTTCTCCGCCAGGGCGGACTGGCTCGTGCCCGCCGCGCTGGTCGTGCTCAGCGCTGTTCCGATGGCCGCCGGAGCCGTCCGCCTGACCGAGCTGACGGGCGGCGCGGAAATCACACCGGAGAACGCACGGTTCTTCGCGGCGCCCCTGCCTGTGGTGCTGCACATCCTCAGCGTCGTCCTGTACAGCGTTCTGGGGGCCTTTCAGTTCGCCCCCGGTTTCCGCCGCCGGAGGCCCGCCTGGCACCGCGTCGCCGGGCGGGTTTTGGTCCCATGTGGACTCGTCGCAGCGCTTTCGGGGCTGTGGATGACCCTGTTCTATCCCCGCCCCGTCGGCGACGGCGATCTCCTCGCCGGGTTCCGGCTCGTGTTCGGCACGGCCATGGTCCTGTCCATTCTCCTCGGCCTCGCCGCGATCCGGCGACGGGACGTCGCCAGGCACCGCGCCTGGATGATCCGCGGTTACGCGATCGGTCTGGGCGCGGGCACGCAGGCGCTGACCCATCTGTTCTGGTTCCTGTTCCTCGGCACACCTGGGGAGTTCCCCAGAGCCCTGCTCGTGGGCGCCGGGTGGGTGATCAACCTCGCGGTGGCCGAGTGGTTCATCCGCAGGCGGCCGGTCCGTCCACCCCGTACCCCCGCTCCGCGGGCGGGTCTTACGGGTGGGTGACCGGGACACCTGTGCCCCAGTCGGATTCCCGGGCCGTGGAGGAACGGGGACCCGTCACCGGGAGTAAGGGGGTGTCGTGGAGGCGGTGGGTGAAACCCGGCCCGCGGCCCGCCACGGCGGGAGCGGAGCCGCACCGAGCCGTCGCGGCGAGGGATCCGGCGGCCCGGCCGGTGGTCACGGTACAGGGGGCGTCGCCGTAGCCGGCTCAGTTCCTGACCCGGTTGGTCTCGTAGGCCCACATGGCGATCTCGACGCGGTTGCGGGCGCCCAGCTTGGCCAGCAGGCTGGCGATGTGGGACTTCACCGTGCTGAGAGAGATGTGCAGCTCGTCGGCGATCTCGTTGTTGGTCCGTCCACGTGCCACGGTGGCCAGGATCTGTTCCTCCCGGGCCGTGAGCGCCTCGATGGGGTGTACCGGCGGTGTGGCGGGCACGGTGCGGGCGAAGGTTCCCAGCAGTCGGGCGGTGACGCTCGGGGCGATGAGCGCGTCGCCGTTCGCGGCGGCGTGGACGGCCTGGGAGAGCAGGTCGGCTCCGGCGTTCTTGAGCAGAAAACCCCGGGCACCGGCTCGCAGCGCGGCGTAGACGTACTCGTCGAGGTCGAAGGTGGTGATGACGACGACGGCGAGGGGATCCTCGATGCCCGGCCCGGCGAGGGAGCGGGTGGCTCCGATGCCGTCGAGGCCGGGCATGCGGATGTCGAACAGGCACACGTCAGGGCGTAGGCGCCGCGCGAGCTGGACGGCCCGCCACCCGTCGGCGGCTTCGCCGACGACCTCGATGTCCGGCTGGGCGTCGAGGATCATGGTGAGCCCGGTACGGACGATCTCCTGGTCGTCGGCGACGAGCACCCGGATGCTCATGTCACCGCTCCGGTCCGGGGCAGTACGGCGGTCACGGTCCAGCCCCGATCCGGGGCGGGGCCGGCTTCGCAGGTGCCGCCCAGCAGGTCAGCACGTTCGATCATGCCGATGAGCCCGTATCCCGGTGACCCGGCCGGGCGTACCAGGCCGCTGTCGCCGTCGTCGCTCACCCGCAGGCGCACCGATGTGTCGTCGGCGGCGACGCGAACCTCGATGCGGGTGGCATGACGGGCGTGCCGTCGAGCGTTGGTGACCGACTCCTGGGCGATGCGGTAGATCGCAGCCTCGACCGGCAGGGGAAGGTCACCGATGTCGTCGGAGATCTCCACGTCGACGGACGGGCCGGAGCGGCCTGGGCTCGCGAGCTGTTCGAGGTCGGTGATGCGACGGCCGGGCGCCGACTCCGCGGGTTGGTCCCGGCGCAGGAGGCGGACCAGGGCACGCATCTCGTCGAGGGCGCGTGCCGCCTCGGCCTCGATCACGTGGAGTGCCTCGGTCGCGGAGTTGGGCCGCGACGCCGAGGTGGCGATGCCCGCCTGTGCTCGGATCGCCATCGCCGAGATGTGATGGGCGACGGTGTCGTGCAGGTCGCGGGCCAGCCGTTCGCGTTCGAGCAGCTTGATCTGGTCGAGCTCGCGCATTCTCGCCCCGGCCCGGTAGCGGAACGTCCCGCCCAGGGCGATGGCCGAGAGCGTGACGGCGAACGCGCCGACCGTGTCGCCGGGGGTGAGGCGGCCGAAGAACAGCGAGAGGGAGACCGTGACGAGCATGATCGTCAAACCGATCGCGACCTCGCGTCCCGACCCCCACCGGAACAACGAGTACAGCAGGACCAGCACGTACACCATCGTGTACGTCTCCAGGGCGTCGCCGTCCGTCAGCAGCGGGGCCAGGCTCGTGGTGGCGAAGACGATCACGACCATCAGCAGCGGCCTGGTCCGGCGCCACAACAGCGTGGGCACCAGCCCGACGGTGACGGTCACCGAGACGGCCCGCCATGGAAGATCGGGCCGCAGAACTCCTTCGAGCACCGCGACCGCCACGAGTACTCCCACGAGTGCCCAGTCCCGCCAAGCCCGCGACGGCGGGTTGGGAGGGCGGGGCTCGTCCCACACGGAGCGAAGAAGGGGGAGCACATGACCATGGTACGAAAGCCCACGCGGCTCGGGGCGGCCCAAAGTACAAGACGAACATTTCACTGTCGCGCGGCCCCGACATGTGGGAGCGCGTGTGGCGGTGCGGCCGTACTGCGCCGCTCTGACGAAGCGCCGCACAGTGGCGCTAAAAGATCTTGAAAAAGATTTGAGCGGGCTGTCGAATCGGGGTGGTCTCGTTCGAAGCGTGGTCAGAGGGCCGAGAGGAACACCCGAGAGCCGGCCCGTGACTCGTGAGGAGAACGGCCAATGACCCAGCAGACGACGAGGACCGCGCACCCGGTGACCTGCGACCCGCGTACCAGTGTCACCAGGTCGCTGCTGGGCTACGGGATCATCGCCGGGCCGGTGTACGTCGTGGTGTCCCTGGCCCAGGCGCTGACCCGGGAGGGATTCGACCTCTCCCGCCACGCATGGAGCCTGCTGGCCAACGGCGACCTCGGCTGGATCCAGATCACCAACTTCGTCGCCGCCGGGCTGATGGTCATCGCCTGCGCGGTCGGCCTGGGCCGGGCCCTGGCCGGCGGGCGGGGCGCGACCTGGGCTCCCCGGCTCGTCGGGATGTACGGGGTGAGCCTGATCGGCGCGGGGATCTTCCGGGCGGATCCGGCGATGGGCTTCCCGGTGGGGACGCCGGAGGGGCCCGGGGCGGTGAGCCTGTCCGGGACGCTCCACTTCGCCTGCGGCGCGGTGGGTTTCCTGTGCGTGATCGTGGCCTGCTTCGTCATCGGCCGCAGGTTCGCCGCCGCGGGCCGTACCGGGTGGGTGCTTTACTCTCGGCTCACCGGCGGGTTGTTCCTCGCGGCCTTCGCCGCCATCGCGACCAGTGCGGGTGCCCCGTGGGCCAACCTTGTCTTCGTCTCCGGGGTCGTGATCATCTGGGCCTGGCTCTCGGCCCTGTCCCTGCACCTGTACCGGCACATCACCCCCCAGCACGCCTGAGCGCACCCGATCCCCGCACCACACCGTCAAGAGAACAAGATCGAAGGAGACATCCGATGCGATACATGATCATTCTTAGGGTCACCAACCAGCCCACCACCCCGCCGCCGGCAGAGCTGATGGAGGCCATCGCCAAGCTCGGCGGAGAGGCCACCGCAGCCGGGGCGTTGCTGGACACCGCCGGGCTGGCCCCGAGCGCGCAGGGCGCGCGGGTCGCGATCACCGGGGACAGGCTGAGCGTCACCGACGGCCCGTTCGCCGAGGCGAAGGAGCTGATCAGCTACGCGCTCTACCAGGTCCGCTCGAAGGAGGAGGCCGTCGAGTGGACCTCCCGCTTCCTGAAGATCCACCGGGATCACTGGGCGGGCTGGGAGGGCGAGGCCGACGTGCTGCGCGTCTTCGGCCCCGAGGACTTCGCCGCCCCCGCCTGATCTGATCACCGTGTGTACGGCTCCCGGCCAGAGTTCCTGGCCGGGAGCCGTACACGTTTCCCGGCACTTTCGCATCGAATCGCCTCGGGCCTCATGCCCGGTCGGCCTGATCTCGGATGGTGCGTGGACCTGAGGTTTCAGCCAGGTCCTGGCTCTTGATCGCCCGATGTGTCCGGCGTCGATCTTGAGCCAGAGCCGTTTCCACTGACGAGTATCACCGTGGGGACGGTCACGTCGCTCTGAGTGGGGTTGCCGGAGAGCGCGTCTGCCGTGGGTCCGGTGTCGGCAGCAGGGCCGAGTCGCCGTTGAGTACGGCGGCTTCCATGGCCCGCAGTTCCGGCCCTGGTTCGAGGCCGAGTTCCTTGATCAACACCTGGCGGGCGTTTCGGTAGACCTTGAGTGCCTCAGCTCGTCGGCCGGCGCGGTAGAGGGCGAGCATGAGCTGGGCGTACGGCTTCTCCCGCAGCGGGTTGGCAGTCACCAGATGGCGTAGTTCGCCGACCAGTTCACCGGAGCGGCCAAGGAGAAGCTCGGCCTCTATCCGCGCCTCCGCTACGACCTCGCGTCGCTCGTCGAGCA
This sequence comes from Streptosporangium sp. NPDC002544, assembly GCF_040295965.1. NCBI lineage: Bacteria > Bacillati > Actinomycetota > Actinomycetes > Streptosporangiales > Streptosporangiaceae > Streptosporangium > Streptosporangium sp. NPDC002544. The sequence continues at coordinate 207,983 of NZ_JBEOWJ010000010.1, read as the reverse complement.
TATTGGCCATCACGCTGACCGCGCCGCGCCGCGGTACCTCCGCAAACGACGCGTCGCCTCGCCACAGCGCCAGTGCGCCGCCGAACAGACGGCTCGCGGCGGCCTGATCGTCGGCGGCACCGGCCACCAGTCCGCGATCGGCCATCTCCCCGAAGTTGTCGGCATCTAGCTCTCCGGACCGGACGTCGAGGGTGTAGCCATACGTGCGCCGGACGATTCTGCCCTCGTCGCCCAGTAGCCGCCGCAGGTGATACACGTAGATCCGGAGGTTGTCGCCGGCCGAGCGGGGTGGGCGATCTCCCCACAGGGCGTCGACGAGGTGGTCGCGTGAGACCGTCTCGTTGGCATGGCACAGCAGTGTCGCGAGAAGCACTCGCTGTTTGGGCGCCGAGATGTCGATGCACCATCCGTCACGCCGTATCTCAAGCCGACCCAGTACGCGAAACTCCACTCCCGGCTCCCCCTGTGAATGTTTCTGCCAGCCCCCCAGCGCCTGGTAATAACGGATTGCTGATAAGAAAAGTTTCCACGGTGAACTTATGCGGGCAATATACGGTTCCCGCAACGGGGTGCGGTCAGCATGAGCATGCGCGGCGATCACAGGGGCGTCTCCGGAGGAACCGGGGGCGGGTCGCAGGCGCTGTTCAGGGGAGAGAATGCTTTTGAAACACTCACGACTACGGGCCGCCCTCGTGGCGCTGATGGCGGTGCTGCCGGTGCTCGTGATCCCGGCGACGGCGGAGGCCGAAGGGGGCACGACCATCCCTCGGTCCCACTGGACCTACGTCTCCTCCAAGCATCAGAACAGGACGCACTGGCAGGAGGACCGGGTCTTCGTCGGTTTCCAGGAGAAGCCCAAGGACATCACCCGGGCGTTCTTCCAGATGGACCTGACTCCGATCGCCGACGTCGAGCGGGTCACCACAGCCTGGTTCGGCGTGGGGCGGGCCAATTCCTGGGAGTGCAGACGCCGAGATGTCGAACTCTGGGAGACCGGGGACATCGACTCCTCGACTAGCTGGAAGAACCAGCCCAAATGGGAGCGACTGCTCCTGGCCGCTCCGGGCGGTACCTGCCTCGATCGGCTGCACTTTCGGATCACCGCGGCTGTCCGGGAAGCGGTGGCCGCCGGAAAAGATCACATCACACTGGGCCTCAAGTCGATCGACGAGACCAACCCGGAGATCAGACACGAACTGTGGAACGACGGCGGCCTGGGGGTCGACCACAATGACCGGCCCGACCTTCCTGCTGAGACCTCGGTGACGTCGGACCATGAATCTTGCCGTACCTTCTCGCAGACCGGGCGGTACGTGAATTCGATCACGCCTTGGCTGGGGGCCAAACTGTCCGACCCGGACAGGAATTCCTATCCGCAGGTCGTAAGGGGTCGTTTCGAGTGGGCGACCCAGGACGGGACCAAACTGGGGGAGAAGGTCACCGACACGGAGTACTCCGGCACCCGGCACTGCGTGATGGTGCCCGCCGGGCAGCTCGTCGCCGACTCGTCGTATCGTTGGCGGGTCCGAGCTGAGGACCCGTACATGGAGGATGGCGAACTGCACTATGACATCGGCGAGTGGGCCCCGTGGCAGGAGTTCACCGTCGACCTGACCGCCCCTGCGCAGCCGCCGCTGGTGTCCTCCACCGACTATCCAAAGGACGTGCCGAGCGGGCACGTCTATCTGCCGGGCGCGTTCACCTTCACACCCAACGGCGCCGATGACATCGTGGCTTACGTATACGGCCTTGACGGAGAGTACAAGCACACGCCGGCGGCCGCGGACGGCTCTGTCACCGTCACGGTGAAACCGACTCGCGACTTCGACAACTGCCTCAAGGTGCGAGGTATCGACCGGGCGGGCAACTTCAGCCCCGATGCCGAATACTGCTTCGAGGTCAACTGGCTGGAGCACCCGCCCACTGTCTCCTCCAGCACATATCCCGAATTCGGTGGCGAGGGCGAGCCGGGTGGCGGCGTCGGGATTCCGGGCGAGTTCGTGTTCGACTCCGGAGATCTGAGGGACATCGTCATGGTCTTCCGTTACTCCTACAACGATGCTCCGACGGAGGAGGCTCCAGTCGAAAACGGGCTGGCAAAGGCGACGATCACTCCCACGACCGACTGGAACACCGTCTACGTCGATGCCCTGGATCGCGACGGCACAGTGGTCTGGACTACCAGCTACTCGTTCGAGGTGAAGACGGGCTGACTCCGTGCGACCCGCGTCCCCGGGACGCGGGTCGCACGGAAAGTCGGCGGATCAGCTCTGGATCCGTGGCGTCCGCCAGCCGACCGTCGCGCCGGGGTCGCCGCAGGCGTCACGGAACTCATCGGCGTGGCGGCCTCCGCCGCGGAGTTCGCCGAGGGCGCCGCGCTGAGTCGACAGCAGGCGCTGACAGCCCTCTCCTGGCTGTCAGCCGGCTGTCTTTCACGGGATTGTCGGCGCCAACGGTGAGTCAGATCGGGCGTCCCCAGAGAAGGAATGCACGGCTCCTCGGGTGGACGGCCGTGACCTTCCTTTGAGGGCCGTGGGGTGCGGTTGGTATCGTCTTCCAAGATCAGAAAGGTGGACGATGGGGTTTGGCGGGTCGATCGTGCCCAATGGATTGGAACAGGTCATCGGTCCGGAGGAGCTCTTCTTCTCCACGACGGATCGGCACGGGTTGATCCGCAGCGGGAACTCCGTCTTCGTCCGGACCTCCCGGTTCTCCCTGGACGAGCTCACCGGGGCATCACACAACATCGTGCGCCACCCCGACATGCCTGCCGGGGTCTTCCGGTTGCTGTGGGACCGCCTGCTCTCCGGGCGTCCGGCGGGAGCCTACGTGCGGAACCTGGCCAAGGACGGCAGCCACTACTGGGTTTTCGCCACCATGACGCCCTCGGCGGAGGGTTTCCTGTCGGTTCGGATGGCGCCGCGGTCCGAGCTGTTCGAGGAGGTCAAGCGCATATACAAGTATGTCGCCGACGTCGAGACCGAGGCGGCCGAGCGCGGTCGGATGAACCGGCGTGACGTGGCGCTGTTCGGTAGGGAACAGATCGAACAGCTGCTGGGAGAGTGCGGATTCGGCTCGCATGACGACTTCCTCACCGAGGCGCTGACCGCCGAGGTCGCGGCGCGCGGCCGGTTGGCTTCCGCGACCTGTGCCCGGCCCTGGGCGCGGGGACCGATCGCGGAGGTGCTGGCCGGGGTCGGAGCGCTGGAAACGCTGCTGACCGGCCTGGTGGAGCGGCTGGAGAGCTATCGGGTGTTCAGCGACCGGCTCATGCGGTCGTCCACCCAGGTGCTCGACGTCGCCCGCCGGCTCGACGAGGTGGTCGCCGGAGCCCAGGTCGCCTCCGAGACGGTCGCCGACACCGTACCGGTGCTGAGCAACGTCGCCCAGGTGATGGCCACGCCGACGCGCACCGCGATGGGCACGCTGGAGCGGCTGGTGCCCAGGCTCGCCGCGCTGCGCTCGTACGTCACGGACCTGCGCTTCCGGATCGTGCTGGCGAGCCTGCACAACGACATGGTCGCCGCGTTCGCCGCCGAGGTCGCGGACGGTCTCGCGCCGCGCACCTCGCTGAGCGAGGTGCCCCAGCTCTGCGATGCCGTGCAGGAGAGCGTGCTGGAGATGTCGGCCAGGGCACAGCAGGTGAACCAGACACTGCGCGAGGTCGTCTCCGAGATCGCCGAGGCGGGCGAGCGGCTCACGGAGTTCCGCTGGTTCCTTGGGAAGTGGCGGATGCTCGTCCTGCGTCACCGGGTCGAGGGCGCACTCGGTGATCTGGTGCGGCCGATCGACGACGAGTTCGCCGCGATCTGGGACGGCCTGGACATGCTGCACGCGCTGGGCAGGGAGTTCGAGGCCTCGGCCGTGCCGTTTGATGTCCGGGAGCTGGAGGCGCAGGTGGACCGGGTCAGGGCCGCGGCCACCGAGTACCGCGACGCGTTCTGAGCCGGGTCCGGCCGCGAGGTTCGCGCTGATCCTCATGAAGTAGGGCGCATAGGCCACAATCGGTCTCGTGCAGTTCGGGATCCTGGGGCCGTTGGAGGTGCGGACGGGGGAGGGGGAACCCGTCTCCGTCGGCGGCCCCCGGTCGCGTGCCCTGCTGGTGCTGCTCCTGCTTGACGCGGGCCGGCTGGTCAGCGTGGACCGGTTGATAGACGGGCAGTACGGTGACGATCCTCCGGCCGGTGCGGCCAACGCGATCCAGGCCCAGGTGTCCCGGCTCCGCCGCGGCCTGCCGCCCGGCCTGATCACGTTTCACCGGGCCGGATACCGGCTCGCGGTCGACCCCGATGACGTCGACGCGCACCGGTTCGAGCGGCTCGCGCGCGAGGGGCACAGGCTGCTGACCGCAGGCCGGCATGAGCATGCCGCGAGGGTGCTCAGCGAAGGACTGGCGCTGTGGCGAGGGCCCGCGCCGGCCGGCATGCCGCAGGCGGCCCGGCTGGAAGAGCTACGGCTGGCGGCGCGGGAGGACCTGGTCGAGGCCGAGCTCGCGCTCCCGGAGGGCACCTCGATAGCCGAGTTGCGGCAGTTGGCGGCCGAGAACCCGTTGCGCGAGCGGCTGTGCGGCCAGCTCATGCGGGCGCTGCACGCCTCCGGGCAGCAGGCCGCGGCGCTGGCCGTCTTCGACGAGGTCAGGCGGCTGCTGGCGGACGAGCTCGGTGCCGACCCGTCGCCGGAACTGGCGGCGCTTCACCTGGCGATCCTGCGCGGCGCGGAGAGGCCCGGGACGGTACGGCATCGGCTGCCCGCGCAGCTCACCGGCTTCGTGGGCCGCGAGGCCGAGCTGGACCGGATCGACTCGCTGCGGGACTCCCGTCTGATCACCCTGACCGGTACGGGCGGCACCGGCAAGACGAGGCTGGCCATCGAGGCGGCCCGCCGCCTGACGCGGGACGTGTGCTTCGTCGATCTGTCCCCGCTCGACGACGGAGGTCAGATCCCCCTGGCGGTGCTCGGCGCGCTCGGTCTGCGCGAGGCAAGGCTGCGGTCACCGGTGCCGGGCCGGCTCGACCCCACGGGCCGGCTCGTGGCGGCTCTGGCAGACCAGGAGCTCCTGCTCGTCCTGGACAACTGCGAGCACGTGATCGCTCCGGCCGCGGCGCTCGTCCGGCGGCTGCTCGACGCCTGCCCGGAACTGGCCGTGCTGGCCACCAGCCGCGAGCCGCTCGGGCTCACCGGCGAGATGCTCGTCCCGCTCTCGCCGCTGGCCGTACCGCCCCCTGGCACGGATCTTGACGACGCACTCGGCTATCCCTCGGTGCGGCTGTTCATGGAGCGAGCCGCCGCCGTACGTCCCGGCTCCGTGATGAGAGCCGAGGTCGCCGAGATCTGCGGCATGCTGGACGGGCTGCCGCTGGCCATCGAGCTGGCGGCGGCGAGGCTGAGGTCGTTCACCGTCAAGGAGATCGTCGCGCGCCTGAGGGAGTACGGCCGGTTCACGCTGCTGTCCCGTGGTGATCGCACCGCGGCGGCACGGCATCGGACGCTGTACGCGGTGGTGGACTGGAGCTGGAGCCTGCTCAGCCCCGAGGAGCAGGCGCTGGCCGCGCGGTTCTCGGTGTTCTCGGGCAGCTCGTCCCTGGAGGCCGTCGAACGGATCTGCGGATCCGGCGAGGTGCTGGCCGGCCTGGTGGACAAGTCGCTCATCGAGGCAGGCGACGGCCGCTACCGGATGCTCGACACGATCCGCCTGTTCTGTGCGGAGCGGCTGGCCGAGGCGGGGGAGCGGGAGCGGGTGCGTGCCGGGCACGCCGCCTACTTCCTGGAGCTGGCACAGCGCGCCGACCCGTGGTTGCGCCGGGCCGAGCAGCTCGAATGGCTGGCCCTGCTCTCCGCCGAGCAGAGCAACCTGCGGGCCGCGCTGGGCCGTGCCGTACCGGATGACCCTGAGACGGCGCTGCGGCTGATCGCGGCCCTGGCGGCGTACCAGTGGCTGAGCGGGCGGCGGGAACAGGCGGTCTCGTCGGCGCGCCGGCTGCTCGAACGGTTCGGCACCGAGCCGCCCGAAGGACTGGAGGAGGAGTACGTCCTGTGCGTGTTGCAGGCCGTACCGCATGTCCTGCCGGCGCAGTGGGCGCGGGCCGAGGAGATCATGCGGTCGCTGGACCGGGAGCTGCGCTACCCCTTCACGTCCGTTCTGTGGGGCATGGTCGCGGGGCCACCGGCTCCCGGGGCCGGCCTGATGCGGGAGCGGCTGCTCGGCTCCGACCCGTGGAGCCGAGCCGTGGTCATGCTCGGGGTGTCCCTGATGCACCTGCTTGACGGCCACGTGGCCGATGCCGAGGGAGAGCTGGAGTCGACACTGGCGAGCTTCCGCTCCGTGGGCGAGCGCTGGGGGATGGCGCAGGGGCTCGAATGGCTGGGAGTGATCGCCGGCTGGCGGGGGGACTGGGCGCGGGCCAGGCGGCTGTGGGGGGAGGCCCTGGATCTGCACGAACAGCTCGGCGCTCTGGACGAGATGGTGGATGTGCTCTGCCGGAGGGCCGACGGGCTGCTGCGCGAGGGCGATGTTCCCGCGGCCCGCGCCGACCTGCGGCGCGCCACCGAGCTGGCGCGCGGGACGAGCGCGTCGCACCGGTCGCCGATCGAGCTGGGCTGGGGTGAACTCGCCCGGCTGTGCCGCGATCACGCACGGGCACGCGAACACTACGCGGCGGCGCTGGACGCCGCCGGCCCAGGCGGTTACGTCACCGAGAGCATCGCGTCGCTCGTGCTCACCGCGCTGGGACGGCTGGCCGAGGCAGAGGGCGACCACACGGAGGCCGGGCGCCGTCACGGCGAGGCGCTCGCGCTGGTGCGCACGTCACCGGCGGTGACGATGGATCTCGCCCAGGTCACCGAGGGGTACGCGGGGCTTGCCCTGCTCGAAGGCGCGGCGGAGCGGGCCGCGTTCCTGCTCGGTGTGGGGGTGGCGTTGCGCGGTGCGGCCGTCACCGGCGACCCTGACGTCGCGAGGGTCGCCGCGGGCGCCACGGAGCTCATCGGCGCGGAGGCCTTCGCCGCGGAGTTCGCCAGGGGCGCCGCGCTGAGCCGGGACGATGCGCTGACAGCCATCTCCTGACTGTCAGCCGGTTGTCACCGGCCTGTCAGCGCTCCCGGTGAGGCTCGGGGACATGAGGAACAGCAACGTCCTGATCTCCGGCGCCAGTATCGGCGGCCCCGCTCTCGCCTACTGGCTCAACCGCTACGGCCACACCGTGACCGTGGTCGAGAAGGCCCCCGCCCTGCGCCTCGGAGGCCAGGCGGTCGACTTCAAAGGCGAGACCCACCTGTCGGTGCTGGAGCGGATGGGCATCCTGGAGGACGTACGGCGGTTGCAGACCGGCGGGAGCGACCAGGAGATCGTTGACGCGAACGGCCGCAGGCTGGCGGTGATGCCCGGCGAGTTCACCGGTGGCGATCTGGAGATCCCGCGCGGGGAGTTGTCCCGGCTGCTGTACGACAGGACGCTCGCCGCCGGGTGCCGGTACGTCTTCGGCGACTCCATCACCTCGCTCACCGAGACCGAGGGCGGCGTCCACGTCACGTTCGAGCACGGTGCTCCGCAGGTCTTCGACCTGGTGGTGGGCGCGGACGGCATCCACTCCAACGTTCGCCGGCTGGCCTTCGGCCCCGAGGCCGACCATGTCCGCTTCCTCGGCCACTACTACGCCCTGGCCGACCTTCCACAGCGCTTCGGGAAGATCGCGAAAATGTACAACGAGCCCGGCAGGCTGGTCGCCATCGGGGGGCCCGGAGCCGATGTCTTCTTCGCCTTCGCCTCGCCGCCGCTCGACTACGACCGCTACGACGTGGAGGCGATGAAGCGGATCGTGATCGACGCCTATGCCGGGATGGGCTGGCAGACCCCCGCGGTCCTCGACGCGGTACGGCAGGCGGACGACTTCTACCTCGACTCGATCAGCCAGGTCCGGATGGAGCGCTACGCCAGGGGCCGCGTCGTGCTGCTCGGTGACGCCGCCTACGGCAACACGCTGGGCGGTTTCGGCACCGGCCTGGCCATGGTCGGCGCGTACGTCCTGGCCGGAGAGCTCGCGGCGGCGGACGGGGACCATCAGGTCGCCTTCCGGCGCTACGAGGAGGGGTTCCGCGGCTACGCCAGGATCGCCAGGAACGGCAACGCCGGTCCCTTCCTCGCCCCCGGCACCCCGGGCCGGATCCGGATGCGCAACTGGATTTTCCGCTACGGATTCCTGCTGAAGCTGATGCTGAGGCTGACCGACAGGTTCGCGACCAACATAACCCTCAAGGACTACCCGTCGATGGTGCGCCGCTGACCCGGCGCGGGTCAGGACGCCGGTCATCGGCGGGCTCCTTCAGGTGGAGGGTGTCGGGGCGCGCTCGCCGTCGAGCGGCGCGTACATCGCGCTCCGCCTGTCGAAGAGCCCCACCGTGACGAAGTAGACGTTGGCGATCACCATGAGCGTGATCGACGTGCCGGCGTACAGAGCGGTGCCGAGCGCGGGGACGGCGTCGACCGGCAGCGTGTAGGCCATGACCACGCGCGCCGCGGAGTCGAGGAGGGTGCCGGCGCCCCACAGGACGGTCGTGACCCGCCAGGCCCTGCGGAAGCGGGGGATCCGCTCCCACAGCACGTCCCACGTCTCGCCGGTGCCGCGGACCGGGAACCTGTGCTCCAGTAGCGGCCGGCTGAACAGGAAGGTGAGCGGCATCCCGACCCGCAGGCTGGCCAGGAACCAGAGCCCGACGGCGGCCGTCAGCCACCCTTCCCTGGCGAGCAGGAACCGCTCGCTGCCGCTGATCAGCGACGCCCCCACGCCCAGCACCATCATGGCCGTCATGAAAACGGAGAGCCCGTCGACCCTGCGCTCCCTGACCAGCGTGTAGGTGCCCATGGCCGCGGGCACCACGCTCGTGACGAGCAGGGACAGGTAGACGCTCATCCCGGCCGAGCGCAGCACGTAGTACAGGGCGGCCGGTACGAGCAGGTCGACCAGCAGGCGCAGCAGCGTGCGCCGCCTGCTCGGGGCGCTCACGGCCCGCTCCTGGTCGCCAGGTCGAACAGCGTCACCAGTTCCTCGGCGCAGGCGGTGAGGTCGAGATCGGGTCTGGCCTCCAGCAGGAACGGCAGGCCGTCCAGGGCGCGCTGTACGGTCGCCGCCATGACGAAGGTGTCGAAGTCGCGGAACTCGCCGCCGCGCTGCCCGTCGCGCAGGATGCGCTGGAGGTGGCCGAGGACCTCGTTCTCGTCGCCCTCGTCGTAGGAGCGGCTCGCTCCGCCCTCGTCGCGGAAGTTGAGGAAGATCTCCATCATCGCCCGCATCCGTGGGCGGTTGTCCGCGATATACGCGACCAGCGCGGTGATGTAGGTGCGCAGCGCGTCACGGGCACAGGTCACGCCGGCCATCCGCCCGGCCATGAACCGTCCGATGTGATCGTAGAACTCGGCGACGGCCGCGCTCATCAGCTCGTCCTTGCCGGCGAAGTGGTACGAGATCAGGCGGGTGCTGCTCAGCCCCGCCCGTTCGGCGATCCTGGCGAAGGACGCCTGGCCGTAGCCGAGCTCGGCGATCGTCTCGATGGTCGCCGCGATGATCTGGGCGCGCCTGGCCGCGCCGGTGAAGGAGCGCTCGGCGGACGTTTCCCTGCCCTGACTTACTTGCATGAGTAAAAAATACGTCATATGAGTAATGCAGGCAAGCGTGCCGGGCCCGGTAAGGCCGGCTGTCCCGTCCGATTCGCGTGCCGCTCGCCGGCCGGTGAGCGGCACGTGGTCCGTGCGCGCCCGCGTCGTGTCCGGGGCCCTCGGGCGACGGGATCGAAAGGTGTCGCGAGTGCGGGCGGGATGGTTGGATCGGGAGGCATGGCGGTTGGTGATCCTCATCGGGTGGTCGAGGCGGTCTGGCGGATCGAGTCCGCGCGGGTGATCGCGGGGCTTGCCCGGATGGTGCGCGATGTCGGCCTGGCCGAGGAACTCGCGCAGGACGCCCTGGTCCTGGCGCTTGAGCAGTGGCCGAAATCCGGCGTACCGGATAATCCAGGAGCCTGGCTCATGCTGACCGCCAAGCACCGGGCGATCGACCTGCTCCGCCGCAGGACCCGCTACGAGCACAAGCTCGAAGAGGTCGGCCGGGACATGGAGATCCGTCAGGAGGCGGCCGAGGCCGAGCTGGACGACGCCCTCGACGACCACATCGGTGACGACGTGCTGCGCCTGCTCTTCACCGCCTGCCATCCGGTGCTGTCCACCGAGGGGCGCCTGGCGCTCACCCTGCGCCTGCTCGGCGGCCTGACCACCGAGGAGATCGCACGTGCCTTCCTGGTGCCGGAACCGACGGTCGGGCAGCGGATCTTCCGGGCCAAGCGCACCCTCGCCGAGAAGCGGGTGCGCATCGAGCTGCCCGCCCCGGCCGAGCTGGGCGAGCGTCTCGCATCGGTGCTGGAGGTCGTCTATCTCATCTTCAACGAGGGCTACTCGGCGACCGCCGGTGACGACTGGATGCGCCCCTCGCTCTGCGAGGAGGCGCTGCGCCTGGGCCGGATCCTGGCGGGTCTGATGCCGCGGGAGGCCGAGGCGCACGGCCTCGTCGCCCTGATGGAGATCCAGGCGTCGCGCCTCCGGGCCAGGACGGGGCCGGACGGTGAGCCGGTCCTGATCCCCGACCAGGACCGGGGGCTGTGGGACCGGCTACTGATCCGCCGGGGGCTGGAGGCGCTCGAACGTGCCGAGGCGCTCGGCACGCTCGGTCCCTACGGCCTGCAGGCCGCGATCGCGGCCTGCCACGCCCGTGCGCGGTCCACCGACGACACCGACTGGGAACGGATGGCCGCCCTCTACCGGGTGCTCGCCCACCTCGCCCCCTCACCCGTGGTGGAGTTGAACCGCGCGGTCGCGGTGAGCAGGGCGTACGGCCCGGCGCGGGGCCTGGAGATCGTGGACGGGCTGGCGGCGGAGCGTGCGCTGAGGGGCTATCCGCAACTGCCCGCCGTACGGGGTGATCTGCTCGTGAGACTGGGCCGTCTCGACGAGGCGCGCGAGGAGTTCGAACGGGCCGCCGAACTCACCCGCAACGAGCGCGAGCGGACCCTCTTCCTCGCCCGGGCGGCCGCCACCCACGGGTGAGCGAAAGCGGCACCCCCGTCGGACGATGTCAGGGGCGGTCCGTGACCTCGAACCCGCTCCTGCCAGGTGGCGAAGGTAGTCGCCGGGCCCTGCTCCGGCCTGACCTCCTCGGCACCGCCGCCCACGCCGAGGCCGTGGGCCTCCCTGCGACAGCGGAGACCCACGGCGTGGGGTGAAACGCCTGATCAGCGAGGAGAGCGCGTTGACCACCGCTGATCAGGCGGGCTCAGAGTGCCTCAGGGGTAGGAGACGAGCTTGGACGGGATCGTGGCCGTGCCGAAGGCGGGGCCGCCGGTGCCGTTGATCACGTGGTTGATCCGCCCGTTGCCGCCGAGGGAGACGGTGAGCAGGCTGTGGAACTTGACGCCGGGCTTCACCGGGGTCTCGAACGCGTTCTCCACCTCGATCGTCGGGTCGACGTTGAAGTAGACGTAGCTGCCGAGGCCCCAGCCCTCATGGGTGTTGACCGCGGGGCCGACCTTGTAGGCGGCCCAGCCCTTGGTGCTGCCGTTCATGTAGGCCGCCTGGTTCGGCGGGTCGTACGCCTTCTCGTTCTGGAAGAAGATCGTCCGGCCGCGCTCGCCGTACCACTCGACGTCGTACTTGCGGTAGTGCTCGACGAACAGGCCGGTCGCCAGGACGTCGTCGCCGTTGACGATCAGGCCGGTCTCGGCGGTGTTGACGTTCCAGCCGATGCCGTCGCCGTGGTCACCGCGCCACAGCCAGGTGTGGTCGATGATCACGTCGTCGCTGTTGACCACCACGCTGGTGGTGGCGTTGCCGGCGAAGGCGCCGCCGATCCGGACGAACACGTCCTGCAGCGTGGTCGGGTTGGCGGCGTGGTCGGCGCTCGACCCCGGCGGGCCGACCTCGATGAGCACGTCGGACTTCTGCGGGCCCGCGTCGACCAGGAAGCCGGCGAGCCGCACGCCGTCCACGTCGGCGACCTTGACCGCGCTGACGCCGCCGTCGGGGATGATCGTGGCCAGGCCGAGACCCAGGACCACGGTGTTCGCCCTGGTCACGTTGATCGGCTGGTTGACGTGGTAGATGCCGGGGGTGAGCAGCAGGTGCAGGCCCTGGCTGAGCGCGGCGTTGATGGTCGCTGCCGTGTCACCGGGCTTGGCGACGTAGAACTGGCTGAGCGGGATCGAGCTTCCGGGGGTGGCGCCGTTCGCCCAGCTCACGCCGCGCGCGTCGGTCCGCTTGGCCGGGACGAACACCCGGTACTCGTTGCCGGAGATGTAGAGGTACGGCTTCTCGCGGCTGATCGGGGTGTTGTCCAGCGTGGTGTAGGACTTGTCGGCGAAGGCGGTGGCGGGAGCGCCCTGCACCCCGGAGAACACCATGTTCCACACGCCGTTGAGCCAGCCGCCGACGGAGCTGTCCCGGGTGTACCACTGCTGCTGCGAGTACGGGCCGACGGCGCCGTCGATCTTGCTGTCGGCGATGTAGCCGCCGCTGGCCCAGCCGTAGCCGGTGGGGGCCAGGTTGAGCGCGCCCTTGATGTGCATGCGACGGAACGGCGCGGCCTGGGAGACGGCCCACTGGTTGGTACCGCCGGGCGGCTGGACCGACAGGTTCTCCGTCGAGCGCCAGAAGTTCTGGGTCGCGTTGCCGCCGAACCAGCCCGCGTCGACGGTCACGCCGTTGACGGTGACGTCGTCGGGGGACTGCCCCAGACCCATGATCGAGGTGTAGAAGCCGACATTGGCGTTCACGTTGTAGGTGCCCGGCTTGAACAGGAAGGCGTGGCGCCCGGTGCCGAACTGGGCCGACTCCTGCTGCTGGAAGACGGTGTCGAGCTGGCCCTGGATGGCGGCGCTGGACATGGACGGGTCGAAGACGTGAACGTTCGGTCCCAGATCCCCGCCGCCGGGGAGCACCGGACCGTCAGACGTGGTGTAAACGGCGAACTCCCACAGTGAGTATCCGTAGCCGGTGGCCCGGGTGGTGCCCTGCATCCGGACGTACCGGGCGGAGCCGCTCACCTCGTGCGACTGAACGCCGCCGGTGGCGCCCGTGACGGTCTTCAGGTCGGTCCAGGTGGTGCCGTTGGTCGACCCCTGGAGCTTGAACGCGCTCGCGTACGCGGCCTCCCAGCGCAGGTCGATCTTGCAGATGGTCTGGGGCGAGCCCAGGTCCACCTGGATCCACTGCGGGTCGCTGGCCGCGCTGGACCAGCGGGTTCCGTTGTTGCCGTCGAAGGCGGCGCTCGCGGGGGTTCCGCCGTTCTCGGTGGACGACGCGGTTGAGGGCTTGTTCAACGCGGCGTTGGTGGTCCCGCACTGGCCCACGGGGTTCGAGCCGCCACCGAAGACCTGGAACTCCCACAGCGAGTATCCGTAGCCGGTGGCCCTCGTGACGCCCTGCATCCGGACATACCGGCCGCTGCCGGTGACGTCCCAGCTGTCGATTCCGCCGTCACCGCCGGTGACGGTCTTCAGGTCCGTCCACGTGGTCCCGTTCTCGGACACCTGGATCTTGTACCCGCTGCCGTACGCGGCCTCCCAGTTCAGCACGACCCTGCTGATGCTGGACGAGGCGCCCAGGTCCACCTGGAGCCACTGGGAGTCGCCGGCCGCGCTGGACCAGCGGGTGCTGGTGTCGCCGTCGACCGCGGCGGCCGGCGGGGTTCCGCCGTTCTCGGTCGAGGAGGCCGTCGCGGTCTTGCCCTGCGACAACAACGTGTCGGCGAAGGCCGGGCTCGACGGTACTGCGAGCAGAGCCGCCACGACTGCCGTGGCAGTCCATAAGGCGGCAGGACGGAACAGACCTCTCATGCTTGTCTCCACAGTGGATCCGGGGGGTGGAAGGTCCGACGGCAGATGAGGCGCGACTACGGCACCCGTAAATCAACGCCTTATTTCTACACTTAATTTAACTCGTCGGAAACATGGGGTCAATAGGTCGTGTGACGCGGATGGGGTGGATCGGGGCCCCGTCCCCGCGTGTGGGAGGCGCCTTGGGCCGCCGGGGTCTGTGCGCCGTCCTCCCGGGGCCCCCCGGGCTCCGCCGGATCCCGCCGCCGTGTCCGATCCCCGCGGACCGGTCTACAAGATCACGTACTGGACGCCGGTCGAGGGCGTCCCGCCGAGCACCCCGCGGTGGCGGACTCCGGGGATGCTGGCTCAATTAATGAGATTAAGCGATATAAGCGCGGATTAATTATTTATCTATGGTAATTCTGATATGCGGAATATTTGTGGTGCTATGAAAGCTTTCGCGTTGTCCACCGCGGCTGTCGCGGTCATCGGCTGCCTGGGGGCCATCGACGTCCGGAGCACCTTCTCCGCCTCCGCCGCGAGTTCCGCCACCGGCGTGGACGGGCAGACGGCCGGGACCGCCGCAACACCGTTTAGGTGGACAGGCGCACGATCGTCACACCGGCAGGCCCCCTCGCCTGCCGGTGAATCGGAGCGTTCAGACGCGGGGCACGACGTGGCCGAAGCGGAACACCCGGGCCGGGTCGTAGTGGTCCTTGAGGGCGTTGAGCCTGCGCAGTGTCGGCTCCGACCAGGCGCGGGCCAGGTCCTCGGGGGCGAGCATCGGCCCGTGGAAGTTGAGCTGCGTCCCGCCGGTCTGCCAGGGAGCCAGGGCGGCGAGCACGGCACCGCCCACGGCCGGGATGACCGTGTCGAGCAGTTCGGGAACGGGGGCGCCGATCACCAGCACGCCGAAGGCGGCGTCCCGCCCGCCCACGGCGTTCGGCCGGCGCGGCTCGCGGCCCAGCGCCCCGCCCAGCTGGCGCACCTCCACGACGGCCAGCGGCACGTCGGCCGTCGGGCCGGCCGCCGCCAGGAGCGCTTCCACGGTCTCCGCGTCGAGCTCGCGCAGCAGGGCACCGCGATCCCAGCTCGGCATGGGGTGCACCGGGTCCTGGTGCACGGAGTCGATCGCGCTGAACGGCATCTGTGCGATCTCGCCGAAGATCGGTTCGGCGACGGCCCGCATCGGGGCGAGGAGGGCCTCCGCCTTGTGGGCGTCGCCGAGGTGGGCGAAGCGCAGGTGGGTCACGAAGCGGCCACGCAGCTGCGGGGGGAGCTCGGGCACCGGGGGCAGGCGCAGCATCGCCACCGAGGTGGTCGTGGCCTCCGGCAGCGTGCCGGCCCAGGTCCGGTAGGCGTGCAGGACGGCGGGGGTGTCCTCGGCGCTGAAGTAGAGGCCGCCCCCGTACAGGGTCGACACCGGGAACAGGTCGATGACCATGGAGGTGACCACGCCGAAGCTGCCCTTGCCACCGCGCAGTCCCCAGAACAGGTCGGGTTCGGTGTCCGGGTCCGTCACCCGGACCATGCCGTCCGCGGTCACCACGGTGATCTCCCGTACGTGGTCGGCGGCGAAGCCGAAGGTCCGTGAGATCGGGCCGATGCCGCCGCCCAGCGTGTAGCCCACCGCCCCCACGCCCGAGGACGAACCGCTCAGGGGCGCCAGGCCGTACGGGGTCGTCTGCGCGATGACGTCCGCCCAGCGGCAGCCCGCGCTGATCCGCGCGGTGCGGCTGGACGAGTCGACGGTGACCTCGCGCATCCTGGAGGTGTTGATCAGCATTGCCCCGTCGGAGGCCTGGACGGCGCCGTGCCCGGTGGCCTGCACGGCGACGGGAAGAGAGTGGTGGACCGCGAAGCGGATCGCCGCCATGACGTCCGCGGTGCGGGTGGCGCCCACGACGACGGCCGGGTGGTGCCGGACCGCGGTGTTGAAACCCGCGGTCTCCTCGTCGTAGCCGTCCTGACCAGGAGACAGGACAGGGCCGGCGACCTGGCCTCGCAGGGCTTCCAGCTCTCCGCCGAGATGCTCGGCCGTGGAAAAGGCGGTACTCATGAGGGTTCTCCCGATGGTGTGAGACGACTCGCGGCGTGGGGCGAGGTCGCAGGGCCTCGATCGGCCCGGTCCTCCAGTTATCGCAGCCGGCACTTGGAGACGGCTGGGTTGTGGCTGCGGGCCGGCGGCCACGGCGATCGGAGTGGTGGCCAGCCGGTCCCGGCCGAGGGCCTAGAGGTCTCCTAGCCGTTTCCTAGACGGCCGTGGGACGCTGCGCGCATGTCTTCGCCACTGGAGTCCCAGCCCTCCAGCACCCTGCTGTTGCGGGAGATCCTGGCATACGCGGGTGTGACGGGTCCCGATCTGCTCGACGAGGCCCTGGCGGAGGCCCTGTCCGAGGTGTCGGTCGCTCGCTGCCGGGCGTACGTGCTGGTCGATCTGGCACGGCCGGTGAACGATCCGCCGGTGGCCGGTGCCCTCGTCGAGGTGGGGCAGCTCGCCCGTGACGCCCGCCTGCGAGCCCTGGTCGTCGCGCTGCCACACCGGGGACGGGGGCTCGGCCGGAGGCTGCTGGGCGACCTGCTGACGGAGATGCGCGCGGACGGCGTCCAACAGGTGCGCTACCGTGTGGCGGCGGCGGATCCGGGAACGTTCTCACTCCTTGGCTCCTCCGGTTTCGTCGCCGCGGACAGAACCCCCATTGCGGCCTGCCGGTACGATGGACCCGCGATCGAGGCATTGGCGGTCGCGTGGCTCGTGCGGGAGTTGTGATGCTCGCGAACGGTGGCGAAGCACCGGATACCGTCCAGGCTGCGGCGTGCCTGGATTTCCGCATTCTCGGACCGGTGGAGGTGGCCGACGGCACCGGTGCGCTCCTCGACCTCGGATCCCGCAAGCAGCGGGCCGTGCTGACGCTCCTGGTGCTCAACGCGCCCCATGTCGCCCCCCTCGACCAGATGATCGACCGGCTCTGGGCCGACGAGCCGCCGTCCAGCGCGACAGGAACGCTCCAGGCGTACATCTCCCAGCTCCGTAGGATCCTCGAACCGCTGCGCAGCCCTCGGTCCCCCGCTCGCGTCCTGCGGACCCGGGAGCCTGGGTACCTGCTGGACATCTCGCCCGATCAGGTGGATGCCAACCGCTTCAGCCGGGCCGTCGAGGAGGCGCAGGCCGCCCTGGCCGATGGGCGGGCGTGGGAGGCCGAGCGATCTCTGGACGCGGCACTCGGCGCCTGGCGAGGTGAGCCGCTCGCCGACTTCTCCGACCGCTCCTTCGTGGGGCCCACCGTGGCCCGCCTCACCGAGGCGCGCCTGTCGGCGCTGTCCACGCGGGCCGAGGCGTGGCTGCTGCTCGGCAGGTTCAGCGAGGCCGCGGTCGAGGCCGGGCATCTGCTCGATCTCGATCCCTACCGGGAGGGGTCCTGGGCGCTGCTCATGCGCGCCCTGTACCGCGACCGCAGGCAGGCCGAGGCGCTGGCCGCCTACCAGCGCTGTCGCACCCTCCTCGGTGACGAACTCGGGCTCGATCCCAGCCTTGAACTGCGCCGTCTCGAACAGGCCATCCTCGACCAGGACGAGTCTCTCGAAGGCTCCTGGCCGTCGATCGCGCGCGGGGAGGAGATCTCGCCCGCGCGCGGGGACGGATCGTCCCGCGGAGAAGACGTCGTGGTTCCCCGGGCGGCAAGGGAGTGGCGCGTCCCCGCTCCGCGTGGGCGCAGGCTCGTGGGCAGGGAGCCCCACCTGCACCGGATCCGGGAGCGGGTGCGGGACACGGCCCGTGGTGCGGGAGGTGTGCTGCTGGTCAGCGGCGAGTCCGGTGTCGGCAAGACCCGTCTGGCGGAGGCCGCGGCCGAGATCGCCGGGGAACTGGGCGTCACCCCGGTGTGGAGCCGGTGCGTCGAAGGGCGTGGCGCGCCCGCGTTCTGGCCGTGGATCCAGGTGCTGACCGCCCTCGAAGAAGAGGCGGAGGCCGGCGCCGGAGGGCTTGAGGCTGTGACCCGGGAGGCAGCGGGGGTCGAGAACGTGATCCGCCGGTTGACGGGCGCGGACGGGGCCTCGGTCGCGGACGATCCCGACACCGCGCGCTTCCTGTTGCACGACGCGGTGGCCAGGGCGCTGTCACGACGGGCGGGCGCGGCACCGGTGCTCATCCTCATGGAGGACGTCCACTGGGCGGACGCCGCATCCCTGAAGCTGCTGACCTTCCTCGGCGGCGACCTGCACCGGGTGCCGTTGCTCGTGCTGGCGACCCTGCGCCCCGAGGCCGCCGAGGCGCGGCCGGCGCTGACGGACGCGCTAGGCGATCTGGTCCGACAGCGCGGTACCGAGCGGATGAACGTCACCGCGTTCACGCGGGAGCAGGTCGCCGACTACCTGGACGACGCGGGCCCTGACGATCCGGGCCGGTCCGGCCGTGCGGACATCGGCCCCGACCCGGCCCTGGCCCGCGCGCTGCACGACCGTACCGGTGGCAACCCCTTCTTCCTCGGCGAGGTGCTCCGCCTGCTGGACAGCGTCTCGCCCCTGGACCAGGTCGCCGCCGCGGACGTCACCTCCCTCTCCGTCCCCGAGGGGGTACGCGACGTCATCACCCAGCGGGTCTCGCGGCTGCCCGAGGACTCCCAGACGCTCCTGCGGGCAGCCGCGGTGATCGGCAGGGACGTCGACGCGGACGTGCTGGAAGCCGCCACCGGGATCGGCGGCGCCCGGATGATGATGCTGCTCGAACCCGCGGTGGCGACCGGCCTGCTCACCGAGGTGGCCGGAGGCTGGGACTATCGCTTCTCGCACGCGCTCGTCCGCGAGGCTCTCTACACGGGGCTGAGCCGGCTGCAGCGGGCGCAGATCCACGGGCGGGTGGGCGAGGCGGTCGAGAATCTTCACCCGGGAAACCTGGAGCCGAGGTTGCCCGTGCTCGCCCACCACTTCGGTATGGCGGCCAGGATCGGCCACTCGGCCAAGGCGACGTCGTACGCCGTCAGGGCGGCGATACAGGCGGCGGCCCGCCTCGCCTATGACGAGGCGGTCATGTTCTGGGAGCAGGCGCTCGCGGCGCTCGATCCGCAGTCCGCAGATTCGGCGTTCAGCCGCGGTGCCCTGCTCATCGAGCTGGGACGGGCGCGCAGGGTGGCCGGCGACGTGATCGCGGCGCACACCGCCCTGGACGAGGCCGTGACCCTCGCCACCCGTATGGGCGACGACGCGGCGGTGATCGAGGCGGCGACGGTCTTCGGCGGGGTGACGCTGTGGAACTGGCGCGCCTACGGCGTGGTGGACACGCGCATGATCGACGTGCTGGAGGACCAGCTGAACCGGCTGCCACCCGGGCGGGAGGCGGTCAGGGCCGAGCTGCTGGGAACCCTCGGGGTGGAGCTCTACTACAGCGAACGGCGGTGGGAGGGAGCGCGTCTCGCGGCCGAGGCGGTCGCGCTCGCCCGGCGGGCCGGTGACCACCGCCTGCTCGCGCGCACGCTCAACAACTTCGTCATCGCCTCATGGACCCCGGAGCACGAGGAGGAGCGCTACCGGGCGACGGAGGAGATCCTGTCCCTCCCCGACCTGCCCCGGGCCGCCGAGATCATCGCCCGCCTGCACCGGATGCCGACCTTCCTGCGCGAGGGAAGGCTGGCCGACTACGACGCCGAGCTGGCCCGCTGCCTGCGCCTGACCGGCGAGGTGCGGATGCCCGAGATCGAGACGCAGGTGACCTACGCCGCGACCGGGCGGGCGATGCTCGACGGCCGCTGGGAGGAGGTGGAGAGGCTTGCCGCGACCGGCGCCGAGAGCTACCGGCGCATCAGCCTCTGGGGCCCGGAGTACATCCATCTCCTCTGCGCCTTCTTCTCGTCCTGGGCACAGGGCCGGCACGGGGTGCTTCTGCCGGAACTGCTTGAGGCCGCCGAGGACGACTCCAACAGCCTGCTGCGCCCCGCCGCCGTACTGGCGGTGATCGAGGCGGGGGACGAGGCGCTCGCCCACCGTCTGATCGACCGGTGGGGCGTCGCCGTCGAGCGTGACTGGGCGTGGCAGTTCGCCACCTGGCAGTGGGGTCTCGTCGCGGCCAGGATCGGCCGTCCCGATCCGTACGGGCTGCTGGAGGAGCTGGAACCCATCGCCGGACAGCTGGTGACGTTGGGAACGGGATGCATCTCCTGGGGGACGGTCCATGATGTGGTCGCCCGGCTGCTCCACAGGATCGGTCGCGCCGAGGACGCCCTGGCGCACGCCGAGCGAGCGCGGGAGACCCACCGCCGCCTCGGGCTGCGGCACCTGGAACACCGCAGCGCCGCGCTGGCCAGGGAGATCCGCGAAAGCTGATCCCTCCGGCCGTCCGTGGCCGAAGCTCTTCCCGGTGAGGTCGCGGCTCTCCGAATCGTCACTTATGGCTGCTGAGTGCCCAGCGGGTTCCAGATCTATCTGGGACTGGACGATTTCCGGACCTCAGAGCGGCGGGCGGGGTCGGGCTACGACTCGCTCGGCGGCGCTGTCCGGTCCGTTCTCCGGCCGAGATAGGTGAGCGGGCCGGAGTCGGCGACCGGGATCTCGTGGAAGCCGAGGCGGTCGTAGAAGGCCCTGGCCGAGGTGTTGACGCTGACCATGCCGAGGTGGACGGCCGGCACCCCCTTGCCGTGCAGCGCGTCGAGGAAGGTGTGCATCAGCGCCCGGCCGTGCCCCCTGCCCTGGTGGTCGGGGAGCAGGTCGATGTGCAGGTGCGCCGGGTACCCGGTCAGCTCCGGCACGACCATGCGCTCGGGACGGTACATCAGGTCGATCATCACCTCGCTCGGCGATGCGGGCGGCCCGTCGAGAGCGGGGAAGCGCTCTCTCATCAGGGGGAGCCACGAGGCCCGGAACGCCCCGGCGAACGCCACGGTGTCCGCGGTGCCGAGGACGTAGCCGACCGCCCGGTCGCCGTCATCGAGGACGAAGGCCAGGTCCGGCTCCAGAAAAACATAGGGAGCTGCGAAGATGCTCGGCATCAGGTCAAGGTCGGGGTAGA
This sequence comes from Streptosporangium sp. NPDC002544, assembly GCF_040295965.1. Taxonomy (NCBI): domain Bacteria; kingdom Bacillati; phylum Actinomycetota; class Actinomycetes; order Streptosporangiales; family Streptosporangiaceae; genus Streptosporangium; species Streptosporangium sp. NPDC002544. The sequence continues at coordinate 187,135 of NZ_JBEOWJ010000010.1, read as the reverse complement.
TGTGCCGGGAGTCGCCGCCCTCGTGAGCGGTCCGCACGCAGATGTCGTAGAGGGCGGCACGGTCGTCGGGATGGTACGGCCGGACAGTCGTCATGGCAGCCATCCTGCCGCGTGTGAAATCGCTCTCACAAGATCTGCCGACGGGGCGGCCCCGTCTCGCCGGTGCCGGCGCATTTCGCGGGACGGTCCCGGGGTTACCCTGCACGGCATGATTGAAGTGGAGTTGCGTGGATGGCGACCCGACGACATGTGGGTCGTGCTCGACGCGTTCAGCTCCCCGGACATGGCCGAGCAGGCGGCCCGGCCCATCGACACGGCTCAGGCGGCGCTGGAGTGGATGGGGGTCTGGGGCTTCCGCGATGACGCGCGGGCGTTCGCCGTGGTGTCCAACGGCGAGGTCGTGGGGAACGTCGCCGTGAGCAACATCGACGCGCACGAGACCGGCTGGGTGTCCTACTGGACGATCCCGCGTGCCAGGGGACGGGGCGTGGCCGTGGCCGCCGCCAGGAAGATGGCCGAGTGGGCCTTCAGGGAACGGGGGCTGTTCCGCCTGGAGCTGGGACACCGGGTCAGCAACGCGGCGTCCTGCGCGGTGGCCACCAGGGCCGGATTCCGGTCCGAGGGGGTCGAGCGGGCCAAGCTGAGTTACCAGGGTGTCCGTTATGACGTGGAGCGGCATGCCCGCCTGGCCACCGACTGAGCGGTGATGTCCGGCGCACCGGTGCAACGCGGGCTCAGAGGGCTTTGAGCCCGGCGAGGAGGTCGCGGAGCAGGTTCTCGCGGGGGATCGCGGCGGGAGCCGCGGGGAGCCGTACGGTGATCAGGTCGTGGTCGCGCAGGTCGCCGAGGAGCACCCGGAGCACTCCGACGGCCAGGCCGGTCTCCCCGGCCAGCTCGGCGACGGAGATCGGCGCGCGGCAGGCGTTCAGGATCGACATGTGCTCGGGCGGCAGGTCCCGGCGCGGGGCCCTGACCGCCACCACCACGGCCATCAGGTCGAAATGAGCCCCCGCGGCCCTGGTCCTGCCGCGGGTCATCGTGTATGGGCGGACGATCGGACCGGCCTCCCGGTCGAGCCAGCGCTCGGTCATCAGGGCCCGCCCTCCTGCCCGGTGCGCCGCCGTTCGTCGCGGAACGACGCGAGCACGCCGCTCGGGACGGCTCTCCTGCTCTCCGGGGCGGCCTCCGCGGGGTCGCCGGAGGCGGCCCGTTCGGCGGGTACGGTCTGGCGCACCCGTTTGGGGAGGCCGTTGCCGGAGGGCAGCCTTTCGACCTCGACCGAGTAGGTGAACCGGGGATCGAGCGGTTCGACCACCAGCTCGCCCGGGAGCAGCACGATCGCCGTGGTGCCGCCGAAGGGGGAGGGGCGCAGGGAGACGCGGATGCCGTGCCGGATGGCGAGCTGCGCGACGACGAACAGGCCGAGCCGGTCGCTGTCGGCCAGGTCGAACTCCGGCGGGTCGGCCAGCCGCGCGTTGAGCCGGGCCATCTCCTCGGCGGGGATGCCGAGCCCCCGATCCTCGACCTCGATGGCGTAGCCCCTGGCGACCGTCTCGCCGTGCACGCGTACCGAGGTGTGCGGGGGAGAGAACATGGCGGCGTTCTCGACCAGCTCGGCGACCAGGTGGATCACGTCGGTGACGACCGCGCCGATCACGGACGGGCCGTGCGGAACGCTGATCGTCACGCGCGGATAGTCCTCGATCTCCTCGACCGCGGCGCGGACCACGTCGTAGATCGTGACCGGGGTCCGCCAGCCCCGTCCGGGGACCGCGCCGGACAGGATGATCAGGCCCTCGGAGTGACGGCGCATCCGGGTGGTCAGGTGGTCCAGGCCGAACAGATCCTCAAGGGTCTCCGGGTCGCGGGCCCGCCCTTCCATGGTCTCCAGCATGGCCAGCTGCCGGTGCAGCAGGGACTGGCTGCGCCTGGCCAGGTTCACGAAGACCTTGTTGACGCCCTTGCGCATCTCGGCCTGCCCGACGGCGGCCTCGACGGCGGTCCGTTGCACGGAGGAGAACGCCTCACCGACCCTGGCGACCTCGGTGGTGCTGCCGACATTGATCTCGGGTGCCTCCGAGCAGACGTCCTCGCCCCGGCGCAGCCGCCGGACCACGTCGGGCAGCCGCCTGTCGGCCAGGTCGAGGGCCGCCTGCTGGAGGTCGACGAGCTCGCCGCCCAGCCGCCGGCCGAACCGTACCGAGACGAAGACGGACAACCCGACTGCGACCAGGCCCAGCCCGCCGGCGAGGCCGATCTGGATCAGGATGCCGGTGGCGAGCGGCGTGGACCGCTCGCTGATGCGTTCGCTGACCTTTCCGGCGCGGCTGTCGAAGTCGTCGGAGAGACGGGTGGCGACCTCGGCCCAGGCGGGGACCGGGACCGCCGACGTGGCGATGGCGTTCTCGATCCCCTCGAACGAGGAGTAGTCGGGGGAGTCGTGCAGGGGGGTGTAGAGGGCCTGGAACTCGGCGTCGAACTGGTCGAAGCCCAGGGAGTAGAGGAGCCTGCGGCCGGTGACCAGCTCGCTGAACCTGGCACGTTCCGAGGGGCTCATGGCCCCCTCGACCACGGCTCCGGAAATCAGGGCGGCCTGCTGGCTGAGGATCTCGCGGCTCCGCCCGACCATGACGACGGCCCGCGCCTGGTCGGTCAACTCGATGTCGGTGGATATCCGCACCTTCTCGTAGACGTCGAAGGCGGCCTCGATGATCCCGGTGTAGGCGTCGAGCGTCTGCAGCCGGGTGTCGGTGCGGGTGTCGACGCCGCTGCGGATCTCGGTGAGCCGGTCCATGGTGCGAAGGAGCCGGTTCAGCTGCTCCCAGGTGCCCGGGACGAGGTCGGAACGGGCCTCGGTGATCAGCCGCTCCAGCTCGGCTCGCGCGGCGTTCGTACGGACGCGCTGGGCGTCCAGTTCCGCACGCGAGACGTCGATGTCTCCCAGGACGGACAGCGACAGCAGCCGTTCGTGCTGGAGCGCGGTGGTCACCTTTCTGGCGGGCAGGACCGCGTACGCGTAGCCGTCGCGGATCTTGAGGAGTTCCTGGCCGCTCTGGACCGTCAGGCTGGCAGCAAACGCCCAAATGGCTACAAGGGATATAATTGGTACCAGAAGTAAGGTAAAAATTTTCACCCTGATTGAGTATTTTCGGCCAGCCATAATACCTCGCACTACTGAGATGCGTGGTTAACAGTCGCCAAACATAGCAATGTGGGTCACTTGGTGCTAGATGTGCATGTGAGTCACGTTGAGATGATTTATCGTGCTGTATCGGTTTGGAACCTTCCATACCTCAGATACGTCTCTTTAGGTAGGAGGGGGCCTTCAATGCAAACGATTGCGGAGCTGGTCAAAGCCGAGGCTGAGCGGGCGGGACAGTCGGCGCGGGCCCAGGGTGGCACGCTGGCGGTGCAGCTGGTCCGTTTCAGCCCGCGGTTGGTGACGGCCGAGGTCGACGAGGGCGCCGCGTGCGTCGAGTTCCGGATCGTCGACGAGACGCTGGACTGGCGCTGCAGCTGTCCCGAGGGTCGTGGCGGTGCCTTCTGCGCGCACTGCGTGGCGACGGCTCAGTCGGTCAGCACGAGAACGGACAGGAAGGACTCTCCGGGCGTGTCATCGGCGACCGCCTCGGTGAGGACGGTCCGGATGGCGTCGTAGGTCTGGCGGTCCTCGCTTCGAAGCGTCGACGGCTCCGACCAGAGCAGCAGGTGCTCGCCCGGTGGCAGCCACGACAGGTCGGTCAGCACGTCATAAAGCGAGTCGAGGGTGTGCCCGAAACGATCGGGCAGGTCGAGGGCCTCGGCGATCGCGTCCATCGCCTCGGCCGAAGTGGTGATCTTCGCGCCGTTCAGCGGGTGCGGCGTCGCGGTGCCGAGCATGGACTCGATCTCCTCCGCCGACCCCTGGCGGAACGTTCCCCTGGGCAACGCGATCATCCCCGCCCGTCGCAGGGGAGGGGCGTGCGGCGGCCGCCGTCCCGGCTCACCGTCGACCACACGCCCTGAGCTGCTGGTTCGCACTGTTTCTCGGACATCTCACCTCGCCGAACTACCCGCGCGCGCCCGCTGGAAAACGGGGCAGCGGCGTGTCTTCCCGCCGCTCGCTGGAATGACATTGTCTGATTGTCAGACAATGTGCCTACAATCGTCCCATGAAACTCGCCGTGATCGGAGCCGCCGTGCTCTGGGGGACCGCGGGAACCGCGGGCCTGCTCGTCGCCGGGGTCGATCCCGTCTCCATGGCCGCCGCGCGCCTGGTGATCGGTGGCCTGGTCCTCGCCGCCGTCACCGGCCCCGCGCGGCTCCTGCGTCTCCCCCGAGGCCCGCTCCCGGCGCGTGGGCGCCGCCTTCCGGCGCACCTCGGCCCGCTCGCGGCGGCCGCGGTGGCCGTGGCGGCGTACCAGTTGTGCTTCTTCGCCGCGGTCAGCAGGACCGGAGTGGCCGTCGGCACGGTGGTCGCCATCGGCAGCGGTCCGGTCTTCACCGGGCTGCTGTCCTGGCTGCTCGACCGCGTGCGGCCCAGCCGCCGCTGGGCGACGGCGACCGCGGTGGCGATCGCCGGCTGTGCCGTACTCACCGGAGGGGGAGGCGAGGTGCGGGCCGACGGGGTCCTGTTCGCGCTGTTCGGCGGCCTGCTGTACGCCTTCTACGCGGTCACCGCCGCGCGGACGATCAGCGCGGGGGCGCCCTCCGACGCGGTGATGGGGCTGATGTTCGGCGGGGCGGCGGTGGTCATGGTGCCCGTCCTGCTGTGGACCGGCACCGGCTGGCTCGCCGAGCCGCGCGGCCTGCTCACCGCCCTCTACCTGGGCTGTGCCACCACCGCGCTGGCCTACCTGCTGTACGGAAGGGGCCTGCGCACCACCCCGGTCGCGACCGCCGCCACCCTCGCGCTGGCCGAGCCCGCGGTGGCGACGCTGCTCGGCGTCGTCGTGCTCGGCGAGCGGCTCGGGCCCGCCTCGGTCACCGGCCTGCTGCTGCTCGGCGCCAGTCTGGTCGCGGTCTCCCTGCCCGAGCGCGTCTCTTCTTCTGGCCGGGACAGAAGGGCAATAGGGTCGTCGGCGTGACCCTCCCGCTCCATCCCGTCTCCGCCGTCGGCGCGCTCGCCGACGCCCTGCGCCGGCGGGTGCTGTCCGGCGAGATCGATCCGGGCACCACGCTGCCGGAACAGGAGCTCTCGGCCCTGTACGGGGTGGCTCGCCCGACGGTCCGCGAGGCGCTCGCCGTGCTCGTGCACGAGGGGCTGCTCAGGCGCGAGCGGCACCGCAGCGCCCAGGTGGCCGAGGTGACCGTGGCCGATCTGGACGACCTGATGTTCGTCCGGCGCCCGCTTGAGGAACTGACGGCCACCGCGCTGGCCGGCCGGCGGGTCGGGGAGGCGGACGCGGCACTGGCGCGGATGGCCGCGCTGCCCGCGGACGCCCCCTGGTCGGACATGGTGGCCGAGCACATGGCGCTGCACCAGGCGCTGGTCGTCGCGGTGGGCAGTCCCCGGCTGGAGCGGCTCTACGGCATGCTGGCCGTGGAGACCAGGCTCGGCCTGGTGAGGCTGCGCGCCGTCTACTCCGACCGGCACGTGCTGGTCGCCGAGCACCGGAACCTGCTTGACGCGATCGGCAGCGGTCCCGCGGAGGCCGCCAGGGAGGCGGTCGCCGCGCATCTCGATCACGGCTGGGGCGATCATTAGGCACTGACTTGCACGGTTCTATTGCACGCGGAGCCCCGGAGTGGTCACAATCGCGCCCATGCACGGCAACTCAGTGCCGGACTCCTACGTGTATGTCACCGAAGAAGGCGTGGCCCGTCACTACGAGGACGGCAGCGTTGACGCCCTCGCGTGGGAGGACGTCGTCGAGGTGCGGGTAGTGGGCGATACGGACTCGGACATCCTGTACATCCTTCTTGATCGAGGGGGCCAGGGGTGCGTGGTGCCCAGTTCGGCGACCGACGCGACCTTCCTCGCCCGTCTCCGGTATCTCCCGGATTTCGATCTCGACCGGCTTGGTGCGGCGGTGGAGGCCGCGCGCGACGACTACGTCGTCGTATGGCGCAGTCCAGAACCACCTTCCGCTCTTCCGGATTTTGAATACGACTAATTTCACATTATTGACAATAATAAGCGGTCAAAGGTACACGTTTGAACCGCTCCGTCAAGATGTCGTCTCCGTTGCGCTTCGGCCAATAGTGGACAGTGGCCGGTATTCCCCTGCCCGATGGTGATCACTAGGATTTCCATGGGTATCCACGCTCCTGATGCATTAGGGAATACTGTCAACTATTGAAATGAGATGCGTGGCACCTTATCCGGACGAGTCGGGGCATCTTGGGTGGGGTGGTATGAGAGTGGGAACTGAGGAGCTCGTCATCGGGCTCCTTAAGAGTCCAGCGCGCACTTCTCCGAGTATTTGGACACGCTCTTATGTCCGTATTCTCCTGGTCGGAGATGTCGCGTGTTCGGTAATCTCCTGCGGGATCGTCCTCGGAGTTCGAATCTGGTTCGGTGCTTTCATTCCCGAGACGGAGGCGCTGCTCGGACTGGGGCTCGCCCTGGTGTGGCCACTGGCCCTGGCCGCGGGGGGCGCCTATCGCAAGCGCACCTACGGTGAGGGAACGGATGAGTTCCGGACGGTCTTCAATGGCGCCGCGGGCCTGACGGCCACCGTCGCGATCGGGGCCTACGTCACGCAGACACCCATTGCCCGCAGCTTCGTCATGGCGATGTTCCCGCTGGCCTTCATCCTCAACGCCGTCTTCCGCCACCGGATGCGCAAGCGGCTCCACCGCAGGCGCATCCGCGGTGACCACATGCGCCAGGTGGTCGCCGTCGGCCACCGGGAGTCGGTGCTCGACCTGGTGATACAGCTGCGCGGGCAGCCGCATCACGGCATGCTCGTCGTCGCCGCGTGCCTGCCCGCGGGCCCCGACATGGTCGATGTCGACGGGATCCCGGTCCTCGGGGGCTTCTCCGACGTCGCCGCGGTGGTGGCCAAGGTCAACGCCGACGCCGTCGCCGTGCTGGCCTGCCCGGAGTTGGACGGCGCTGCGCTGCGCAGGCTCGCCTGGGGTCTGGAGGACGCCCGTACCGACCTGTTCGTGGCACCCGCGCTGATGGACGTGGCCGGCCCGCGCATCAGCATCAGCCCGGTCGCGGGCATGCCGCTCCTGCACGTCGAACACCCCGACTTCCGCGGTGCCAGGAGGCTGGCGAAGAGCCTGTTCGACCGGATGGGGGCGGGCCTGGCCCTCCTGGTGCTGGGCGTGCCCATGCTGGTGATCGCCGCGCTGATCCGCGCGACGAGTCCGGGGCCCGCGCTCTTCCGCCAGGTCAGGGTGGGCAAGGGCGGGATGGAGTTCCAGGTGGTGAAGTTCCGCACGATGGTCGTCGACGCGGAACGGCTCAAGATCGACCTGGAACGTGACAATGAGTTCGACGGTGTCCTGTTCAAGATTAGGAACGATCCAAGGATCACCCGGGTGGGCGCCTTCCTGCGCCGATACTCCATCGACGAGCTGCCACAGCTGCTCAACGTGCTGCGCGGTGAGATGTCCCTGGTCGGCCCTCGGCCGCCACTGCCCGACGAGGTCAGGCAGTACGGCGCCGACGTGCGCCGCCGCCTGGTCGTCCACCCCGGCATGACCGGTCTGTGGCAGGTCAGCGGACGCTCGGACCTGACCTGGGAGGAGTCGGTCCGGCTGGACCTCCGCTACGTGGAGAACTGGTCGCTCTTCCTGGACCTGCAGATCCTCTGGAAGACCTGGAGCGCCGTGATCGGCGGAGAAGGGGCCTACTAGTGAAAGCACTCGTGCTCGCCGGAGGGGCGGGCACCCGGTTGCGGCCGATCACCCACACCTCGGCCAAACAGCTCGTACCGGTGGCCAACAAGCCCGTGCTCTTCTACGGTCTTGAGGCCATCGCCGCCGCGGGCATCCGTGAGATCGGGATCGTGGTGGGCGACACGCACGCCGAGATCGAGGCGGCCGTCGGCGACGGCCGCGCGCTCGGCCTGGAGGTGACCTACATCCGCCAGCGGGCGCCGCTGGGCCTGGCCCACGCGGTGCTCGTCGCCCGTGACTATCTCGGTGCCGACGACTTCGTCATGTATCTCGGCGACAACTTCATCGTCGGCGGCATCAACGGGGTCGTCGAGAGTTTCGCCCGCGAGCGGCCCGCCGCCCACATCATGCTCACCAGGGTCGGCGATCCCCGGCAGTTCGGGGTCGCCGAGCTGGACGAGGCGGGCCGGTTGATCGGGCTTGAGGAGAAGCCACCGGTCCCCAAGAGCGATCTCGCGCTGGTCGGCGTCTACCTGTTCAGCGCCGCGATCCACGAGGCGGTGGCCGAGCTCAAGCCCTCCTGGCGGGGCGAGCTGGAGATCACCGACGCCATCCACTGGCTGATCGCCGACGGGCGGCCGGTCGCCTCCACGGTCATCTCCGGCTACTGGAAGGACACCGGGAACGTCACGGACATGCTGGAGGTCAACCGGCTGGTGCTGGAGTCCCTGGAGCCCCGGGTGGACGGCCTGGTCGACGGCGCCAGCCAGCTGATCGGCCGGGTGGTCGTCGAGGCCGGCGCCGAGATCGAGAGGTCCCGCATCGTCGGGCCGGCGATCATCGGCTCCGGAGCCCGGGTCCGCGACAGCTACATCGGCCCCTTCACCTCGATCGCGACAGGCTGCGCGATCAGCGGCAGCGAGATCGAGTACTCGATCGTCCTGCCCAGGTCCTCGATCGCCGGAGTCTCGCGGATCGAGGCGTCCCTCATCGGCCACGACGTCGAGGTCACCCCCGCCCCCAACACCCCCAGAGCCCACCGCCTCGTGCTGGGCGATCACAGCAAGGTGCAGATCAGCTCATGACAACCTGCAGGCTGTGCGGCTCGACGAGCCTCGCCAGCGTCGTCGACCTCGGGGCGACACCGCCCTGCGAACGATTCCTCACCGAACGGCAGCTGGCGGAGCCGGAGGTCACCTACCCGCTGCACCTGCGGGTCTGCACCGGCTGCTGGCTGGCGCAGATCCCGCCGATGATCACGCCCGAGGAGACCTTCACCGAGTACGCCTACTTCTCCTCGTACTCGACGTCGTGGGTGGAGCACGCGCGGGAGTTCGTGACCGGGGCGGTCGACCGGCTCGGGCTGGGCGATGACTCGTTCGTGGTCGAGGTGGCCAGCAACGACGGGTATCTGCTGCGGCACGTCGTCGAGCGGGGCATCCGCTGCCTGGGCGTCGAGCCTTCCGAGAACGTCGGCCAGGCGGCCAGGGACGCCGGGGTACCGACCCACACGGCCTTCCTCGACGAGCGGACCGGCGCCTCGGTGCGCGCGGAGCACGGGCCGGCCGACCTGGTGGTGGCCAACAACGTCTACGCCCACATCCCGGACGTCATCGGGTTCACCCGGGGGCTGCGCGCCCTGGTGGCCGACGACGGCTGGGTCTCCATCGAGGTCCAGCACCTGCTCACCCTGATGGAGCACAACCAGTACGACACGATCTATCACGAGCACTTCCAGTACTACACGGTCGCCTCCGCGCGGAGTGCCCTGGCGAGCGGCGGCCTCCGTCTCGTGGACGTCGAGTCGCTGCCCACGCACGGCGGCTCGATCCGCCTGTGGGCCCGGCCGGCGGAGATCGCGGGCGAGCCGGGTGAGCGGGTGGCCGCGCTGCTCGCCACGGAGAAGGCCGCGGGCCTGCACGAGCTGTCGGGGTACACCGAGTTCGGCGCGCGGGTGGCGCGGGTGCGAAGGGACCTGCTGACCTTCCTCCTCGACGCCGCCCGCCAGGGCCGGACCGTCGCCGGCTACGGGGCGCCCGGCAAGGGCAACACCCTGCTCAACCACTGCGGGATCCGGCCCGACCTGCTCCCCTTCACCGTCGACCGCAATCCGTACAAGCACGGCAGGTTCACCCCCGGCACCCGCGTACCGGTCCTGCCGCCCGAGCGGCTCGCCGAGGAGCGGCCCGACTACGTGCTGGTCCTGCCGTGGAACCTCCGCGAGGAACTCGTCGAGCAGCTGTCCTTCGTACACGCCTGGGGAGGCCGGCTGGTCTTCCCCATCCCCAACCTGGAGATCGTCGAGGTGAACCCGTGAAGGTCGTCCTCTTCTGCGGCGGATACGGCACCAGGATGCGCACCGGCACCCCCGGTGACGCGCCCAAGCCCATGCAGCTCGTGGGACCTCGGCCGCTCATCTGGCATGTGATGCGCTACTACGCGCACTTCGGGCACACCGAGTTCATCCTCTGCCTCGGCTACGGCGCGCACCACATCAAGGACTTCTTCCTGAACTACCAGGAGACGACCTCCAACGACTTCGTGCTGCGCGGCGGCAGGGTCGAACTGCTGTCCACCGACATCTCCGACTGGTCGATCTCGTTCGTGCAGACCGGGATCGCCTCCCCGATCGGCGAGCGGCTGCGCCGGGTCCGCGACCATCTGGACGGCGAGGAGATGTTCCTGGCCAACTACGCGGACGTGCTCACCGACGCGCCGCTGCCGGAGATCGTCGACCGCTTCACCCTCTCGGGCGCGGGCGCGTCGATGATGGTGGTGCCGCCCTCGGACACCTTCCACTGCATCGAGCTGGGCGAGCGCGGCACGGTCGGCGGGATCACCCCGGTCAGCGAGATGCCGCTCTGGGTCAACGGCGGATACTTCGTGCTCCGCCAGGAGATCTTCGACCACATCCCGGCAGGCGGTGACCTGGTCGCGGACGGCTGCGCCGAGCTGGCCAAGCGCGGCAGGCTGCTGGCCTACCCGCACCGCGGCTACTGGCGGCCGACGGACACGGTCAAGGAGCGGGTCGCCCTCGACGAGGCGTACTCGCGCGGCGACCGCCCCTGGGCGCTCTGGGAGCGCGAGCACCTGGCGGTGCCGGCCACGTGATCCGCTTCAGACCGGCCCAGGCGGGCCGGATCGCGCTGCTCGCCGCGCACTGCGACGACCTCGCCATCGGGGCAGGCGGCAGCCTGCTGACCCTCTGCGCCGCGCGTCCCGGCATCCGGGTGGACGCCCTGGTGCTCTCCGGCGGCGGGACCGAGCGCCAGGACGAGGAGCACGCGGCGCTGACCGCCTTCTGCCCAGGCGCGGACCTGCGGCTCACCGTGCTCAAGCTGCCCGACGGGCGGCTGCCCGCGCGCTGGGAGGAGGCCAAGGAGGCGGTGGAGGAGCTGCGCGCGCGCACCGACCCCGGCCTGCTGTTCGCGCCGCACCCCGCCGACGCCCACCAGGACCACCGGACGCTGGCCGAGCTGGTGCCCACGGCCTTCCGCGACCACCAGGTGCTCGGCTACGAGATCGCCAAATGGGACGGCGACCTCGGGCGCCCCTCGGTCTACCAGCCGCTCGCGCCCGAGGTGGCCGAGGCGAAGGTGAGCCTGCTCCAGCGCCACTACCCCTCGCAGCGCCACCGCCCCTGGTACGACCGCGAGGCGTTCCTCGGGCTGGCCCGCGTCCGCGGGATCGAATGCCACGCCCGCTACGCCGAGGCGTTCCACGTCAACAAGCTGACCCTTGACCTGTCTGGAGGTTGAACCGGATGCGCGTGCTGCTGACCGGGCACCAGGGCTACCTGGGGAGTGTGATGGCCCCGGTGCTCGTCGCCGCGGGCCACGAGGTGACCGGGCTCGACTCCGGGCTCTTCGCCGGATGCCTGCTGGGTCCCGCGCCCGGCGACCCGCCAGGACACGCGGTCGACCTGCGGGACGTCACCCCCGAGCTCCTGGCGGGGGTGGACGCGGTGGTGCACCTCGCCGCGCTCTCCAACGACCCGCTGGGCGCGCTGGCGCCCGAGCTGACCTACGACATCAACCACCGCGCCGCGGTGCGCCTGGCGAGGCTGGCCCGGGACGCGGGCGTGCGCCGGTTCCTGTACGCCTCCACCTGCTCGGTCTACGGCGCCTCAGGCGATGACCTGGTCGACGAGGACGCGCCGCTGCGCCCGGTGACCCCCTACGCCGACTCCAAGGTCAGGGTCGAGAGCGACCTGTTCAAGCTGGCCGACGGGGACTTCAGCCCGGTGTTCCTGCGCAACGCCACCGCCTTCGGGTTCTCGCCCAGGTTGCGCGCGGACATCGTGCTGAACAACCTCGCCGGGCACGCGCTGCTGTCCGGGGAGGTCAGGGTGCTGTCCGACGGCACCCCGTGGCGCCCGCTGGTGCACGCCGCCGACATCGCGAACGCCTTCGCCATGGCGCTGGCCGCCCCGCGCGACGCCGTCCACGCCAGGGCGTTCAACGTCGGCACCGAGGAGAACAACCTGACGGTGGCCCAGATCGCCGCCGAGGTCGCCGAGGCGGTGCCGGAGGCCCGGGTCGTGATCACCGGGGAGACCGGGGCCGACCCGCGCTCCTACCGGGTCGACTTCTCCCGCATCCGCGACGCGCTCCCCGGCTACCAGGCGCTGTGGACGATCAAGGCGGGCGCGCTCCAGCTGGTCGAGGCGTACCGGCGGTTCGGCCTGACGGCGGACGACTTCCAGCGCCGCTTCACCAGGCTGGCCTGGCTGTCCGCCCGGCGCGAGGCGGGCACCGTCGACGGCGCGCTGCGCCCGCGCCAGGTGGCGGGGGCGGTGGACGATGACCGATGACGGCGAGGGGCGCGGGATGCACGCCCTGGTGGAGCGGCTCTATCCGCTCTGCCGGAGCATCACCGGCGACGGCGTGCGCCGCACCCTGGAGATCGTCGCGGAGTCCGTCAGCCTGCAGGTCCACGAGGTGCCGACGGGGACCCAGGTGCTGGACTGGACGGTGCCCAGGGAGTGGAACATCCGCGACGCCTACGTCAAGGACGCCTCCGGTGCCAGGGTCGTCGACTTCGCCGCGTCGAACCTGCACGTGGTCGGCTACAGCGTCCCGGTGTCGGCCACCATGACCCTGGACGAGCTCCGGCCCCACCTGCACACGCTGCCCGAGCAGCCGGGGCTGATCCCGTACCGGACCGGCTACTACGCACAGACGTGGGGTTTCTGCCTGGCCCACGACACCCTTGCGGGCCTGGCCGGCGGGCGGTACGAGGTCATGATCGACTCCACGCTCGCCGACGGCCACCTGACCTACGGCGAGCACGTGGTGCCGGGCCGGGTCGATGAGGAGGTGCTCGTCTCCTGCCACGTGTGCCACCCCTCGCTGGCCAACGACAACCTGGCGGGCGTCGCCGTGGCGGTCGGGCTCGCGCGGCGGCTGGCCGCGGCCGACCCGTGGTACACCTACCGCTTCCTGTTCGCTCCCGGCACCATCGGCGCGATCACCTGGCTGGCGCGCAACCGGGAACGCGCGGGGCGGATCAGGCACGGCCTGGTGCTGGCCTGCGCGGGGGATCGCGGCCCGCTGACCTACAAGCGCAGCAGGCGGGGCGACGCCGAGATCGACCGCGCCGTGCGGCACGTCCTGCGGACCTCGGGGCGTGACCACACGGTCGTGGACTTCTCCCCCTACGGCTACGACGAGCGGCAGTTCTGCTCGCCGGGCTTCGACCTGCCCGTCGGCTCGCTCACCAGGACCCCCTACGCGGGCTACCCGGAATATCACACCTCCGCCGACAATCCGGACTTCGTCTCCCCGGAGGCGATGGCCGACACCCTGCAGACCTGCTGGGAGGTCACCCGGGTGCTTGAGGGCAACCGCGCCTATCTCAACCTCAGCCCCCACGGAGAGCCGCAGCTGGGCAGGCGTGGCCTGTACGGGGCGCTGGGCGGGCGCAGCGACACGCAGGAGGCCCAGATGGCGATGTTGTGGGTGCTGAACCTCTCCGACGGGGAGCACAGCCTCCTGGACATCGCGGAACGATCCGATCTGCCCTTCGCCGCGGTGGCCGACGCGGCACGGGCACTGTGCGGCGCGGGACTGCTCAAGGAGTGCGGGAAATGACACTGCAACGGGCCGGGATGGGTTCTGGAACGCTCAACCTCCGGGTCGGCGAGACGGTGGAGGTGCTCGGCGAGGCCGAGATCATGGCCACCCTGGACGAGCGGGGAGAGCTGGACGCGCTGCCCTTCATGCCGGAGATGCTGGCCTTCTGCGGGCGGCGGCTCACCGTGCACAAGGTGGCGCACAAGCTCTGCGACACGATCAGCGGCAGCGGCATGCGGCGGATGGAACGGGCGGTCCACCTGACCGGGGCCCGCTGCGACGGGCAGGCGCACGGCGGCTGCCAGACGGCCTGCCAGTTCTACTGGAAGGAGTCCTGGCTCAAGCGGGTGGATCCGGACTCCCCCCTCACCCCGGTCACCGAGCACGACCTCGCAGCGGGCCGGCCCCTGCTGCCGATCCTGCAGGCCGCGACCAGGAAGGAGCCGGGGCCGGGCGGGGAGGAGCGCTTCTCCTGCCAGGCGACCGAACTGCTCCGCGCCGCGCCCACCTGCCTGCCGTTCAAGGACGTCGGGCAGTACGTCGCCGACGTGCGGACCGGGAACGTGGGCGTGCCCTGGATGCTGCGCTCGTTCCTCGTCGGGCTGTTCAACCGCTTCCAGCAGGCCAGCAGGCGGGTCCTGCCCAGGTGGCTGTGGATCAGGGGCGGGCTGCGCTGGGGGTTCGTCAGGGGCAAGGCCGGACCCACCACTCCGACGCGGACCCTGGACCTGCGTCCGGGGGAGCTGGTCCGGGTCAGGTCCAAGGAGGAGATCCTCCAGACGCTCAACGACGACCTGCTCAACCGTGGCATGGGGTTCGAGGAGGAGATGTCGCGGTACTGCGGGCACGTCGCGCGGGTGAGCGCCCGCGTCGAGCGGTGCCTGGACGAGAAGACCGGCCGGATGCTGCACATGAAGAACCCCTGCATCGTCCTGGACGGCGTCATCTGCGCGGGCGCGTACAACGTCAGCTGCCCGCGCGAGTTCGTGCCGTTCTGGCGGGAGATCTGGCTCGAACGCGTCGAGGAGCCCAGCTGAGCCGATCACCCCACGAGACAGGCGGAAGGCACGGATGAACCAGCGACAGGGCGGGGACGCCGGTGACCGCGGTGAGACCGGCGCGGTCGGCACGGCCGACGAGACCGGTGCGGACGACGCGACCGACGCGACCGGAACGGCCGGTGAGCAGGTCGGGGCGATCGGCAGGAAGGCCGGCCGCGGGTTGCGCTGGAGTCTGCTGGGCAACCTGGGGACCAAGGTGACGACCTTCGTCATGGGGCTGGTGCTCGCCAGGCTGCTCGTGCCGGAGGACTTCGGCCTCTACGCCATCGCGCTCGCCGCGACCACCTTCGTCATGCACGTCAACGACGTCGGCATCATCGCCGCCACCGTGCAGTGGCGGGGCAGGGTCGAGGAGATGGCGCCGACGGCGACGGTCATGGCCCTGGCGTTCAGCACCGGGATATACGGGATCTTCTGGGTGGTGGCTCCGTACTTCGCGGAGCTGGCGGGCAGCGCGGAGGCCACCCCGGTGGTCCGGCTGCTCACCGCGATCATCCTCATCGACGGTGCCACCGCGGTGCGGGCCGGCTCGCTGATGCGCGGGTTCGGGCACGACAGGCTGACCAAGGCCAACATCGCGGGCTCGCTGGTCAACGCGGCGGTGGCCGTCACGCTCGCCGCGAACGGCGCCGGAGCCTACAGCTTCGCCTGCGGGCAGGTCGCGGCCAACGCGGTCACCGGCGCGCTGGTGCTCGCCTGGGCGGGGCTGCCGTTCCGCCTCGGCTTCGACCGGGAGGTCGCGGCCAGGCTACTGCGGTTCGGCGCGCCGCTGGCCCTGGGCCTCGGCATCGAGGCGGTGCTGATGAACGCCGACTACGTCATCGTCGGCGCCGTGCTCGGCCCCGCCGCGCTCGGCTTCTACCTGCTGGCCTTCAACGTCTCCAGCTGGGTGCCCAGCGTGATCGGGACCGCCCTGCGCTACGTCACGGTGCCCAGCTTCTCCCGGCTGGCCGAGCAGCGGCCCGAGTCGCTCTCGCTGGGGGTGCAGCGCTCGGTGCCGCTGCTGGTCGCGTTCGTGCTCCCGGTCGCCGTCGTGACGGCCACGCTGGCGCCGGAGATCGTGGCGTTCCTCTACGGCGAGAAATGGGCACCGGCCGCCGGGGTCCTGGCGCTGCTCGCGGTCCTGCTGGTCGTGCGGATGCTCACCTCCCTCGCCTTCGACATCCTCACCTCGGCGGGTGCGACCAGGGCCACCGTGTGGATGAACCTCGGCTGGGCCGTGGCGCTGGTGCCCGCGCTGTGGGCGGGGACGCACTGGTACGGCATCCGCGGCGCGGCGATCGGTCACGCGCTGGCGGGCCTCCTGGTCGCCCTGCCGATGGCGGTGCTGATGCTGAGCCGCGCGGGGGTGCGTCTGGCGCCGGTGCTTCCGGCCCTGGTCCGCCCGCTGCTGGGCGCCGTGCTCGCGGCGGCGGTGACCGTGGCGCTCGCCGTGCTGGTCGGCGGACTGACGGCCGCCCCGCTCGTCCGGCTCTGCGTGGCCGGCGCCGGGGGACTGCTCGCCTACGTCCTGCTCGCCGTACCCGCGGCGCGGCTCAGAGAGCTCGGCGCGCGGGCCGTTCCCGCCCGTGCCCGCTGAACCGCCGACCAGAGCCCGCCGAACCATCACCGAGAGGGAGAAGACCGGATGCCGAACTCCGACACGCTGGTGTCCATCGTGCTTCCCGTGCGCGACGGCGCCGGGCGGATCGAGGGCGCGGTCCGCTCGGTCCTCGGCCAGGACCACGAGCGCCTCCAGCTGGTGATCTCCGACAACGCGTCCACGGACGGCACCGAGGAGATCTGCCGTGACCTGGCCGCGGCCGACAGCCGGATCGTCTACCGCAGGCATCCGGAGAACGTGGGCCTGTTCGACAACTTCGTCCGTACCGTCGAGCTGGTCGAGGGCGAGTTCTTCCGCTGGGTCGGCGACGACGACCGGCTGGAGCCCGCGTGCGTCTCCCGCTCCCTGAGGGCCTTCGCCGAGGACGACCGGCTCGTCCTGGTCACCACGCAGGTCGCCTACACCGGGCCCGACGGGATGGCCGCGACCGCACCCCTGGAGGGCTCGGGGCTGGCCTCGGACGACCCGGTCGAGCGGTTCGCCGAGATGCTGCGGCTGCTCAATGAGAGCCACCTGCTCATCGACCCGCTGTACGGCCTGCTGCGGCGCGAGCCGCTGGCGCGAATCCCCCGGCGGAACATGCTCCGCGAGGACGAGGTGTTCGCGGCGAAGCTGGCGCTGGCCGGACCGTGGGGGCACGTTCCCGAGGTCCTCGCCCACCGCAACTGGAAGCACGACACCCTGTCCGCGATCGCCCGCCGCCTCGACGTGCCGCCCTGGCGGGCCCGCTGCTCCACCCTCCTGCAGTGCCGGGAGCTGCTGGGCTGGCTGCGAGGGGCCGGCCTCACCGGCGAGCAGCACCGTCGCGCCCGCGCGGCGGTCCTCGGTATGTACGCGCGCCGCCAGCGGCTCACCGCGGCCCGCCGGGGCCGCAGGCTCGCCCTGATCGCCTCGGGGCTGGTCCCCGGCATCCGCTCCAGTGACCCGCTTCAGTGACTCACAGAAAGGCGAACCACCGTGACCACCGTCTTCTCCAACAGCGTGGTGGACGACGACACTCGCAGGGAACTGCTCTACCAGGGGCAGGTCTTCGTCTACTCGGCGACGCCCGCCTCCACCCTGCTGGCGGCCTTCGCCCGGGAGATGACCGCCGAGGCGTTCGGCGGGCGCGACCCGGAGACCGCACAGTTCGACATGCCGGTCGAGGAGTTCGCCGACCTGCTGGCCCGGCTCAAGCCACGGTTCATCCACCATCCCCGGTGCAAGGAACTGCTGCCCGCGGTGCTGCGGGAGCTGGGCTGCGACCTGGACCGGACCTACTTCGACGTGCCCCGGCTGCGCACCTCCACCTCCCACGACTACCTCACCTCCGGGATCTCCTACGCCTTCCACCCCCATCGGGACTGCTGGTACTCGGCCCCTTTCAACCAGCTCAACTGGTGGATCCCGGTCTACGAGGTGGTCCCGGAGAACGTGATGGCCTTCCATCCCCAGTACTTCGGCAGCCCGGTGCGCAACGGCAGCGCGCGCTACGACTACGCCGAGTGGAACAGGACAAGCCGGCTCACCGCGGCCCGGCACGTGCGCGGCGACACCAGGGAGCAGCCCAGGCCGGAGGAGAGCGTCGTGCTCGACCCGCAGGTGCGGGTGGTGCCCGAGCCGGGGGGCGTCATGGTGTTCTCCGGCGCCCAGCTGCACTCCACGGTGCCCAACACCTCGGGCAGGACCCGCTTCAGCATCGACTTCCGCACCGTGCACATCGACGACGTGCGCGCCCGCCGCGGCGCGCGCAACGTGGACGCGGCGTGCACCGGCACCACCCTGCGCGACTTCGTGCGCTGCGCCGACCTCGACCCGATGCCGGAGGAACTGGCGCTGGAGTACGAGGCGGAGGCGCTGGCCAGGGTCGGGTGAGCGGCGGACTCCCGGCCACCGACACACCGCAGTAGTGACAAGGAGTTCGTGTGCCGCGACCAATACGCATCGTGTCCCGGGCGTCCGGCGCGCTCGGGAGAGCGGGGAAGACGTAGTGGAGTTCTGGAGGACCATTCTCGACCTCGCCAGAAGGAAGCGGGTCGGGCTTCCACTGGTCGGCCTGGCGCTGCTCGGCGCCGCGGCCGTCTTCTTCCTGGTGCCCCCGCGCTACCTGGCGAGCACCTCCATGGTGCTGACCACGCCCCCCGCGGGAGGGACGACGGAACCGGACAAGCCACTGGGGCGGAGCAACCCGCTGCTGCAGTTCAGCGACGGTCTCCGGACCACGGCGGGCATCCTCATCCTGTCCATGAACACCGAGGCGGTCGCGGCCGAGCTGGGCGTCGTGAAGGACGGCCCCATCGAGCTGACGATCAACGACGGGCGGACCAACCCCGGCATGCTGGGCATCCTCATGAACGGCCCGTTCGTGTACGTGGAGGTGCGGAGCGACTCCGCCGACCTCTCCCGTGCCGTCATGGCCAGGACCCAGTCCCGCCTGCGGGCCGAGCTGATCCGCAGGCAGGAGACGCTCGGCGCCCCTGTCTCCACCTTCATCGGGCTCGTCGAGGTGGTGCCGCCCGCCTATCCCGTGGTGGACCGGAGCGGCACCTGGAAGGCCATGGGCGGGGCGGCGTTCCTCGTCGTCGTCCTCGGCCTCGGCGCCGCGTACGCCGTGGAGCGCCGCAGGGTGTTCCGGCAGAGGTCCGGTGGCGGGCGGTCGGAGGAGCCGTCCCCGGCCACGGTGGAGATCCCGGCCGGCCGGGACGGCGGGGCGGACCGCGATGACCACGGCGACCACGGCGAGCGCGGGGGAGAGCCCGAGAGCGGTGAGGGGTGCGAGGGGCGGGAGGAGCAGACGGTGTGAGAAGCGGGCGAGGCAAGCGGTAGAGGACCTGGTCACCGGCCGGGGAACCGTGCGGTTCTCCGGCCAGGCGGCCTCCATCCGGCCAGGAAGGGAAAGGCGTGGACTTCTGGGGGACAGTGCTCATCGTGTTGAGGCGCTGGTACGTCGCCCTGCCGGCGTTCCTGCTCTCCATAGGGGCCGCGGCGGGCGTCTACTCGTCGATTCCGACGCTCTACGTCTCGAACGCGGTGCTCGTGCTGACCATCCCGCCCACCGGCGGAAGCCTGCCGAGCGATCCCGGTCGCCCCAACGGGCTGACCAACCCCCTGCTGAACTTCGACTGGGGCCTGAGCATGTCCGCCTCGATCCTCGTCCAGGTGATCAGCGCGCCGGAGACCGTGGAGTCGCTCGGCGTGCGGCCCGAGGGCGACACCACCTTCACGGTCACCAACGGCAGCACCAACCCGGAGTCGCTGGACGGCGGGCCCTTCGTGTACATCGAGGGCACGAGCAGGTCGCCGTCCGGGGCCCGGGACATCGTGACGCGGGTCAGGGACCGGGCGAGGATCGAGCTGGCCGCTCGCCAGCGGCAGTTGAACGCGCCCCCGGCGACCTACATCACGATGAACGAGATGGTGCCGCCGACGGAGCCGCAACCCCAGCGCACCGGGAAGACCCGGGGGGCCGCCGCGGCCCTGCTGCTCGGGGTGCTCGCCGGCCTCGCCGCGGTGTTCTCCCTGGAGAGCTTCCTCGACGCCCGGAGGCGAAGAAGCCGGGTGTCCCCGGCGCCGGCGCCCGGGCTGCCCGCCGAACCCTCCCTGCTGAGACGTTGAGAGCCCCCGTGGTCCCCGCCTCCCTTGACCGCCCCGGTCTGCGCAGCGCCGACGGGGCGACCCTGGCCGCCGCGTTCGTCGTGGTCCTGATGCTGGTTCCGGCGCGGCTGGTCTTCCGCGGCGTGCCCTTCTCGCTCACACCGGCCGACGCGGTCGGCCTGTTCGCCGCGCTCTGGTGGTTCTGCGCGCACCTCACCACCACGCTCGGCGCGGCCAAGGGCCCCAACCCCGTGCGCACCGCGCTGTTCGGGTACGCGGTCGCGATGCTGGTCACCTACGGGTACGCCGGTGCCGGGTACCTGCCGCCCGACGAGCTCAACATGGCCGACCACGGCATCGTCCTCGTGGTGGCGACGGTGGGCATCGGGCTCGGGGCGTGCGACGGCATCCGGGGCCGGGAGCGGCTCGACTTCGTCCTGAAGTGTCTCGTGGTCTGTGGCGCGGCCGTCGGGGTGATCGCGGCGCTCCAGTTCGTGCTCGAATTCGACCTGACCAAATATCTGGCCCTTCCCGGCTTCCGATTCACCGCGGAGCTGCCCGCGATCCTCGAACGGAACACCCTGCGCCGGGTCGCGGGTACCACGGGGCACCCCATCGAGCTCGGGGTCGTCTGCGCGATGATCACTCCCGTCGCGCTGCACTACGCGTTCGGCGCCCGCGATCGGGGCGAGCCCTCCCTGCGCTGGTGGATCTGCTCCGCGCTGATCGGCGCCGGGCTGATGTTCTCCGTGTCGCGGTCGGCGGTCCTCGGGATAGCCGTCGTCGGCGCGGTGCTCCTCGCGGGCTGGCCCGCACGCAGGCGGCTGTGGGCGGCACTGGGCGGCGCCGGATTCCTGGTGGCGATGAAGGTGGCCGTGCCCGGCCTGCTCAGCGTGTTCCTCGGGTTGTTCACCAGCCTGTCCAGCGATTCGAGCATCCAGTACCGGACCCACGACTACGCGGTGGCGGCCACCGAGATCGGGAACCACCCCTGGGTCGGCAGGGGGCTGGGCACCTGGTACGCGCCGAAGCACCTGATCTTCGACAACCAGTACATCCTGTCGCTGGTGGAGACCGGGATCATCGGCCTGGTCACCTTTTCCGGGATCTTCCTGACCGGTCTCTGGGCGGCGCTGCGGGTCCGCCGCCTCAGCTCCGACCCCGCCGTGCGGGACCTGGGGCTTGCCCTGGCCGCCTGCCTGGTCGTCCCCCTGGTCGGGGCGGCCACGTTCGACCTGCGCTCGTTCGCGACCGTGACCGGCCTGTCGTTCCTGATCATCGGAGCCGCGGGCTCGCTGCTGCGCGGCACGCGGCTGCCCGAGAAGCCCGTCGAGAAGCCCGGTGAGGAGGTCAGCCGACCAGCCGCGCGCGCAGGTCCGCCCAGGAACCCGCGGCCAGATCGCGCTCGCTGATCGCGGTGACCGGCATCGGCCACTGGATGCCGAGATCGGGGTCGTCATAGCGGACCGAGAGGTCCTCGGCGGGGTCGTGCTCCCGGTCGATCCGGTAGCAGACGTCCGCCTGATCGGTCAGTGCCTGATAACCGTGCAACAAGCCAGGAGGAACGTAGAGGTGGACGAACATCTCATCGTCGAGCACCACCGACATGTGGCGGCCGAAGGTCGCCGAGCCCGGCCGGGCGTCGACGAGCACGTCGTGCACGGCGCCCCGGGCGCACCTGACGAGCTTGGCCTCCCCTCGTCCGCTCCGGCCGTGCAGCGCCCGGATCGTTCCCAGGCGGGACCGCGACTGGCTGTCCTGGACGAACTCGGCGGGCCGCAGCCCGTGGGCGGCGGCGAGCGTGGCGTCGAAGGTACGGGTGAACAGCCCGCGGTCGTCCCTGCGCTGGGCCGGGATGAACAACAGGACACCGTCGATCTCGCCTTGTTCCACTCTCATGTGCCCATCTTCCAGATTCCCCCAGCTTCCGGCCATCCAGAAGAGGAAAACGGTGCCGATCGTAATGTGCCGGAGAGCGTACTCTCCGTGGGCGGGCCGTCAGGCTCCGTGGCACCCCCGGTGACACGGGGCCAGAACGGTTCGGCCAAGCCCACGGGCGGCGGCAGGGCCGGGTTCACGCGTGTCAGGGTCGGCGCGGTCGAGGTCATGGCGGTCAGCGAGGCCGAGCTGCTCGACCACGTGGCGGCGGAATGGCGACGGGGACGTGGCGGTGCGATCGTCACCGCGAACGTGGACATCGTCCGCGCCGCCACGCGCGATCCCGGCCTGGCCGACCTGGTCGCCCGCTCCGAGATCGTGGTCGCCGACGGCATGCCGGTGGTCTGGGCCGCCGGGCTCGCCGGACCGGCCCTGCCCTGCCGGATCACCGGGGCCTCGCTCGTGCACTCCCTGGCCGGGCGCGCCGCGCGCGAGAACCGCTCGGTCTACCTGCTCGGTGGAGAGCCCGGCGTACCGGAGGCCGCGGCCCGAGTCCTCGCCGGACGCTGCCCCGGACTGCGCGTGGCGGGCACCTGCTCGCCGCCCTTCGGGTTCGACTCCTCGCCGGAGGGGGTGCGTGAGGTGGTCGCCGAGGTGGTCGCCGCCGCACCGGACCTCGTCCTCGCCGGACTGGGCTTCCCCAAGCAGGAGAGGATCATCGCAGCCCTCCGCACCGAGCTGCCCGACGCCTGGTACCTCGGCTGCGGAGCCGGCATCCCGATGGCGGCCGGGCGGTTTCGCCGCGCCCCGGGGCCGGTCCAGCGGGTGGGCGCCGAGTGGCTGTACCGGCTCGCCCTGGAACCGCGCCGGCTGGCCCGCCGCTACCTGCGGGACGACGCGCCGTTCGCGGTCGCCCTCCTCATCGGTGCCCTGCGCACCCGCCTGACATCGAGGCACCGCGCATGACCGGCGCGACCATCCCTCCCTCCCGCACCGGAAACGGCTCCGACATGGCTGTCCCCGCCCGGCCCCAGCTCGCCGTAGTGATCGTCACGTATTCGAGCGGTCAGGTCGTCGAGGGGTGCCTGCGCTCACTCGACGCGGCGCTGGCCGGCGCCGGTCCGGCACGGGTCGTGGTGGTGGACAACGCCTCGGCGGACGACACCGTCGAGCGGGTACGCGAGGCCGCGCCGGAGGCCAAGGTGATCCAGACCGGGCGCAACGCCGGCTTCGCCGCCGGGGTGAACGCGGGCATCGCCGCCGCGGACGGCTGTGACGTGCTGGTGCTGAACCCGGACATCCGGCTCGCGCCCGGTTCGGTGCTCCTGCTCAGGCAGGCGCTCGCCGTGCCGGGGACCGGGATAGCGGCCCCCCACCTCACCGCCGAGACGGGCGAGCTCCACCTCTCCCTGCGCAGGCGGCCCACCGTGCTGAGGGCGTTGGGCGAGGCGCTGCTCGGCGGCCACCGGGCCGGGCGGTTCCACCCGCTCGGCGAGCTGGTCGTGGAGCCGGCCGCCTACGGCAGGCCGCACACCGTCGACTGGGTGACCGGCGCGGCCTGGCTGGTCTCCCGGGCCTGCCTGGACGCCCTGGGCCCCCTCGACGAGCGCTACTTCCTCTACTCGGAGGAGACCGAGTACATGCTCAGGGCCGGGGAGGCGGGGTTCGCGGTCCGGTACGAGCCCCGGGCCGTGGCCGTGCATCTCGGTGGCGAGCAGTCCACCTCAAGCCGGCTGTGGGCGCTGTCGGCGGCCAACCGGGTCCGGATGCACCGCGAGCGGTACGGTCGCCCGCGCGGGCAGCTGATGCGGCTGGCCGTCGGGCTCAACGAGCTGGTCCGCGTGGTGGCCAGGGGCGGCGCGGGCGGGAGCAGGCACCGGGCCGCGCTGCGCGAGCTGGTCGCGATGCGCGAGTGGCCGCCCAGGCCCGGCGAGGAGGCGGGCTCCCCGGCCCACGGCGCGACCCTGCCCGCCCGGCAGGCCGACCTCCCCGGCTACCTGTGCTTCTCGGCGCAGGACTGGTGGTACCACAACCGGGCGCACTCGGACTTCCAGCTCATGCGCTCGATCGCCGCCCACCGGAAGGTCCTCGTGGTCAACAGCATCGGGATGCGGATGCCGACACCGGGCAGGTCCACGCAGGTGCTGCGGCGCGTCGGGCGCAAGCTGCGCAGCGTCGCGATGCTCGTCAGGAGGCCGCTGCGCGAGCTGCCCGGCTTCTACGTGATGTCCCCGCTGCCGCTGCCCTTCTACGGATCGCCGCTGGCCCGGCGGGTGAACGCGCTACTGGTCCGGGCACAGGTGCTGGCGGTCTCGCGGGCACTGGGGCTGCACCGGCCCGTGATCATGGTGACCATCCCCACGGCGTGGGACGTGGTGCGCCCGATGCGCAGGCAGGCGCTGGTGTTCAACCGTTCCGACCGGCACTCGTCGTTCCCCGAGTCCGACCGGCCGACCATCGAGGCGCTGGAACGCGGCCTGCTGGAGCGTTCCGACCACGTGCTCTACGTCAGCACCGCGCTGATGGACGAGGAGCGCCGGATGACCGGCGACCGCGCCTACTTCCTCGACCACGGTGTGGACACCGACCACTTCCGGCGGCGCCCGGAGAGCGAGCAGCCCGCCGACATTCGCGCGATTCCCGGGCCGAGGGTGGGTTTCTTCGGCGCGCTTGACGACTATCTGGTGGATTTCGACCTTCTCGAACGGATAGCCGGGGAACTGCCTGACGTGTCGCTGGTTCTGATCGGCGACGCGACGGTCCCGATGGAACGGCTCACCCGCCATCCGAATGTGCACTGGCTCGGATTCAGGCCGTACGAAACGATTCCCGGCTATGGATCGGGGTTCGATGTCGCGATCATGCCGTGGCTGGACAATCCATGGATAAAGCATTCGAACCCCATCAAACTCAAGGAATACCTCGCGCTGGGCCTGCCGGTGGTCAGCACCGATTTCCAGGAACTCGTGAACTACGCCGATCGAGTGAGAATCGCCGCGAGCGGTGACCTCTTTCTGGATGCCGTCCGTGCGACATTGCGCGAGGGGGGCCCGCGGCCGGCCGACGACCTGCGGGGGTCCGTGCTCGGTGCGTCCTGGTCGTCGCGTGCGGCACAACTGATGGCGCTCGCCGAGCCGTCATCGGATCCGCGTTGAGGAGGACGAGGTCATGGGGGCTGGAAGGCGCGGACGGGTGAGGGGGCGTCGTCCCGGGCGGTCGCTGCCGGTGCTGGCCGGGGTGGGGGCCGCCTCGGTGACGATGGCGATGCTCGGGTTCTGCTCGGTCGACGCGCCCGCCGACCAGGCCGGACGCCCGCTCGCGGACACGTCGACCGGCGCCCCGCCACGGGGCGACGTGCCGCAGGGGAGGGCACCGGAGGGCTCCGCCCAGTCCGCCGGTCACGCGTGGTCGGCCCAGGGCCCTCCGGTGACGGCCGCGCGGGTGCCGTGGGAGGGCGGTCCCGCCTACTACGGGCGGTTCGCCGCGCCCGCCGCGGCGGGCTGGACGAGCCCGTCGTTCTTCCCGGTCGGCGTCTGGTTCGAGTCCGTGATCAGCCAGGCCGATGTGAACAGGGACAGGGCCGCGGGGATCAACACGTACGTGGAGCTGACCGAGACCAGCGACATGGCACTGGTGCGGAAGAACGGGATGTCGGCGCTGACGAACGTCCCCCTGCCCGGCTACGGCAGCGAGACGGTGGGCTGGCTGCTCGACGACGAGGTGGACATGTGGGCGAAGGCGGGGGACGCGCGGTGGACCGGCAACCACCCCGGCGAGGGCCCCCTGTGCGTCCCGGAGGAGCGGGGATGCGGTTTCACGGTGCTACGCGCTCAGAAAGACCGGCTCCCGAAGGGCGACGGAAGGCTCCACTACGCCAACTACGGCAAGGGCGTGATGATGTGGGAGAAGGACGCGGACGCCGCCGCGTTCGTCAACCGCTTCACCGACGCCGTCTCGGCCGACGTCTACTGGTACACCAGCGCGAGCGTCTGTCTGGACGGGCAGAACTTCCTGGCACTGCCGGTCGCCAGGTGCCGCAGGGCCGCCAACTACGGCGCCGTCATCGACCGCCAGCGCGAGCTGGACGCGCTGGACGGCCGCCGCCAGCCGATCTACGGCTTCGTCGAGGTCGGCTGGCCGGCCGAGAACGACACCCGGGCGATCCAGCCGGACCAGGTGACGGGCGCGGTGATGAACTCGCTGATCCACGAGGCTCGGGGCATCATCTACTTCAACCACAACTTCGGCGGCCCCTGCCACTCCCAGCACGTGCTGCGCGAGGGGTGCGGGAAGGAGGTCAGGCCCGCGGTGGCCGAGATCAACCGGCGGATCAGGAAGCTGGCCCCCGTGCTGAACACCCAGTCCTACGCGCACCGCTTCGGCACCGGCCTCGACACCATGCTGAAATACCACCGGGGCTCGTACTACGTCTTCGCGATGCCCGGCGGGAAGACGGCGCCGGGCAGGCGCACGTTCACGCTGCCGCGCGGGGTGCGGGCCGCGCGCGCCGAGGTCCTCTTCGAGAACCGGACGGTCCGCGTCGACGGCAAGGGCCGCTTCACCGACTCCTTCGCCGCCGAGTACTCCCACCACATCTATCGGATCACCCCCTGAGCCCCGTCACGGTCGCCGGGTTCGCGGAGGGTTCTCGCCGGGACTCCGCTGCGATCGGACGGCCGGCTCACCATCAGGTCCCTCGCCGAGGAAGCCGGCCTCAGGCGCAACAAGCCGGCGCATGAGCCACTCGGATGAATGTCCTCGTGAAGGCGCAGGACTCCCGGCCTGTTGCGGCGGTCAGCCGAGCCAGCGGCCGTCGCGCATGAGGTCGCGTCCGCGCAGCTCGTTCGCCTCCCGCCAGGCCTGGATGCGCCGCGGCCGGATCAGGAAGTACTGGTAGGGCTCGTCGAGCTCGCGCGGGTCGAAACCGGTCTTGGCCGCGAACGCGTCACCCGTCTTGGGGGCGAGGTCGGCGAGGTCCACCGGCTCGGCGGTGCCCTCGACGACGACGACGTCGCGGGTCGGCCCGAGGCTGAGGCGCACCCGGCCGTCCGCCAGCAGGTTGCGGCCGGTGACCGAGGCGCGCGGCGTCGAGATGAGGAACGCGGTCCCGTCCCAGAGGTACGAGAGCGGGATGAGGTGGACGCCGTCCGAGGAACCCGACGTCGCGACCCAGAGATCGACGTCGCTCTCCAGTTTCGCGCGAGTGTCCCGCAGCCTCTCCTCAAGTCCACGCGGCGGCGCGCCCGTCATGCTTCCTCCAGTCACTTCGTGGCGAGCCCTTCCTGCAGGGGACGGGCTCCGTCGGTCATCGGCCGGTTCACCGGGGCCGCGGGCTTCCAGGCAGCAGCGACACATCAGGGCGTGGGTGCCGGCGATGCGGCCTCCCATGCAAACCCGTCCGGGTCGGTGAAAGACCCGGCATCGCCACCGATCATGAGCCGGTGCGATCCGGTGCCGTCGGGAGAGACGCCGACATCCTTGGCAAGGGCACGGCGCCGGTACAGCGCCAGCTTGACGGGACTCGACCCAGCGGCGAACTCGACGTACATGCGGCCGAAGCTCTTCGCCACAGCAAGGCCCTGGTCGAGGTAGAACCGCTTGCTCGCGGCCACGTCCGCGACTCCCAGCAGGAGCACGATCTCGTCGATCTGCCGGGTGGCCGGGCCGGTGTCCTTCTTCGCCGAGGTCGCGATCTTCCAGATCGCCCCGTCCGGGGCCTGTACGACACCGCCGTAGCCCCAGAGCGACTTCGCGGCAGGCTTCAGCGTCGTGGCGCCGGCGTCGAGGGCGGTGTCGATGAGGCTGTTGACGGTGGCCGGCTGGGACACCGTGAGCGCCAGCGTGAACCCACGGAAGCCGGTTGTGGGTGCCTCCGAGGCCCGCAGGCGTATCTGCGTGTCCAGGCCGAAAGCGGCGGTGTAGAAGCGGTCGGCGGCTGTGGGGTCGGCCACGTCGAGGGTGACGGATTCGATGGATGCCATGGCCATCACGCTAGTTGCGGCTCTGCGACCGGCGCTTCTTGATTCCTGACCGGTCTGGTCACCTGTTTCGCCACGCACGGCGGCATCCCCGCCGTCGCGTGCGCCGCGTGGTGCCGGTAGGTGCTGGGCGGCATGCCGACCAGTTCGGTGAAGCGGGTGCTGAAGGTGCCCAGCGACGAGCAGCCGACCGTGAAGCAGACCTCGGTGACGCTGAGGTCGCCACGACGCAGCAGCGTCATCGCGCGCTCGATGCGCCGCGTCATCAGGTACGAGTACGGCGACTCGCCGTAGGCCAGCCGGAACTGGCGGCTGAGGTGCCCGGCGGACATGTTCACGCCGCGGGCGAGCGCCTCGACGTTCAGCGGCTGCGCGTACTCCCGGTCGATCCGGTCGCGGACGCGGCGCAGCCGCGCGAGGTCGCTCAGGCGCTGCGCCGCGGCGCGTGCGCGCCCCCACGAGGGGTGACACATGGGAGAACTCCTTTTCGTCGATGTCCGTGAGCGGCTGGGCCGCATGCCGGGGCAGGCGGCGAGGTGCTCGATGACCGGCTTGCCGGAGTCGACGAGTCGGTCGAGCAACTGCTCGGTGGCGGGATGGAGGCCGGTGGTCGCGACGCCGGCCATCGTGGCCGAATCGATGACCGGACGGCTCAGCGAAGCTCCTGGATGCGGACCAGGTTGCCCGCGGGATCGCGGAAGGCGCAGTCGCGGACGCCGTACGGCTGCTCGACCAGCTCCTGGACGACCTCGGCGTCGCCGGCCTGCAGCTTCTCGAAAGTGCCGTCGAGGTCGGGGGTGGCCAGCAGGATCCAGCCGTAGGTGCCCTTGGCCATCATCTCGGCGATGGTGCGGCGCTCGTCGTCGGTGATCCCGGGGTCGGCGGCCGGCGGCGCCAGGAGGATGGACGTGCCGGGCTGGCCGACGGGGCCGACCGTGATCCAGCGCATCTTGCCCTGTCCGACGTCGCTGCGGACCTCGAAGCCGAGGGCGTCACGGTAGAAGGCCAGGGACGCGTCCGGGTCGTCATGCGGGAGGAAGCTCGTGTGAATGGTGATGTCCATGACAATCAGGCTAGCTGCGGCTTTGTGACCCGCGCTTCTCGATTCCTGATCGATCGGGCGATCTGTCTCGCCCGTCGCGCGCACCGCCTGGCGTCGCGTCGCCCAGGATCTCCTCAACCGTCCCCAGTGATCACAGACCGGGGCAGCGCCTCCTGCTCAGCCACCAGCCGCCGGTTCGGCTCCGCGTTCTGCTCCCGGGAGCGCTCCACCCACTCCCGGGCCGTAGCCTCCCGACCGGACGGCTCCTCCTGCAGCGATGCCCGGATAGCCGGGCGGGCGGGTTCGAAGGGGAAGGCGCCAGCGGGCCCAGATGGTTTTGCCCGGATGGTTGGGGAGGGGGGTGACGCCGGTGTCGTGGGCGAGGGCTCTGACGATGGTCAGGCCGCGGCCGTGGATGGCTTCGACGCCGAGGGCGAGGTGCCGGGGCCGTCCTGGACCCCGGTCGGTGACCTGGATCTGGAACTCGTCCGCGCCGGTCCACAGGGAGAGCCTGACCACGGGCTCGCCGTGGATGATCGCGTTGGCGAGCAGCTCGCCGACCACCAGGACGGCGTCGTCGACGAGGTGGTGGAGCGCCCAGGCGGCGAGGGTCTCGCGCACCATGGCGCGGGTCTTGCCGATGATCGGCAGGTCATGTGGCAGGTCCCAGCAGACGGTGCGCGGGCCGACTGGAGTCCGCGAGTCGTCCAGGGCCGGTGGGGTGTCCGGGGTCTCGGGCATGGGCCCTCCTTGGGGTGACGGTGTGCTGTGTTCGGCCTCGCGCATCAGGTCGCGTAGCTCGTCGGCGGTGTCGGCCTGGACGATCAGGGGTTCGGGGGCGGGCCAGCCGGCGACGGCGTGGAAGCGCCGGGTGCCGGGGCCGTACCAGACGGTCCAGGCGGGCTCGATCTGGTCGAGCCGCTCGGCGCGGGCTCGCTCGGCCAGGTCCCAGGGCCGGGAGACGACCTGCGCGGTGGCCGTTCCTCGCCGGTGCCGCCCGCTCTGCCGGGCCTGGGGGTCGCGTCCGTTCATGCCGTCGCTCCCTGCCGGTATGGGGTGTGCTTACCGGAGGGGGTACGGGTGCCCAGTGGCCTTCCACGCCGGTACGGCACGGCGGCCGTGGTCACGGCCGACTCCGGTCGCCGGTGCCGGCCGGGGGATGGTGTGTGCCCGGAGGGGAGCATCGGAACCTGCTCGGTGGAGAGCAACGGAGGGTGTTCGGGGGAGGTTGCCGGAACCTCCTTGGTAGGGGTCATCGGGGGGTGTTCGGGGAAGGCCGTGGTCTGGCCGGGGGAGGTGATCGGGGGTGGCGGGGTGAGGGGGCGGTGGGTGGGGTGGGCCGCCGGGTGGCCGGAGAGGCCGAGGCGGCGGCGGGTGGTCATTCGGGCGTGTACCTGGGTGGGGGTGGGCTGCTCCCAGTGATGGTGCGCGCGGTGCGGGAGGCTGGCGGCCTCGTGTGCGTATGGGGGATGGCCGCACCAGCGGCAGCCGAGGGGCATCGGCGGCCGGTTCGCGTGCCAACGTACCCGGATCGGCCTGGGGTTTCCTCTAGGGTTGTGCATCAGATCGGACCTCCGTAGTCCGGTCGAGGGGCTTGTCGTGGCGTGCCGTGCCGTGGCAGGCCCCGCTCTGTTTGGGGATTAAGGGCGATATGGCCCGGTATTTCCGTCTTGCGCGAAGTGGCTTCCGTCCACCCGGCGTGGCTTACTCGGTGGTGACAGGTGTGTGTCCGGAAGAGGCATGAGCCGCGACCGATGGTGCGTTTTCCGCTGAATCGACGGACATTTCCACTCCCTTTATCCAGACATATGCGGCGATTTTTTCGACGGCCGTAGAGGGTTGCTCTCCGCGTGCAAGAGAGGGTCGCTCCGGCGGCGTTTCCGCTCTCCCGGATCTCTTCACAGAGTGCCCCTGGGTGACTACTTTGGGTATCGAAAGTCGAGGCACATCAGTGTGACAGTTTGTAGAAAAGCTGCTCTGCTTGTGTCGTGTGTGGAATCCCCCGCTGGACGGAGCCGAAATGTCCAAGAACCCCAAACCCAACCCGAAAAACGAAAAATGGGCTCTCTTCGGCGCGGAACTCCGCAAGTACCGGAAAAAGGCAAAAATGACCCAGGACGACCTGGCCGAGGTGACTCAGTTCAGCAGGAGCCTGCTGAGCTTCACCGAGAGAGGCGAGCGCAATCCCAGCCGCAACCTGGCGCAACGCTGCGACGACGCTCTGGGCGCGAACGGAGAACTCATCCAGTACTGGACGTACATCACCCACGCGGCGAGCCCTCGATGGTTCCGCGACTGGCTCGACATCGAACCGGAAGCGCACGCCCTGCATACCTGGCAACCGATCGTCGTGCCCGGCCTTCTCCAGACCGAGGAGTACGCGCGGGCGGTTATTCGCGGAGAGCCCGGCATAACTGACGAGCAGGTGGGAAAGGCCGTCGCGGCTCGCATGGAGCGACAGAAGATCTTGTTGCGATCTACACCGCCTATGCTCTGGGTCATCCTCGACGAAGGAGTCCTACATCGCCCGATCGGCGGAGAAGAGGTCATGCAACACCAACTCCAGCATCTTCTGGAAATGGTCGAGCGACCTCGGATCGGTATCCAGATCCTTCCTTTGATGCGTGGATCGACTACGGGAACTTCGGGAGGCTTCGTGATTGCTCAGCTTCCAGGAAACCCGGATATGGTATATGTCGAGTCTGTAACGCACGGACATGTGACAAATCGGCCAGAGGATGTCGGGGCTGTCTGCGCCCGATACGACACCATCCGAGCTGAGGCAAGCCCTCAGTATGTCTCGATCGAATTGATCAGAGAGGCAGAGAGGCTATGGACATGAGCGATGAGCTGAAGAGCGCGGCCTGGCGTAAGGCCACCAAGAGTGCGTCAAACCAGGGCGATTGCCTGGAGGTAGCTCCGCTGTCGGGTGGTCGGGTGGGTTTGCGGGACACCGAGGCTCCCGAGCGGGCGCCGTTCGTGGTGAGCGCGAGTGTCTGGGACGCCTTCATTGACGGCGCCAAGAAGGGCGAGTTCGACTTCTAGCCCCAACCTCGGAACACGGGAAGGTTCTCGCCAGGGGCTTTCCCGTCCGTACCGCCAACAGCGGAGAGGCGGAGAAACCGTGGACCTGAGTGATGAGCTGAAGAGCGCGGCCTGGCGCAAGGCCACCAAGAGCGGGCCCAATGGTGGGGACTGCCTGGAGGTGGCTCCGCTGTCGGGTGGCCAGGTGGGCCTGCGGGACACCGAGGCTCCCGAGCGGGCGCCGTTCGTGGTGAGCGCGAGTGTCTGGGACGCCTTCATTGACGGCGCCAAGAAGGGCGAGTTCGACTTCTGACTCCACTCCCGGAAACAGGGAAGCCCTCGACCAAGTGGCCGAGGGCTTCTGGCGTCGTACGGGCTATGCCACGGTGTATTCGACGTCGCCGAAGTCGGCCACCACGCGCAGCCGCCCGCCGAGAGCCTCGACGTAGGAGCGCAGGGTCGCCACCTCGACGCGGTCGACCTCCCCGTGTTCGATGGCCGAGACCCTTGGGCCGGAGACCCCCATGGTGGTGGCCACGTCGCGCTGGGTCAGATCCTGCTCACGCCTGATCTCCGCGAGCTTGTGCGCCCTGACCTCCGCGGCGAGCTGCTCCATCGCGGCGGACTTCTCGGCATCCGATTGCACGGGCAGTCCCGCAGCCTGGCGCCGCTCCCGCGCCCGCTGCTTCACCTCGTCCCAGTTGACCGCGCTCATTCGTACTCCCTGCTAGCCAGCTCCGCTATGTGCTCGGCGTACCGCTTCTCTGCCATCGGTACGTTCGTGTCATACCAATGGTCCCAGTTGCCGGCCTTGTCGCCCGCGACCAGAAGCACTGCCCGGCGAACCGGGTCGAATGCGAACAGAATGCGGATCTCGCTTCCTTTCGACGAGCCAGGTCGCAACTCTTTCAGATGGTGGTTATCGGCTCCCTTGATGCGATCCACCAGCGGTCGGCCCAGTGTCGGCCCGACCTGCGCCAGCATGTCTATGGCGTTTTCAACCTGCTCGGCGCTGTCCCAGTCGTCCTGGCATAGCCGGTCGTACCAGTCGGCGACCTCGGCAACCAGCACGACCTGCCACCCAGCTCCATCCATAGCTTAACCCTGGCATTAAGACAGCAGCAAGGAGGCACTTTTCTGATCAGAGGAGCAAGCCGCTTGCTCTGCTCCTACCAGCTCGTCCTTTTGCGGCTGTTTGCGGGTGCGGACCGTCCCCGGTGGCGCCAAGCGCGGCTCGGCCAGCAGGCGTTCCGGGCCGTCGTGCTGAATGCCTACGACCGGCGCTGCGCCATCACCGGCGACAGGATCCGTCCCGTCCTGCAGGCCGCCCACATCCGTCCCGTCTCCGCCGGGGGTGAGCACCGTCTGGACAATGGGCTGCTGCTGCGCTCGGATATCCACACCCTCTTCGACCGCGGTTACCTGGCGCTCGATCCCACGTATCGGCTGCGGGTCAGCCCACGGCTTCGCGAGGAGTTCGGCAACGGCGAGCAGTTCTATCGGCGTGCCGGAAGCCAGATAGCCCTTCCTCGGCACCGCCGTGACCGCCCCGACCCCGAGACCCTCGAATGGCACCTGGACGAGGTGTTCCTGGCGTCCTGAGTCACGAGGCCTGCCAGGTTCTCCCAGCAGGAGAAGATGGCGAGAATCGCCCCTTTCGCCTCCACATGCCAGCTAACATGCTAGCTAAGTGGAGTCGCTGATCACACGGCTGAGAGTCAGCCGGCCGTACGCTTTCAAGGACCTTGACCGCAGCGGGGCACGGAGATGGGCCCGCTACGAGCTGCCCCCGCGCCTGCTCCGGTCGGCTGCCGTCGGGACGCCCGCGTCATCACGAGCAGACCGACGCCCTCAGCTGCTGGAAGCACTCGGTGACGAAACCCTGTCCCGTGCCGAGTTGGCAACGCGCACCGGCCTGGGCGACCAGACCGTACGCCGCTGGCTGTCGATCATGCGAGAGGAGGGCGTCGTCGAACTGGTGGGAAGCTCACCCAGGAGCAGAGACGCGCGATACCGGCGGGTCCAGCAGGGCTCCCTGTTCTCGCCTTCGTGAAGGAGCGCACCCATGGAAGTACCGCCGACTCACCAAATGAGTCAACGTCGCTCCTGGAACGAGAGAAGCCCTCGGCAACCTGGCCGAGGGCTTCCGTCGTCGTATTACGCCTGTTTGCGGGCGCGGGGTGGCTCAGTCAAGCCACTCGCTCAGCCGTTTTCGCGGGCGAACCAGGCGACGGTCCGCCGTAGCCCCTCCTCAAGGCCGACGGTGGGCCGCCAGTCGAGGATCTCGGCGGCGGGGGCCGGGTCGGCGATCCTGGCGCTGTCCAGTGGTCTGTCGGTGAGCGCGCCGTAGCGGGGGCCGATCCGGCCGCCGATGATCCGGGAGAGCAGGTCCACCGTGTCGCGGATCGAGGTGCCCGTCCCCGTACCGATGTCGAAGGCCCGGCCCGCCGCGTCCGGGGTCTCGCCCGCCGCGAGGAAGGCGTCGACCACGTCGTCCACGTACACCCAGTCGAGCTCGCGCGTCCCGCTGCCCAGCTCGGGCTCCTGGCCGCGCAGCAGTGACAGCGCCACGTAGGGGACCAGCTTGCGGGTGTCCTGGCGGCCCGGCCCGTAGACCATGCCGATCCGCAGGTTGCTGACCTGGACGCCCCACAGGTGGTGGAACATCCGCGCGTAGCCGTCCGCGGCCCACTTGGAGACCGCATAGGGCGAGGACGGCGCCCTGTCCCCCTCCTCCGGCCTGGGCTCCTCCAGCGAGCCCGCCAGCACCACCCGGGTCCCCGGGGCGCCGGCGACCGCCGTGAGCAGGTTGACCACACCGGTGAGGTTGCTGTGCAGCATTGGCAGCACGAGCCGGGGGTCCCTGGCCCCGGCTACCTCGCTGGCCAGGTGGAACACGACGGTCGGCTGGACGGAGTCGAGGAGTCCGTTGACCGCGTCCACGTCGGCGACGTCGGCGACGTGCCAGGTCTCGCCGTCCGTGCTCTCCCTGACCCGGCGGCCGACCGCGTGCACCCGTGCGCCGAGCGTGCCCAGGCGTCGCACCAGGTGGGCCCCGATGAAGCCGCCCGCCCCCGTCACCAGCACCCGTCTCCCACGCCAGTGATCCTCTGCTCCGTGCACGGGGACCGGTACCGGGCTTCGCATGTGAGCTCTCCCTGTTCGAGCGGGGTTCTCGGGGAAGGACCGGATAATTCATACCTCGCGACGTCGGATATCGGCAGGCATTGCCGAGAATCCAGGGAAAAGCGAAAAGGCCCGCTCCGAGGAGCGGGCCTTGCCGTGTGCTGTCAGCCGATACGCCAGGTGTCTCCGCCGAGCAGCAGGTCGTTCAGGTCACCGGGACCCCGCTCGTCGACGGCCTCCTGGAGTTGCTCGGTCATGAGCTCGTCGTAGGAGGGGCGGGCGACGCTGCGGAAGACGCCGATCGGGACGTGCTCGAAGGCGGGCTCGTCCAGCCGGGAGAGCGCGAAGGCCAGCGAGGGGTCGGCGCGGTGGGCGTCGTGCACGAGGATCTCGTCCTCGCTCACCGACGACCTCGGGACGACCTCGATACCGCCGTCGGCCGCCCGGCGCACCGCCTTGGAAGCCGAGGCGATGGGCCGGCCGTGCTCCAGGCGGAGCGTGATGTCGTCCCGCCGCTCCGGGTCCTTCAACTGCTCGAAGGCGTTGTCGTTGAAGATGTTGCAGTTCTGGTAGATCTCGACCAGGGAGGTGCCCCGGTGCTCGGCGGCCTCGCGCAGCACCGACTGCAGGTGCTTGCGGTCGGAGTCGATGGTCCTGGCCACGAAGGAGGCCTCGGCGCCGATGGCCAGCGAGATCGGGTTGAACGGCTTGTCCAGCGAGCCCATCGGGGTGGACTTCGTGATCTTGCCGACCTCGGAGGTCGGGGAGTACTGCCCCTTGGTGAGACCGTAGATCCTGTTGTTGAACAGCAGGATGTTCAGGTTGACGTTGCGGCGCAGCGCGTGGATGAGGTGGTTGCCGCCGATGGACAGCGAGTCGCCGTCACCGGTGATCACCCAGACCGACAGGTCGGGACGCGAGGCGGCCAGGCCGGTCGCGATCGCCGGGGCGCGGCCGTGGATCGAGTGGAACCCGTAGGTGTCCATGTAGTACGGGAACCGCGAGGAGCAGCCGATGCCCGAGACGAACACCATGTTCTCGCGCTTGAGGCCGAGCTCGGGCACGAACGACTGGACCGCGGCCAGGATGGCGTAGTCACCGCATCCGGGGCACCAGCGGACCTCCTGGTCGGTCTTGAAGTCCTTCATGCCGAGCTTGACCTCGGACTTCGGGACCAGCGAAAGTCCCCCGCCGGATCCGGGGACGGACAATTCGGTACCACTACTCACTGTCGATCACGTCCTGGATCACGCCGGCAAGTTCTTCGGCCTTGAACGGAAGTCCACGCACTCGGTTGTAGCTGATGATGTCGACCAGGAAGCGGGCACGGAGCAGCAGCGCGAGCTGGCCGAGGTTGATCTCCGGCAGGAGCACCTTGTCGTACGCGCGCAGGACCTCGCCGGTGTTGGCGGGCAGCGGGTTGACGTGCCGCAGGTGGGCCTGGGCGACCTTGCCGCCGGCCTTCCTGATGCGCCGCGCGGCCGCCGCGATCGGTCCGTAGGTGGACCCCCAGCCGAGCACCAGCACGCGGGCGTCGCCGTCGGGATCGTCCACCTCAAGCGCCGGGATGTCGTGGGCGATCCCGTCGATCTTGGCCTGGCGGATCCTGACCATCCGGTCGTGGTTGTCGGGATCGTAGGAGATGTTCCCGGTGCCCTCGGCCTTCTCGATACCGCCGATCCGGTGCTCCAGGCCGGCGGTGCCGGGAATCGCCCAGGGGCGGGCGAGGGTCTCGGGGTCGCGCTTGAACGGCAGGAAGGTCACGCCGTCCTCGGCGTTCGGCCCGGAGGCGAACTCGGTGGAGATGTCGGGCAGATCGGCGGCGTCGGGCACCTTCCACGGCTCGGAGCCGTTGGCGAGGTAGCCGTCGGAGAGCAGCATGACCGGGGTGCGGTACTTCACCGCGATCCTGGCCGCCTCCACCGCCGCGTCGAAGCAGTCGGAGGGGGTCGAGGGGGCGATGATCGGCAGCGGCGACTCGCCGTTGCGGCCGTACATGGCCATCAGGAGGTCGGTCTGCTCGGTCTTGGTGGGCATGCCGGTGCTGGGACCCGCACGCTGCACGTCGACCACGATGAGCGGCAGCTCGGTGGTCACCGCGAGGCCGACGGTCTCGGCCTTCAGCGCGACACCGGGCCCGGAGGTCGTCGTGATGCCCAGGGCGCCGCCGAAGGAGGCGCCGAGCGCCGCGCCGACGCCCGCGATCTCGTCCTCGGCCTGGAAGGTGCGGATGCCGAACCGCTTGTGCTTGGAGAGCTCGTGCAGGATGTCGCTGGCCGGGGTGATCGGGTAGGACCCGAGGAAGAGCGGCAGCCTCGACTGCACCGAGGCCGCGATCAGGCCGTAGGCGAGCGCCTGGTTGCCGGAGATGTTGCGGTACACGCCAGGAGGCAGCTTGGCCGGCTTGACCTCGTAGGAGACCGAGAAGGACTCGGTGGTCTCGCCGTAGTTCCAGCCCGCCTGGAAGGCGGCGATGTTGGCCTTGGCGATGTCGGGCTTCTTGGCGAACTTGGTCTCCAGGAACTGGATCGTCGCCTCGGTGGGCCGGTGGTAGAGCCAGCTCAGCAGCCCGAGGGCGAACATGTTCTTGGAGCGCTCGGCGTCCTTCTTGGACAGCGCGAAGCCTTCGAGGGCCTTGACGGTCAGCGAGGTCAGCGGCACCGAGTGGACCCGCCACGCGGCGAGCGAGTCGTCCTCGAGCGGGCTGACGGCGTAGCCCACCTTCTGCAGGTTGCGCTTGGTGAACTCGTCGGTGTTGGCGATGATGTCGGCGCCACGCGGCAGGTCCGAGAGGTTCGCCTTCAGCGCGGCGGGGTTCATCGCGACCAGGACGTTGGGCGCGTCACCCGGGGTGAGGATGTCGTGGTCGGCGAAGTGGAGCTGAAAACTCGACACGCCCGGCAGGGTGCCTGCGGGGGCGCGGATCTCGGCGGGGAAGTTGGGGAGTGTCGACAGGTCGTTGCCGAACTCAGCCGTCCCGGCGGTGAAACGGTCGCCGGTCAGCTGCATGCCGTCGCCGGAGTCCCCGGCAAAACGGATGATCACGCGTTCGAGTTGCTGAACCTGCTTGGTCACAGCTCAGTCCTCCTCGACGCGACAGGGCGCCGTTGTTCGTGGCACATTCTTTTTTCCATGCTAGATCCTCGGGGGTCACGCGTAGGCTTTTCGCGTTCCACTCGGCGGAGAAGGGCGACCCGTGTCGCGCATCCTCTGCGGCCGCTGAGTCGAAACCTGGGGCGCGGATGTCGCGTTTTGCGGCCGGATCACGGCCTACGTGGAGGTCACGATCGCGGACGGCCGTCCCGACACAGCCCCGCCGCGAGCCGGCACAGGTCAACGTGCAGGCGGGCGAAGAGGACAGTTGAGGTCACGCTGCCCAACTATATGTCCCGTCGCGGCCGCGTTCTCATCGCCTCAGGCTATGGCCCCATAGCTCCAGGTTATGACATCGGCTACCGGTCCGGCGCCGTCGAAACGCCCCCGGAGTCGTAGGTCCGGCCGGGCACCATCTCGTGCGATCCGTACAGCTCGGGGACGGTGACAAAGGTATAGCCCGCCGCGGAGAGCCGGCGCAGGATTTCCGGGGCCGCGTCGACCGTCGCGGGGTGGGAGTCGTGCAGGAGGACGATCGCTCCGGGCTCGACCCGGGCGACGGTCCGGCCGGCGATCGCCCGGGGGTCGGGGTCCCAGCGGTCCTCGGGGTCCACGTTCCAGCGCACCACGGCCATGTTCAGGCGGCCCGCGACGGAGGCCACCTGAATGTCGCTGCCGCCGTACGGCGGGCGCATCAGGGTGGGGACCTGGCCGATGATCTGGGCGATCGAGTGCTGCGCGCGGGTGAGCTGGTCGGCGATCCTGGTGGGGGGCAGCATGGTGAGATCGCGGTGGGACCAGGTGTGGTTGGCCACCAGGTGTCCCTCGTCGCGCATCCGCCTGAGCAGGTCGGGCCGGGCGGAGGCGTTGGAACCGAGGGTGAAGAAGGTCGCCCTCGCCCCGTGGGCGCGGAGGGTGTCGAGCAGCCGCGCGGTCTCGGGGCCCGGCCCGTCGTCGTAGGTCAGCGCCACGCACTTGAGCTTCGCGCAGTCCACGCTGCCCGCCATGGAGCTGCGCGCCGGCGGCTTGTCGGTGCTCGCGGCCTTGATCTCCTCCCGCGACGTGGGGGCCGGAGCCTTCTTCGCCTGCACGGCCGAGCGCTGTGCCCGCAGCCCGATCTCCGACAGCAGCGGCGCCGCGGTCGCGGACGGTACGGCGACCGCCACCCGGCCGGCGACCCCCAGCCCCACCTGCTCGTCGTCGAACTCCACGACGAGGTCGCCACGCGGGTTGAAACCGAGGGAGTCGAACATCTCCCGGTCCGGCCTGAGCGCGTTCGGGGTCACCAGCGGTCCCCGCAGCCTCAGCTCGCCCCTGACGATCCCGGCCAGCGTGACCAGCGCGGGACGGCCGGTGAGCAGGTCGGCGGAGTCGAGGACGCGCCCCTTCACCCGGTCGTACCAGACGGTGGTGCGCGCCTCGCTCCAGCCCGACTCCATGGAGTGACCGATGCGCAGCCGTACCCCCAGGACCTCGGGGGACGCGGCGGCGAGCTGCCAGTCCACGTTGAACTCGGGCTTGGGCAGGGCGTCGGCGGGGGCGCTGTGCCGGGTGAACCCGTCGAGCTCTTCGCGCACGGTCCCGCGGAGCTTCTCGGTGAGGCGGGGGGCGCCGGGGACGGCCGGATAGACGGCGTGCACGTGCCGGTTTCCCGTCTCTCCGGAGAACAGGGTCCGTGTGTTCAGG
Source organism: Streptosporangium sp. NPDC002544 (assembly GCF_040295965.1). Classification (NCBI taxonomy): domain Bacteria; kingdom Bacillati; phylum Actinomycetota; class Actinomycetes; order Streptosporangiales; family Streptosporangiaceae; genus Streptosporangium; species Streptosporangium sp. NPDC002544. The sequence continues at coordinate 147,224 of NZ_JBEOWJ010000010.1, read as the reverse complement.
CCCTGGACCACGGAGGGGTCCACATAATTGATCAATGTGGGCTCCGAGGGCATGGGGGCCTTCGCGGAAGAGGGGGTGACGGCTGCGCCGCAACCGGCGATCGTCACGGCCATCCAGGCGATTCCTCCGGCGAATCGCAGGTTGAGCATGAAGTCACCTTAGGTGCGGTAACAGTGCATTTACCCTGATTTGAGGTTAAGTGCACGGAGGCTTTAGTGGTCTTGGGTACGTGGGCTTCGCCGCATGACGGGAAGGACGGATACTGCTATAGGTAGGGCGTACGGCAGATCGGACGAGGCCGTGCGGCAGGCCCCGAAGAGGAGAGGCCATGAGCGGATATTTCGGCTCTTATGTGGTGGTCCTCGCGCTGTTCGCGATCGGCCTGCTGATCGTCGCCGGGGCGCTGCTCGTCAACCGGGCGCTCCGTCCCAACCGCCCCACCGCCGAGAAGCTGCTCACCTACGAGTGCGGCGTCGACCCGGTCGGCGACGGCTGGGCCCAGTCCCAGGTCCGCTACTACGTGTTCACCTACCTTTATGTGATCTTCGCGGTTGACGCGGTCTTCCTCTTCCCCTGGGCGACGATCTTCGCCGAGCCGGGCTTCGGGACGACCACCCTGGCCGAGATGTTCGTCTTCCTCGGCTTCATCGCGCTCGGCATCCTGTACGCCTGGCGCAAGCGCGTGCTCACCTGGACCTGAACCGGGCGAGCGCGAGCACCGACCCTGAAGGAGAATGCGTGCCATGGCAGATCTCCCGATGCCCACGGTGGGCCCGGCATCACGGCTCGCCCCCAAACCCATGCGCTTCATCCTCAACTGGGGGCGTCGCTACTCGCTGTGGGCGTTCAACTTCGGCCTGGCCTGCTGCGCCATCGAGTTCATCGCGACCTCGATGAGCAGGCACGACTTCATCAGGTTCGGGGTCATCCCGTTCGCCAACGGTCCCCGGCAGGCGGATCTGATGATCGTCTCGGGCACAGTGACCGACAAGATGGCCCCCGCGGTCAAGCGGCTCTACGAGCAGATGCCCGAGCCCAAGTACGTGATCTCCTTCGGTGCCTGCTCCAACTCCGGCGGTCCTTACTGGGACTCCTACTGCGTGACCAAGGGCGTCGACCAGATCATCCCGGTGGACGTCTACGTCCCCGGCTGCCCTCCCCGCCCCGAGGCGCTGCTCCACGGCATCATGATGCTCCAGGAGAAGATCGCCGCCGAGAACCTGGGTGACCGCTATGCCTGACCTGCACCCCTTCACCCACGGCGAGGGCGCCCGGGTGTCGGAGTCCTTCGGTTACCGGACCGTCGACGTGGACGCCGACGACTGGATCGCCCTGCTGGAATCCGCCAGATCCCAGGGGTACGAGTTCTTCGACTGGCTGACCGCGGTGGACGAGCCGCCGGAGGCCTTCGCGGTCGTCGCGCACCTGTTCGCCCCGGCCTCTCACGCCCACCTGCTGCTGCGCACCAGGGTGGCGCGCGAGGACCCCCGGCTGCCCAGCGCGGTCGGCGTCTTCCGCGGAGCCGACTGGCACGAGCGCGAGACCTTCGAGATGTTCGGCGTCGTCTTCGAGGGCCACCCGAACCTCGTCCCGCTGCTGCTCCCCGAGGGCTTCGAGGGGTTCCCGCTGCGCAAGGACTTCGTACTGGCCGCCAGGGTCGCCAAGGCATGGCCGGGAGCCAAGGAACCCGGCGAGTCCGACCACGGCTCGCCGAGCCGCCGCAAGACGCTCCCGCCGGGGGTGCCCACCGACTGGGGGCGCGAGCGTGGCGGCTGAGACATTCCGGCGACCCGGCAGGCTTCTCCCCCCGAAGGACCGGAGGTAAGCATGATCGCCGAGGTGCTCGACGTCGCGGTCCGGCTGGTCGTGATCGTCGCGGTCTTCCTGGTGCTGCCGCTGGTCGCCGGGCAGATGGAGCACAAGGTCATGGCGCACATGCAGGCGCGCCTCGGCCCCATGTACGCCGGAGGCTTTCACGGCTGGGCGCAGCTGATCGCCGACGGGGTCAAGTTCATGCAGAAGGAGCAGGTGATCCCGGCCGCCGCCGACCGCAGGGTCTTCACCCTGGCCCCCGGCGTGGCGCTGGTCCCCTATCTCCTGGTGATGGTCGTCATCCCGGTCGGGCCGGGGCTGGTCGGGGTCGACCTGGACGCCGGGCTGTTCTTCGTCCTCGCCGTGATGGGGGTCGGCGTGCTCGGCTCGATCATGGCCGGTTGGTCGTCGGGCAACAAGTACTCGGTCCTGGGCGGAGTGCGCTCGGCGGCCCAGCTCATGTCGTACGAGCTGCCGCTGGTCCTCGCGGCCTCCAGCGTCGCGATGGCGGCGGGCACGCTCTCCCTGCCGGGCATCGTGGAGGCCTGGCAGTGGTGGTGGCTGCCCTGGCAGGCGATCGGCGGCGTGGTCTTCTTCGTCGCGGGACTCGCCGAGCTCCGGCGCCCGCCGTTCGACATGCCGATCGCCGACTCCGAGCTCATCATGGGCCCGATGACCGAGTACACGGGCATCAGGTTCGCCCTGTTCATGCTGGCCGAGTACGCGGGGATCATCGTGGTCTCCGCGCTGACCAGCGTGCTGTTCCTGGGCGGCTGGCACGGCCCCCTCCTGCCGGGGCCGGTGTGGATGCTCATCAAGGTCTTCCTGCTGGTCTTCGTGGTCATCTGGCTGAGGGTGAGCTATCCCAGGCTCCGCGAGGACCAGCTGCAGAGGCTCGCCTGGGTCGGTCTGGTGCCGCTGGCGCTGGTCCAGCTCGCGCTGACGGGGGTCGTCAGGGTCATCGCCGGGTAACCTCGCACCGCGCGCCCGCACCGGTTTCCCGCTCGGCCCACCGTACGGATGATCTGACGTTCGAAGCGCTCACCCTGGGCAGGGAGCAGTGCACCCTGCGACATCACTTGCCAAGGACGGAACGGATGACCCTCGCGCTTGCCGTGGAAAACGACGAACTGGTCGTCGATGTGCCGGAGCACTCACCGGTGCGGTTGCCGCTCGCCGGTGCGGGCCGGGCGAGCAGGTTGCTGATCTTCGGCTACCCCGGCCGGGGCAGGACGAGATACGGCCTGGCGGTGCTCGACGAGTCCGGCCTGGTCATGCTGGAGGCTCCGGGGTCCCGGTCGAGGAGAGCGGTGGAGGCGTTCGCCGCGGGCAACGGGCTGGAGTTCGAGTTCCGGGCGTTCGACACCCCGCAGCAGGCCAGGGTCGCGCTGGCCCGCAGGTCGCCGAGGTGGCGCGCGGTGACCTGGCGCAGGGCGCCCGCGCCCCTGCCGCGGCTGCGCGTGCCCGGTGCGAGAAGCCTCAGGCCGCCGCTGAGCTCGCCGAAGGTGTGGTGGCGCGAGCAGTTGCTGTACGTGCTCATGTGGGCGGTGCTCGCCTACGGGGCGGCCTTCGTGGCGCTGGTGCTCCTCAACCTGACCAATACCCGCGCCGACGTCACCAGGGGAGACGTCACTCAGGGAGACGTCACCTGGGGAATGGAGCCGCTCGGGGTCGCCGCCCTGGTGCTGGCCGGGCTGACGGTCGTCGGGGCCGTCGTCGTGATCGGGGTCGGCCGCCGCAGGTCCCGCGACCAGACCGCCCAGGGGCGCGTGCTCAGGCGCGGGGGCCAGCCGCACTGCCGCCTGATGGTCGTCCACGGCCGCCTGCTGCTGGAGACCGCGCGCAGGACCCGCGAGCTGGACGCCTCCGAGCTGCTGCTCTACTCGGCGGAGTCCGGCGTGACCGGCCTGCTGGTGGGCGGGGGGCTGTTCCACCTGCCGGGGCGTTGGAACGCGGGGGACGTCGAGCGCTTCGCCGCGGGCAACGGCCTTGGGTTCCAGGCTCGCTCGCTGACCCACCAGGAGTACCTGGACCTGACGGCGGAGGCGAAGGACGCGGTCCCCTGACCTGCCGGCCGGGAACGTCTACTGCACGATCCGCAGCATGATGTCGGAGGCCGTGGGCCGGTTGCGGGGCTGCTTGTCCAGGCAGGCCGCGGCCAGCGGGCGCAGTGACTGGGGCAGGGCAGTCAGGTCCGGCTGGTGGTTGATCACCCGGTTCAGGATCGCGGGGATGGTGTCCTCGCCGAAGGCCACCCGGCCGGAGGCGGCGAAGATCATGGTCGAGGCCCAGCTGAACACGTCGGTCTCCGGGCCGATCGTCTCGCCCGCGAGCTGCTCGGGCGACATGTAGGCGGGGGTGCCCATGATGTTGCCCGATGTCGCGGTGACCTGGTCGAGGGCCCGGGCGATGCCGAAATCGATCACGCGGGGTCCGTCGGCGCCGATCAGCACGTTGGCCGGTTTGAAATCCCGGTGCACCACGCCGGCCCGGTGGATCGCGGCCAGCGCGCCCGCCGTGGCCAGGGCCAGCCGGGTCAGCCCGTCCTCGTCGCGCGGACCCTTGTCGCGGACCAGCTGCTCCAGGGAGACGCCCTCCACGTACTCGCTGACGACGTACGCCTGGTCCTCGTTGATGTTCACGTCCAGCACCCGGGCCGTGGAGAAGGTCGCCACCCTGCGCGTCGCCTCCACCTCCCGCAGGAATCGCTCCCTGACCACCTGGTTGCCGTTGAAGTGCTCGTGCAGCACCTTGATCGCGACCTTCTGCCCCTGCGGGGTGAGCGCGAGGTGGACCGTTCCCTGACCGCCCTTCCCCAGGCTGCCGATCAGGCGGTAGGGCCCCAGCCAGCCCTGGGGGGCCGGGGTGTTCTGCGGGCTTTGGGGGGTCTGGCCCGGTACGGCGTGGGTGGGCGGGCCCTGCGGGAATTGGCCCTGGGTGAATTGGCCCTGCGTGAAGTGGCTCTGCACGTACTGGGGCGGCCGGTCGTCACGCTGATGGTGCTGTGCCTGCTGGTATCCGCCGTGCTGCGCGGGCCCCGGGTGCCGCTGCGCCGGCCGTTGCGCGGGCGGGTGCTGGACCGAGACCACCGTGGGGCCGGTCTGGTGGGGCACCGGCTGGGGCGGGCGCCCGTACTCCGGGGCCGGCCGCGGGTGGAACTCCTGGAACGGCCGCGGCCGGAACACCTCTCCCCTGAGGATCAGCGCGTGGCCCAGCCCGCCGAGCCAGCTGCCGAACAGGCCGATCATCCCGATGGCGTCCAGCCAGACCGGGATGAGATCGGAGCTCCCGTAGATCCCGGCGGCGATCACGAAGGTGCCGATGCCGAGGGCGTAGAGGGCGGCGGCGAGGGCCAGCAACGGGCTCCGCAGCCGGCGCGCGGCGTGGCCGATGACGAACGGCGTCCCGACACCGCAGGTCAACAGGGGCACCAGCGCCCACACCACGCTCCACGCGGTGTTGGATCGTGCCGGTGGTCGCGGCTGCCAGGCCGGTCCGTACTGGTGGGACATGTGCCGAACAATACGATTTTTTCAGGATGTCCGCAGTCTCTTCGGTGTTGGCTCGGTGGTTGGGGGGTGATTATCGAACACACAGTCTGTGGATAACTTCTGTGGATAACCCGGGTGATCTCTGTGTTGTGACGGTCTGGAGGGCCCACCGCATTCCCGAGCGCCCCACTGTGCGTCATGATGTTGAGTTGTGGCACGGATACCAGGAGTGGGGTTGGTGAAGGGACTCTCCGTCACCCTTCGCCACATGCTGAGCAGATCGGTGACTCAGCAGTACCCCGAAGTCCGGCCGGATCTGCCCCCGAGGAGCAGGGGGGTGATCGCGCTGGTCGAGGAGAACTGCACGGTGTGCATGCTCTGCGCTCGCGAGTGCCCCGACTGGTGCATCTACATCGACTCCCACAAGGAGACCCTCCCCGCCCCGGAGGGGGGCCGTCCCCGCGCCCGCAACATGCTCGACCGGTTCGCGATCGACTTCTCCCTCTGCATGTACTGCGGGATCTGCATCGAGGTCTGCCCGTTCGACGCGCTGTTCTGGTCTCCGGAGTTCGAGTACGCCGAGGGCGACATCCGCAACCTCCTTCACGAGAAGGACAAGCTGTCCGCCTGGGCCCAGACCGTCCCGCCGCCCCCGGCCCACGAGCCGGGCGCCGAGCCGCCGAAGGAACTGGCGGCCACCTCCCGCCCGGTCCGCCCCCGTCCCACGCCGGCTCCCCAGGCTGCCGCGACTCCCGCGCCCGAGGCCCCGGGAGTTCCCGAGGAGCCAGCCGCGCGACGTGTTCCGTCACCCGGCAGACCGGCCAGGACAGGTCCCTCGGCGGGACACGCGAGCGTCCGGGCCATCCGGCCGCCGGGTGCCCTCCCCAAGAAGGACACTCCGTCCACAGGCGAGTCGTCCACCGAGAAGTTATCCACAGGCAAGGGTGACGTTCCTCCTAAGGCGGCCCCGCCGGAGCAGACTTCTTCCACGGATCCGAGTGGAGAGCCCGAGGAGGAGACATGACCGAGGCGCCGTCCTATCTGTCGCCGACCGGGCAGGAGATCGTCTTTCTCCTGCTGGGCGCGGTGGCCGTCGGGTCGGCGCTGCTTACCGTGACCACCAGACAACTCGTCCACGCCGCCCTGTGGCTGGTGGTCTGCTTCGGCGCGCTGGCCGGGGGCTACCTGGTCCTCACCGCCGAGTTCGTCGCCTGGGTCCAGGTGCTGATCTACGTCGGCGCGATCGTCGTCCTGCTGCTGTTCGGCATCATGCTCACCCGCGCTCCGATCGGCAGGAGCGCCGACCTCGACAGCCCGAACCGGCCGACCGCCGTGATCGTGGCGATCGCCACCGCGGCCGTGCTGGTCACCGTCGTCGTCGACGGCTTCCGGATGGCCTACGTCCCGCTTGAGCCCGGCGGCGGTTCGGCCGGGGAACTCGGCGCGAGCATCTTCCGCAACTGGGTGCTCCCGTTCGAAGTGCTCTCGGTCCTGCTGCTGGCGGCACTGATCGGCGCCATCGTCCTGTCCCGCACCGACATTCGCGGGAGGGACTGAAGGTGCACGTCGTCTACCCCCTGGTCGTCTCGGCACTGCTCTTCTCCATCGGCGTGTACGGCGTGCTCGCCCGGCGCAACACGATCCTCGTGCTGATGTCCGTCGAGATCATGCTCAACGCCGTCAACCTCAACCTGGTCGTCTTCGACGTCTGGTTACGCGACCGGCTGCACAGCGGGCAGGTGCTCACCCTGTTCGTCATCGTGATCGCCGCCGCCGAGGTCGGTCTCGGTCTCGCGATCGTTCTCGCGCTCTACCGCAACCGCCGGACCATCGACCTCGACCGCCTCCGCTCCCTGGCCGAGCCCACCGACCCCGGGGCCACGAGCCCCGGGCCGGTCGACCCCGGACCCGATGGCATCCAGCCCACCGATCCCGGATCCACCGGCCCCGCCGGAGAGGCACTCCCCGGCGAGGCCGGTGCCCACTCCCCACCTCGGCCCCAGAGCCCGGAGCAGACCCCGGCCGAGACCCGGAGCCTGCCCCAGGGCCACACCCGGACCGCGACCCGCACGCGGCAGTCCCGGTTTCCCGCCGGATCCGAGACGGACACCAGGCCGGGTGACGCGTCATGATCACTGTCGCCTCGCTCGTGATCCTGCTGCCCTTCCTCGCCGCGGCCACCGGGCTTCTCGGCTCCCGCTTCCCCCGGGGGCTTCGCGGCGCGACGTCCCGCACCCCCCCCGGCACAGACCTCAACGCCGGCGCCAACCGCCGGGCCGCCTGGATCGCCGTGCTGCCCACCGCGATCTCCACCGCCCTGGCGATCTGGCTGGCCTACGCCACCTGGGCGGCCACCGGCCAGGGCGGAATCGAGCCGCGGGTCCCGATCGGGAGCGGGGGCCAGGTCGCGGCCGACGGCGTCACCGCGACGTTCACCGTCATCGAGACGGGGTCGGTGCCGATCTCGGTCGGGCTGCTCGTCGACGGCCTCGCCGCGTCGATCGCGGTGCTGGTCACCGTGGTCGCGCTGGCCGTGCAGGTCTACTCCATCGGCTACCTGCGCGGTGACCGGCGCTACCCGTCCTACAGCTCCTTCATCAGCCTGTTCACCAGCGCCATGCTGCTGGTCGTCTACGCGGCGGACCTCCTGGTCCTCTACGTGGGCTGGGAGATCATGGGCCTGTGCTCGTACCTGCTGGTCGGGCACTGGTGGGAGGAGCGGGCCAACTCGCGAGCGGCGATCAAGGCGTTCCTCGTCACCCGGATCGGCGACGTCGGCTTCCTGTTCGGCATCTTCGTCCTCGGGACGGCGGCCGGCAGCTTCAGGATCGCCGACGTCATCGCCGGGGTCCCCGAGATGTCGTCCGGCACCCTCATCGCCGCCACCATGCTGCTGCTGGCCGGGGTCGCGGGCAAGAGCGCCCAGGTTCCGCTGCACGTCTGGCTCCCCGACGCGATGGCAGGACCGACACCGATCAGCGCCCTCATCCACGCGGCAACCATGGTCGCCGCCGGGATCTTCGTCGTCGCCCGGCTCTATCCCGCCTTCCTCGGTGCCCGGCCCACCCTGGACGTGCTCGCGGTCCTGGCCGCCCTCGGCATGCTCGGCGCGGCCCTCGCCGCCCTGGCCCAGGACGATCTCAAGCGCGTCCTCGCCTACTCCACGATCAGCCAGCTCGCCTACATGGCGGGTGCCCTGGCCGCAGGCTCACGGGACGCCGCGATCTTCCACCTGATCACCCACGGGGCTTTCAAGGCACTGCTCTTCCTCTGCGCCGGAGCGGTGATCCACGCGGTCGGCTCCAACCTGATGAGCACGATGGGAGGTCTCCGCAGGGGGCTTCCGGTCACCTTCGCCGCGATGACGATCGGCTTCGCCGCCCTGATGGGCCTGCCTCCGGCCAGTGGCTTCTTCAGCAAGGACGAGATGCTGACGGGCATCGAGCACTCCCTGTCCGCGGGCCCGCTGACCGATGCCGCGGCCCTGCTGCTCTACGGCTGCGCCCTCGCCACGATCGCGGTGACCGGCGCCTACGCCACCCGCGCGTGGCTGCGCACCTTCTTCGGGCAGCGTGCCCCGCGGCCCGAGCCCGTGGCGGGCGAGGCCCACGCCGCCGTACCCGCCGTACATGAGGCGCCGGCCAGCATGCGCTGGCCCATCGTCGTGCTGGCCGTTCCGGCCCTGCTCCTCGGCTTCGTCCGCGTCGGCGACGTCCACTGGGGCACCGCCGCCCTCAGCCTCACGGTGGCACTGCTGGGTGCGGGGGCGGTCTACGCGGTGTGGCGCTCCGCGCCCCAGACCGACCCGGCCCGCATGCTCGGCCCCTTCCGCGTCCCCTGCGAGCGGGCCTTCTACGTCGACTCCGTCTACACCGGGCTCCTCGTCCGGCCCGTGCTGCTCCTCGCGCGCCTCGTCGTCCGCACGGACAACCGCGTGGTGGACGGCACGGTACGCGGCTCGGGCCGGACGACCCTGAGACTGGCGGGGCTGGTCCGCCTGGTGCAGAACGGCAACGCCCAGCTCTACGTCACCGGCCTGCTGGCGGGCGTCCTCCTGATCGCGGCCGGGGCGGTGATCTTCGGGTGAGCTCTCTGTCCCTCCGGGGCGGCGTGGGCGCCGCCGTACCGCTCTCCACCCGTCTGGCGGTGACGCGCCGTTGACCTCTCCCCGGCGACCGAACTCAGTGCCGAACCTGGAAGCGAACCCAGCGCCGAATCCGGGGCCGAATTTCTGTGAGGTGGCCGCGCCATGAGCTGGCTCCTGATCGCACTTCTCGGCGTGCCGCTCGCCGGAGCCACCGTGCTGCTCGTGCCGTCCGGTGCGGATACGGCGGCAAGGAAGCGGCTGCTCAGGGTGCACGGGCCGGTCGTCTCCGGGGTCACCTTCGCACTGTCGGTGGTGCTGGCCGCCGCGTTCGACCACGGTGACGCCGCCCGCGTGCAGTTCGTGACCGACCTGGCCTGGATCCCCGGCCTGGACCTCAGGTTCCACCTCGGCGTGGACGGGATCTCACTGCCGTTGGTCGTGCTGACCACGCTGCTGACCTTTCTCTGCTTCGTCTACCTGTGCCGGGGCCGCGCCGACGGCCCCGGGCAGTTGCTGAGCCCCGGACGCGGCGGTAACCGGCCACGGGCACTGGTGTTCACGCTGCTCGTCCTCGAAGTGGGCATGATCGGCACGTTCCTCGCGCTCGACCTGCTGCTGTTCTTCGTGTTCTTCGAGGTCGTCCTCATCCCGATGTACTTCGTGATCGCCATCTGGGGAGGACGTGCCCGCCGGGCGGCGGCGATCAAGTTCATCCTCTACACCCTGCTGGGCTCGGTGGTCCTCCTGCTCGGCCTACTGATCATCTGGTCGCAGACCGGCACCCTGGACATGACCGCTCTGGCCCAGGCGCGGGGGACGGGCATGTCCCGCCCGGTGCAGATCATCGCCTTCCTGGCCGTCGGCATCGGTCTCGCGGTCAAGACCCCGATGTGGCCGCTGCACACCTGGCTGCCCGACGCCCACACCGAGGCGCCCACCGTCGGCTCGGTGCTTCTGGCGGGGGTGCTGCTCAAGATGGGGACGTACGGTTTCGCCAGAATCGCGATCCCGGTCCTGCCCGACGGGGCCGCCGCTGTGGCACCCTGGCTCGGAGCCTTCGCGGTGATCGGCATCATCTACGGCTCGTTGGCCTGCCTCGCCCAGCGCGACCTCAAAAGGATGATCGCCTACTCCTCGGTCGGCCACATGGGTTTCGTGCTCCTCGGTTTCGCCACGCTGACCCCCGTCGGGATCAACGGCGCGCTGTTCGGCAACATCGCCCACGGCCTGATCACCGCCCTGCTGTTCTTCGTCGCCGGGGCGATCAAGGAGCGCTACGGCACCTCGGACATGCCCGCCCTCGGTGGCGGCATGCTGACCCGCCTTCCCCGCCTCGGTTCCCTGCTCACCTTCGCCTGCGTCGCCTCACTCGGGCTGCCGGGGCTGGCGGGTTTCTGGGGTGAGATGCTGGCCCTCCTCGGCGCCTTCGAACCGGCCCCGGGCCTGTCCGGCCCCCTCTACCTGGTCTTCATGGCTCTCGGAGGTCTCGGCACCGTGCTGACCGCCGCCTACTTCCTGCTCATGCTCTCCCGCGTCACCCACGGCCGGAGCACCGAGACCGTCCACGTCCCGATCCTCGCCGCGGCCGGCACGGATGCTCTCCCCTCCACGGGCCCGGCCGGATCCGAGGACGACGCCCTCGGACCCAGGGCGGACGGGGAGGACCTCCCCGCGGCCGCGGTGGCCGCAGGTGGGGGAGGCACGCACCCGCCGGGAGCGGCGAGCGCGGGCAGGCTGCGGATGCCCGACGTCATGGGCTACGAGCTGGCCGCCTGGGTGCCGCTGATCGCGTTGATCCTGCTGTTCGGGCTCTGGCCCAAGGCGCTCCTCCTGCTCACCGATCCGGTGGTCCGGACCCTGGTGGGGGCACCGTGATCCAGTCGATCGACTACTACGCGGTCGCGCCGCTGCTGATCCTCGCCCTCACCGCCGGGCTGGTGCTGCTCCTGGACGCCTTCCTGCCCCGCAGGCCGTACGTTCGGCCGGCGCTCGGCGCGGTCACCCTGGCCGGGGTGATCGGTGCCCTGGCGGTGGTGATCTCGCAGGCACTGCGCACCGGAGACCCGCTGCGGACCTTCTGCGTGCCGGAGGGGTTGCTCGGCTCCCCTCGCGCGGTGATCGGTGCCATCGCCCCCCTGAACACCGAACAGGCGGTGAATCCGGCCGCCGCGGCGCCGTGCTCGTTCGTGGTCGACGACTTCACACTGGTCTTCGCGGGACTCGCACTGGCGGCCGGAATCGTCGTGGTGCTGCTCTCGGCGGCAGAGCTCTCCTTCGGGGACATCCCCGTCGGCGAGTGGTACTTCCTGCTGCTCTGCACGCTGGCGGGTGCCGTCGCCCTGCCCGCCTCCCGTGACCTGATCATGCTGGTGGTCGCCCTGGAGCTCGTCTCGCTGCCGGTGTTCGCGCTCACCGCGCTCAGACGCTACGACGGCCGGAGCTCCGAGGCCGCGGTCAAGCTCTTCCTGGTCTCCGTGGTCTCCACGGCGGTGATGCTCTTCGGGGTCTCCCTGCTGTACGGGACGACCGGAACCGTCTACCTCAGCCGGATCGCCCAGGCTCTGCAGCAGCGTGTTCTCGGGGCGCCAGGCCTGAGGCTCGTCCTGGACGGTGCCGACACCGCCTACAGCTCCTCGCTGGAGATCGGCTACGACCTGCCCGCCGTGGTCACCGTGGCGATGGTGCTGCTCCTCGCCGGGTTCGCCTTCAAGATCGCGGCGGTGCCGTTCCACGCGTGGGCGGGCGATGTCTACCAGGGTGCGCCCATCCCCGTCGCGGCCCTGCTCTCCGTCATCTCCAAGGCTGCCGGGTTCGCCGGACTGATCCTCATCCTGGTCGTCGCCCTGGACGGCCAGGGCGCCATCTGGGTCCCGCTGATCGCGATCATCGCCGCGCTCACCATGACCGTGGGCAACCTCCTGGCCATGCGCCAGCGCCATGCCGTGCGGCTGCTCGCCTGGTCGTCCGTCGCCCAGTCGGGCTACATCCTCGCTCCCCTCGGCGCCGGACGCCACGAGGCGGTGAACGCTTCGATCGCCTACCTGGTCTTCTACGCGGCGATGAACCTTGGGGCGTTCGCCGTGGTCACGCTGGTGTCGAGGCGCTCCGGCAGGGGGGAGTTGGACGACTACCGGGGCCTGGCGTTCCGGAACCCGGCGGCCGGGCTGGCACTGGCCTTCTTCCTGATCTGCCTGGCGGGCCTGCCCCCGGGGCTGGCCGGGCTCTTCGCCAAGATCGTGGTGTTCCGGGAGCTCCTCAGCGGTGGCGGCGGCTGGCTGGCCCTGGTGATGGCGGTCAACACGGTCGCGGGCCTCTACTACTACATCGCCTGGGTGGTGCGGATCTTCACTCCGGCCACCGAGGGCACGGAAACGGCCGGCCGCGCCGCCGGATGGATGCCCGCCGGTGTGGCGATCGCGGTGGCCGGGATCGTCGCGGTCGCGTTCTCGGTCGCCCCCCAACTGGTCCTCGACCTCGTCCCCGGAGCACTGATCGCCGCGGGCTGAAACACCTGGGAACGTTTGTCCTGGCTGGAAACGTTGTCACAGGTGAATCGGCATCAACCGAAAGGGGGGTGTAGTGCACCACAACGGTCTGCGTACCGCGGTCCTTCTCGGCGCACTGTCCGCGGTGATCATCGCGGTGGGGGCGTGGTTCGGAGGCGGCGCAGGCGTGCAGATCGCGGTTCTGGTCGCGCTGGTGACCAACGGTGCCGCCTATTTCTTCTCCGACCGCATCGCGCTGTCGGCCATGCGCGCCCGGCCGGTGAGTGAGGTCGAGCAGCCGCTGCTCTACCGGATCGTGCGCGAGCTCTCCACGCAGGCCCGCCAGCCCATGCCCCGGCTCTACGTCTCGCCGACCATGCAGCCCAACGCCTTCGCGACGGGGCGCAACCCTCGTAACGCCGCCGTCTGCGTCACCTACGGGATCACTCAGATACTCGACGAGCGCGAGCTGCGCGGTGTCATCGGGCACGAGCTCTCCCATGTCTACAACCGCGACATCCTGATCTCCTCGGTGGCCGGAGCGCTCGCCACCATGATCACTTATCTCGGCTACGTCGGGTTGTTCTTCGGCGGCGGAGAGGACGACGAGGGTCCCGGATTCATCGGCGCACTCCTCATGATCGTGCTGGGCCCGGTCGCGGCCGGGATGATCCAGATGGCCATCTCCCGCTCCCGCGAATACCAGGCGGACGAGTCAGGGGCTCGGCTGACCGGCGATCCGCTGGCACTCGCCTCGGCATTGAGAAAGATCGAGATGGGCACCCGCCATCTGCCCCTCCCGGAGAACGGGCGGATCGCCTCCGCCTCCCACCTGATGATCGCCAACCCCTTCCGCGGTGCGGGGCTCGGCCGGATGTTCTCCACCCACCCGCCCACCGCCGAGCGCGTCGCCCGCCTGGAGCGCATGGCCGGGTACCGCCGCTGACCGCTTGACACGAGAGCCCCTGACAGGTTGCCGCCGCCGACCCCGCCGGATGAGGCGGGTCAGGGCGTCAGACCGGTGATGATCGGGTTGTGGACGGATCCGGGCACGATGAAGCCGCCGATCCGCTCCGTACGGCCTGACTCCGGGTCGACCCGGTACCAGGCGTAGCGAGTGCCTCCCCCTCTCCTCAACCTGCGCGAGGTGACCGTCTGCAGGTCGAGGTGGCCCTTGCTGTTCCAACGCAGCCTGGTAGGGGTCCTGCCACGGGGTACGGGGATGGGGCCGCGCCTCAGCGCGCTGCCCGCGGACACGTCCCACAGGCCGATCCCCGCGTCACGCGCCGTGAAATGGGCCACGGTCTCCCCGTCAGGACCGAGCGCGCCTCCCACCGGGACGCGTCCCCACTCGGCGAAGGGCGACATCGAGTAGATCCCCGCCTGGAACGAGTCATCCACCACCAGCACGAACCTCGCGTCGGGGCTGAAGCTCCAAGGCCGCAGTCCCGGCGGCACCGGGACACTCTTACCGCTGTACGTGTCCAGGATCCGGTGCCCCCACCGGATGCCCAGCACCACGTACCGCCCGCCGGGAGAGAGTTCGATCCGCGCCGCGCGCATGGCGCTCGACCACTTCACGCCGGGCACCGTGCGTATCTCGCCGGTCGTCATCTCCCGTACCACCAGCGCCCCGTCGCCGAGTTGGAAATAAGTGACATACCTCCCGTTGGGCGACAGGGCCAGCGGAGCCCGTTGCCTGCCCCTGGAGAACACCCGGGCGTCGGTGAGGCTGACCACCCTGCCGCCGCGTACCCAGAGCTTCCACGGAGCACAGACACATCCGTCGAGCCCCGCGTACCGGACCGGAGATCTCGCGCCCCCGGCCTGGGCGGGGACGCCCGCCCCCATGACCACGACGACCACGACGACGCAAACACTCAAGCGGCGGAACAATCCCACTGAGGCCCCCCCGAGTCTTCCGGACATTCGGGGGGCGTCCGTTACGTACGGGCTACTGTACGCCTCGGTCAAGGCTGGCCGGCGGTGCCGTCATGTGCCAAGCGACACGGGAGTGTCAGCGGGCGTGCTCGCCACCGCGGCATGGTGGCGCAGGGCCGACCACAACCGCTGACAGCCGATACCGCCGACGCGCGCAGCAGGGTACGGGCGAACGCCGGCTTTTGGAAACACGCTCGTTGTGCCTGGTGACACACCGACTCACGATGATCATGTCAACGAATGTGACGCCAAGCCGGACTCACCGTTCTGTTCCCACCGGACCCTCGGTGTCAGCGGCGGTGCGGCAGCGTGCACTCCGGCCGGTCCTTGCCCCTCATCCCCGGGATGGCGAAATGCCCTGCCGGTGTTGCGGTCATTTCGTGCGCCGGCGTGCCTGTCTTACTTCACGGTCGATTGCCCAGGCGTCCGCTACCGGGCCCACGTGCCCGAGCTTGTCGGGATTGATCACCGAGCGGATCGTCTGGATCTGCCCGTCGAGTACATCGAGCGCCAGGATGTGGAGCACCTTGCCGTCCCGGTCGTGGAAGATCGCGCCCGGCTGGCCGTTGACCTCGTGCGGCTCGAACGTCACGTCGATCCGGGCCATCTGGGGAAAGAGGGAGGCGAGCAGCCGGGCCACGTTCTCGGCGCCGATGACGGCCCTGGCCAGCTGCGGGGCCTTGCCGCCGCCGTCACCGACCATCGATACGTCGGCGGCGAGCAGTTCCCGCAGGCCGGCGACGTCGCCTTCGCGGAGGGCGTCGAAGAACCGCGACGCCAGTTCCTCCCGCTCTTTGCGGACCGCTTCGAAGCGCGGCCGCCCGGCCTCCATATGCCGCCGCGCCCGCACCAGCAGCTGCCGGCACGCCGCCTCCGACCGCCCCACCGCCGCGGCGACCTCGTCAAACCCGAAGCCGAACACCTCCCGCAGCACGAACACCGCACGCTCCAGCGGGCTGAGCCGCTCCAACAGCAGCAACGCCGCCATCGACACCGAGTCGGCCAGCTCCACCGACCGCGCCGGATCCTGATACGGATCGCTCAGCAGCGGCTCGGGAAACCACGGGCCCACGTACGCCTCCCGCCGCACTCGCGCGGAGCGCAGCACATCGATCGAGATCCGCGTCACCGCGGCCGACAGAAGAGCCTTGGTCGACGTGGGCCGGGTCGCCAAGCCGTCATAGCGCAGCCATGTCTCCTGCACCGCGTCCTCGGCCTCACCCACACTGCCCAGAATCCGATAGGCGATCGAAAACAGCAGCGGCCGCAGCTCCTCGAACTCCTCGACCTTGCTCACGCCGAATCTCCTCCCCTTGAACCCCTCTCACCCGGCCGTACTCGCTGGCGCAGGCATCTTCTGGTGATCATCCGAGCCACCGGCACACGCCCCGAGCCCGGGGGCTCGGAGCCCGCAGCCGGACCCCGAGCCGGTTGCCGATGCCGTTCAGTGGAACTGCCCGGGCACGTAGTCGCCGGCCGGCTGCCGGGTGATGATGTTCAGCCGGTTCGCCGTGTTCATGAAGGAGACCAGGAGCACCAGGGCGGCGAGCTGCCCCTCGTCGTAGTGCTTGGCGGCGTACGCCCACACCTCGTCGCTGACCCCACCGGCCGCATCCGCGACCCGGGTCCCCTCCTCCGCCAGCTCCAGCGCGGCACGCTCGGCCTCGGTGAAGACCGTGGCCTCCCGCCACGCGGCGACCAGGTTCAGCCGCACCGAGGTCTCACCGGCAGCGACGGCCTCTTTGGTGTGCATGTCGATGCAGACGGCGCAGCCGTTGATCTGACTTACCCGAAGCGCCACCAGTTCCTGCGTGGCGGTCGGCAGTGGCGAGTCCTTGAGCGCCTTTCCCGCCGACATGAAGTACTTGAGGACCTTGCCGGCGGTCGGGTCGGCGAAGTAGTTGAGTCGCGCGTCCATGGTGTGCTCCTCTGTGGTCGTTGATGGCTACACCCCCTGAGACGGGGTAGCCCGACCCCCTGTGACATAGACGAATGTGACCTGCGTCTCCCGGCCGCCGAGCCCGGCCGGCTCGGCGTCGATCCGCTGAGCGCGCTCGCGCAGGGCCAGGTCCGGGCGGGTCGGCAACGCCTCCATTTCGGCCCGAGGCAGCGCCCGGGTCCGGTCCGGTGCGCGCGCCCGGCGGCGGAGGCGGCGCAGTGGGTCACCGGTCAGCCAGTCCTGATCGCGCCACCACCCGCACGCCGTCATCTACGGCTTCCGCCAAAATCCGGTCCGACCCTCCCCGAAGGCCCCTTCTGACACCACGCACAGCCCCACCCGCAGGTCTGGGAGCATCAGGCACGACGAGCCGAACGCCCGCGCACTGACACCCTCGTGTCGCTTGGCATCACGGGTGTCACCCGACCTCGGAGAAAGCCCGGCTGGGCCCGTGGTCTCAGGAGTGCTGGGTGACCGGGTCGGTCTCCTCGGAGGAGAGACCGGGGATGCCGTCGATGCTCTCGCGGTTCTTCTTCGCCCGGTAGGCACGCCGCTCCTGGACATCCTTGCGGCCCGCCCACTCGTCCAGCAGCGTCCGGTCACTGTCGAAGGACATGAACGGCACGGAGAAGCCGCAGGAGTCGGCGATGCGGTCACAGTCGACGACGATGATCGACCGCACACCCGGGTGCGGGCCGAAGTTCTTGATCAGCGTGGCGAAGTCAGGGCTCTCCGGTACGACGACCCGGCCGGTGCCGTACAGGCGAAGAATGTTGGGAGGGCCGGAGAAGGCGCAGAACATGACCGTGATCCGGCCGTTCTGGCGGAGGTGGGAGATGGTCTCCACCCCGCTGCCGTCCAGGTCCAGGTAGGCGATGGTGGTGTCGTCGAGAACGGCGAAGGTGTCGGCGTATCCCTTGGGGGACATGTTGACGTGACCGCCCTGCTCGGGAGCCGTCGCCACGAAATAGACCGGCTGCGCTTTGATGAACTCGCGCAGCCGGTCATTGATCTTGTCATGAATTTTCCCCATAAAAGCGAAGATAATTCACGGTCACTCGCCGGGCAGCCACCAGACCCACACGTTCTTCCTGAGTCTGAAGGAGTCCAGCTTGCGAGTGCTCCCGGTCTCGGCGTTCAGCGTTCGCTTCACGGCGGAGCCCAGCTCGCCCTCCTGGTCGCTGCGGCTGGTCCAGAGGGTGAGCGAGCCGGCCGTGTCCCAGGAGAGACGCTGCGCGGCCTCGCCCTTGGGCATGCCGATTCCGATCGCCTCGGAGACGGTGTCAGAGGACAGGTCATAGGTACGCAGGCGTGGCCCGCTTGATTCGCTGGAGATGACCAGGGCCACGGTGTTCCCGTCGTCGGCCAGTGCGACAGGCGCGTTGTTGGACACGATCTGCGGGATGATCTGGCTCGCCGTCTTATTGCCTTCGGCGTCGAAGACCACGAACTCGGTGGTGTTGTCATCGGTGAACCGGGAGGTGAGCAGGTATTTCCCGCTGGGGCTGAAACCCATCAGGCTGTTCTTCGGCGGCAGCTTGGCCGTCTCGCCGGTCTTCAGGTTGATGACCAGGGTCGGCAGCCTGTTCGCGGCGTCATAGTAGTCGACCACGATGGCCGAGCCGTCAGGAGAGAGCGTCGTGTCCACGTCGCTCTGGCCGATCCCCTTGGGCAGGCTCGCGGTACCGCCCGGCAGCGGGCGGACCTTTCCACTGCTCACTTCACGGACGACGAGTTCGCCGCCCTTGAAGTAGTTCACGAAGCGGCCGTCGTCGCTGATGGAGATCGAGTTGCTGGCGGTCCTGTCCACCTTGCCACCTGCGGACCTGGGGTGGACCTGCGCGTCGGGCAGCGTGACGGTCTTCCCGCTGCGCAGGGTCAGCATCCACGAGCCGCAGGGGACGCTGCTGTCTCCCTTGGGGCAGCTCTTGAGCCAGGCGTACCTGGCCGGGTTGTCCGTCTTCGCCACTGCCGGAGTGGCGATCATGCCGGTGGCCGCTACGGCGGCGACTGCGAGTACGGCGAATCCGTGTGAGGGTCTCATCGGTTTTTCCTTCCGTCCCCCTGATAGATGGGGCCCCGGCGGGAAAAGTTGCGTCAAGAGCCGGCGAAAGATCCGGGGAGACGGTCGCATCGCTGAAGCGGAAGGGGGCCCGGGGCCGGTTCTCGGCCACCGGCATTTCAGGTAACCCGGACCGGGCCTCGCTGTGGAGTCGTCAGGGAACCTCTTCCGGCCGGGTGGCCAGGGCGCGCAGCCGGGTACGGATCCCGGCGCGCGAGCGCTGGTACGCCGAGGTGTCGTCGAGCAGCAGCGCGGCCGAGTTCGCCGCGGTGGCGAGCGCGTCGAACTCGAACGCCAGCTGGGCCGGTTCGACATCCGCGTCGAGCTGGCCGAGTTGCTGGGCGTCCCGGATGGTCTGCTCGTACAGGCACAGCCAGTCGCGGCGTGCCTGGGCCAGTAGATCGCGGATCCGGCCAGGTCGTGAGTCGAACTCCGCACCCGCCGCGTAGAAGAAGCAACCGCCGGGGAAGACCCGCCGCTCTGAGTAGTCGAGCCAGCCCCCGCACAGCTCGACCAGGCGTGGCAGGCCGGGCGCGGTCCGCAGCGCCGGCTTGACCACCTCGCGGGTGAAGACCTCCTCGGCAGCCCGTACGACCGCGATCTGCAACTCCTCCTTCGAGCCGAAGTGTGCGAACAGCCCGCTCTTGCTCACCCCGAGGTCGGTGGCGAGGCTCCCGATCGACAGCCCTTCGAGCCCGTCCTGGGACGCGATGGCCATCGCGCGGTCCAGGATTCGCTGCCGGGTCTGATCCCCGCGCACCACACGCCCGTCCTGTGTCATCTCAACCGTTCCCGTCCAAGCGGCTCGCCACTGATCGGCGACAGCCGGTGCGGAGACCATACGCGGTGGGCTGCCCGAGCCGTGCTCCCCGGCGCGACCGGCCCGCCGTGGCCCGGAGCCGAGCAGCGCCGGAACAGCCGTCGGCTGTCGAACATGTCCTTCGCGAATCAAACTTTAAGCACGAGCGTTCTGTTAAATCAACCAGATAACTTCCAGCTTGATGGATATTGATAGCACGATCGTTCGTTCTTATGCTGTCGGCAGGCGGATCGGCCCCCAGCTGGGCCGGACCGATGCCCAGAAAGGCAGTGAACGTGACCGAAGACGTCTCGACCGATGATTTCCACCTCCCGGCGAAGGAGGCCGACAGGCTCCTCGCCACCGCCCCGTGGAAGCGGTTCGCGGTGCTCGGCGACAGCCTCGCCGAAGGGCTGGGCGAGCCTGCCCCCGGCTACCGCACCCTGCCCTGGGCGGACCGGACCCAGGAGGCGCTGGCCCGGCGCCGGCCCGACCTGGCCTATGTGAACCTCGGCCTGCGCGGCTTGGTCGCCGCCGAGGTGCGGGAACAGCAGCTCGGCCGGGCACTGGAGTTCGGGCCCGACCTCGCGGCCGTGATCTGCGGGGGCAACGACCTGTTCCGCCCGGTGGTCGACATGGACGCGGTCGAGGGCGAGCTGGACGCCATCATCGGCGGATTACGGGCGGCCGGTGCGACAGTGATCACGTACCGCCTCATGAACATCGCCTCGGCCATCCCTCAGCTTGAGGCGCTCAGTCCTAAACTGCTGCGGTTGAACGAGCGGGTGAGCGCGGTCTCCGCCAGGCACGGCGCGCTGGTCGTCGACATGTGGAGCCACCCTGCCTGCGCCGACATCTCGACGTACAGCTCAGACATGATCCATGCCTCGATGCGGGGCCACGCCCTGCTCGCCGCGGAGACCATCAGACGACTGGGCCGTCACCTCGCCTCGGCCTGAAGGGCGCGTGCGTCCATCGCTGGAACCGTCGCGGGCATCCGCTGAGCATGGCGGTGCGTTTTCGGGGTCACGGTGGACCATCCGATGCCGGGTGGCTCTGGGCCACTCAAGCCTCATGATCGCTCTGAACGCGTCCGGAGGAGAGTGGCCCGAAGCGCCTGTCGTCGACTCCACTCTCGGCAGCGTGCATCCGAGAGCGGAGGGCGGTAACCGTGCGAGTCACGGCTCCGCCCGGCCCTCGGTCTACCGGTAGTTGGTGAACTGGAGGGCGACCTCCAGGTCCTTGCCCTTGAGAAGGGCGATGACCTCCTGCAGCTCGTCCCTCTTCTTGGAACTCACCCGCAGCTCATCACCCTGGATCTGGGCCTTGACCCCCTTGGGCCCCTCATCCCGGATGATCTTCGAGATCTTCTTGGCCTGCTCCTGGTCGATGCCCTCCTTGAGGGTGATCAGAAGGCGGTACTCCTTGCCGGACAGCTTGGGCTCGTCCGCGTCAAGAATCTTGAGCGACAGGCCACGCTTGATCAGCTTGTCCTTGAACACGTCGAGGACCGCGTTGGCGCGCTCCTCGCTGTTGGCCCTGATCTCAACGGCCTTCTGACCACCCGACCAGGCGATCGTCGCGCCGGTACCCTTGAAGTCGAACCGGTGCCCGACCTCCTTGACCGTCTGGTTCAGTGCGTTGTCGGCCTCCTGATGATCGATCTTGCTAACGATGTCGAACGATGAATCCGCCAAAGCCCAATCCCCTTTGAACTGCTGGAACTATCACCCGCTGCCCGGCTCCCGAATATCGCGGTCCGCGAACCGCGGCGGCGTCCGCGAGCAGGTTCGGTAGACGCGTACGTAACGGATCAGCCTATCCAGCATCTCCTGTCAATGCTGGGGCGGCAGTGTGTCCCGCCTCGCTCACAGCGTGTCGTCCCACTCCGTTACCCCGCTCCGCCGTCCCACTCCACGGCCGGCTCTCCCTCAGGTCACCCCCGGCCCACCCGCCTCACCCGCCCGATACCCGCCGCCGAACCCCGCATCACGCCCGTATCGCGACGCCCCTCCTGCCTCGCCCGCCCCGCTCAAGACCGGCACGAGCGACAACGCTCGCCCCAAAAGTCCCAGTGCGCCCATCTATCGGTGGGTGCCCTCCGCGGATGTCACGTCACCCCTGGAAGTCCGCTATTCTTTTCCTGTCGCCGCGGTACGCGGAGGACGCGGCAGGTTGCCCGAGTGGTCAAAGGGAGCGGTCTGTAAAACCGTCGGCTCAGCCTACGCAGGTTCAAGTCCTGCACCTGCCACACCAGCAGAAACAGCCCTCTCACCAGCGAAAACGCGGTGCGGGGGCTGTTCTCGTATGTCCGGCTGTCCATGGTCATCAACGGCGATCTACGGGTGCCCGCGTCGTATGCGCGTCGGCGATCAGCCGGGGTTTTGCAAGGGGCTCAGGGCTTCGGCGATCAGCTTCCGGGCGAGATCGTCTTGGCCGACGATGCACTTGGCGTAGACCCGTAGGAGCACGTTCACGCTGTGCCCCGCCCACTCGGCGACCTGGGGAGCCGGGACGCCGGCGTTGAGCCACGTGGAGACGCAGGCATGCCGTAGGTCGTACGGTCTCGCGCTGCGAGCGGTGAGGCTGCCTCTGCCTTGCTCAGGGCCGCCGTACGGGCCTTCTGCCAGACACGGCCAGACGCTCTCTGACAGTGGGCCGCCACGCTCCCCGACAAATAGGTGCCCGTCCGGGCTTACCCCGTACTCGGCGAGGTGGCCTCGAAGAATGGCCACCAGGGGCGGCGGGATCGGCACCGGCCGGACTGCCTTACGTGCCCGGTGCTTCAGCTCCCGCGACTCCCGGCGCTTCTCGTTGCCTGTCCAGTCGGCCCCCACTGCCAGCGCGGAACCGCCGAGACAGAGCCATCCCCACTCATCACCGTTCTCGGCCTCGGGAAGGTCGATTTCATCAGCGGTCAGGTCTACGGCTTCCGCAGGGCGTAGGGCCGAGTAGTACATGACCGCGAAGAACGCCGTCAGTTGATCCATTGCTTTTTCAACTGAGGTCAACAGCGCCGCGGCTTGCTGCGGGTTGACCACGCGGCGGGGAGAGACTTCCTCGGCAACCTTCGGGGTCTTCCATTTCACGCTGATCAGCGGGTTACTGGTCAAGAGCTTTGCCGGGCTCACCGCGTAGTCCAGGATGTTGTAGAAGACCGCACGTTTGCGGGCAATCGTGGTCCCCGACACGGTCTTTCCCGTCAGGGTTCTGGAGATGCCTTTCAGCGTTCCCAGCACCACGGCCTCATCGGCAAGCGCGGACACGGGAACCGTGCCGGAGGATGGGCCGCTGGCTGGCCATGGGGTGACGCACCGGATGGCCGAGATCGGTGTGATTGTCGATGATTGGGTTGAGGATGTCAGCGCACGCGCTGCTCTTCCAGGAGAGGCCAAAAGTCTCGGCATCTCGCCAGGGTCCATCGTGCTGACGATCCAGCGGGCCTATCTCGCCGATGGCCGGCCGGTCGAGATCGCCGACATCGTGGTCCCGGCGGAGACCTCGCAACTCGGGTACTCCGGGCCGGTATCCGACCGCACCTGATCAGCCCTACTCAAGAACGGGCCCCGAGTGGTCTGCGGGTTGGCTTCCCGGCACTGATGGTGGGGCCGATGCGCTTGGTCTTGGTATCGGGAAAGATCACCCCATGCGCCTGACTCGCAACCCCCTCGCCCTGCTCTTCACCGGGGCCGTCGGACTCGCCTCGCTCCTGGCGCTCATTGAGGCGAGCACTCCCGGCCTGTCCTACTGGGCATTGGCGCTGGCGCTGTACTGGCTGGTGCTCGCCATCGCCATGGCCTGGTTCGTACGGGTGTTGGGCCCTGGCGAGCGGCGGCGGGCGTGGGAGCCCTGGATGTTCGTCCCAGTCGGACTGGCGCTGGGCACCGTGCTGCTGGTCAAACTCGACGCGCCCCTTCATGCGCGCTTCGCCCTGTCGGAGTCGAGCCTGGAGAGCTACGCCCGGTCGGTGCGCGACGACTATGTCAGCCGTCGGTGGTGGGGCCTGTATCGGGTGGACGACGTGGAGAAGATCCCCGGGGGAGCGAGGTTCATGGTCACCTCGCTCACGATGAATTGGAAGAGCTACGGCTTCGCCTACATCCCGGATCGGGCACCGGACCCAGAAGAGGGAAGGTATGAACACTTCAAGGGCCCCTGGTACATCTGGACCGACGGACCCTGAACCCCTGATGCATGACCTCCCAGTTCCACGCCGATGCGTGCCGCACGCAGAGCGCTATCAGTACCTGAAAGCGCCGAACAGCTGGGAAACGATCAGTCATGTTGCGGGAAGCGATCATCACCATGACCGACTCGGTGCAGGCCATCCCTATTCGTGAACACCCCACAAGATGAAAGGCCCGATTCCAGATCATGGAGGCGGGCCTTTCGCTATGTTGCTCGGTCAGCGCCGCCAGTAGTGTTCGGGCAGCCTCAGCCACATGTCGGCTTGGCCGACGATCGCTCGGGCGTCGGTCGGACGGAGGCCCGCGCCGGAGCAGCAGTAGGCCACGGCCTCGCCGTGGTAGAGGTAGGTGGCAAGGATTTCCTCGGCTGATTCGTCGTCGGACACGCTGCCACCGCCGGGATGGGTGTCCCATTCTTCGATGACGCCGTCGCGGGTGATACTTCCCTGGTTGCCGCTCTTGGGATTGGCGTACAGCCCGTAGCAGACGGTGCCCGCCGACAAACGCTCGTTGACGCTGGACCTGGCCGGGATATATCCCCACGGCTGGCTGACGACGCATCCGCCGGGCACATCCGTGACACCGACGACGGCCAGGCCCTCATCGTCATCCGACCAGGGATCCTCCATGATCGCTTCCATGTCGTCGTCATCAGCTCGCGTGGCTTCCAGACGTTGTGCCGCCTCGGCCGCGCTGATGCCGGCCACGCATGCCAGGCCGAGGCCGTCGTAGTCGAAGTCTCCCAATGCGGCGATCAAGCGCCTGGCTTCCGACACTGCGGCGGCCTCGGTGGTGGACAGGCCGATCTCCCGGGAGGGGATGGTGAACAGGTCGGGGGTGGGAGTGGCCAGGCTGAGTCGTCCAGGGGACCAGCCGTTCATCATCGGCCGCCATGGGTCCGCTCCGGCGGCGACCAGGGCGCGGGCGTTGTTGGGGCGGTTGGCGAAGACGGCGAGCCAGAGTGCGGTGCGGCCCTCATCCTCCGCGTCGACGTCGTTGACGCGCCGGGCCAGTTCCGCGACCACTTCCGGCGAGCCTTCCTCGGCTGCTTGATGGAGGGGCCGTCCATGGAAGTCCGTGCCCGAATTCGGGTCGGCACCCGCGTCGAGTCGAGCACGGATCAGAGCGAGATCCGTCCAGGCGTTCCAGCCCATGCCGGACCATCCGGCTCCGTCGGTGACAGCCATGGCACTCCTTGAGAGGATGTACGGGATATGAGCGCTGATCATGGCGGACAAGGCCGACAAATTCGGGCCGGTCACGGGAAGCCCCGCAAGCAGGGCGGAGCTTCCCGTGCTCATGGTCACCCCGGCCATCGGGCAGTTGAGCGGAGTCAACGAAAAGGCAGCGGACCCGCTGACACGGGAGCGCAGCCGAGATCGACGGACATCATCGTCACGCACCTGACGGCACTGTCTAGCATCCGTTGATCGGAAGCGGTGCGCTCCACCGGGGTTCGCATCAAAGGGGTCGAGGCCGCCACGTCAGTTGGATACAGGCGGGAGAGAAGGGCTCGCGTCGTATGCGCGTCGCCATGCGCGTCCGGTGAGCTATCGAGATGACGTTTCTGCAGGCCAAATGCTATGTGTTGATCTGCCGGGCAGGGTTCTGTAAAACCGTCGGCTCAGCCTACGCAGGTTCAAGTCCTGCACCTGCCACACTGGATTTTCCCAGCTCAGAGCCCCGCGAGGGGCTCTTTTGCTTTTTCGGGGTATGCCGCCCTGAGCGGCCCAACGTCGGTGGTCGCGCAATGATCTTGAGGTCGTTTTCCCCGGTGGCACCGGGCTTTCCAGGCATCGCGCGGGCGAGAACCGGCCCTGGAACGACGAAGGGCCCCGGTGGTGTCCGGGACCTCGGTCGTACGGCGTGCGTCTCATGCGGTCAGCACGCCACTGATCCGCTGGGTCGACGAAATTTCCAGAGTGCCGCAGTGGCGTCGTTATGGATCTTGCCCCGAGGCCAGCGGGAGCTGTCCGGATCGCCGTGTTCGGCCTCTCGGACACGGCGGATCAGTTCATTGGGGCCGCCCTGGCCGAGGAGGTCGAGGAGCTGCCGCCAGGACGCCAGGGCGAAGCGGTCGACGAGACGGGAGGCGCCGTCGCTCAACAACGCCACCGCCCGCACCTGATCCACCGGGGCGGTGCCGGTGAGGGCCTGTTCTGCGGCGAGGGGATCAACGGAGGCCACCCAGAAACCGCCGTCCCGATTACGATGATCACGTAAAGTATCGACGTAGCCGCGAAACGCCTCAGCATGCTCGGGACTTCCGCCCGGCAGGCTGTCCATCAGCGCCCGGTAGCGCGCCCCGATGCGGCTCACCCGATCGTCACAGATCACCGTCGGCTCTGTCGTACCGGTGTCGAGGACAACGGCGGAGTCGGCCAGCACCAGCCATTCCAGGGCGTCACCCGTACGGCGCACCATCGAGACCGTTGCTGAAGGGGATCCCGCATGCACCAGGTCACAGGTGAAGTCGTGTAACGAGGCGACGTTCTTGATCGACTCGGCCAGGATCTCGGTCAGGGTGCCGGCGCTTTGGGTGACCGCGGCCAGCAAGGTTGAGCCGAGCGTGTGGGCCTACCAGGCGACGCCATAGGAGCAGCCCCTCTTCAGCCCCGCCGGAGTAATGAAACACCCCCACCCGACGCGCCGACCGCAGCCGAGCAGCATTGGCCGCCTCCCGGCCGGCAAGCCCGCCCTGAGACGAGACACCTCGTCGCGCAGCCGCACAAGCAGAGCATCCAGCTCCCCGCGGCCCTCGGGAACGCCGCTGGCCATGCCCAGCATCAAGAACAGATTGATCAACCTGCGCTGCTTCTTCACCCGGATCATCGAATGGGGCTATCTGGGGGCGGTGCTCGCGGATCCGCTGCGCATGCTCGTTTGGAACCGAGAAGACGACGGAGGGCCCGGATCGCGTTGATCCGGGCCCTCCGTTTTCGGTGTCGCGTGTCAGCCAGTGACCGGGATGTTGGTCTTCACCGGTGTCGGGGTGGGCGCGGGCTTGGGCTTGGGCCCGTCCTGCGTCTGTGTGACGTTCTCGTCCCACTTGGTCCAGTCGCGGATCACTGTCCCGTGATCACTCTTACCGGGGTGGGTGGGGGTCGGCGTGTTGCTTGGCGTCGGCGTCGAGGTGGGAGTGTTGCTCGGCGTCGGCGTCGAGGTGGGCGTCCGCGTGGGGGTGGGCGTCGCAGTGGGCGTGGAAGTCGGAGTGACCGTCGGCGTCGGCGTCTGGGAGGGCGTCACCGTCGGCGTCGGCGTCTGGGAGGGCGTCACCGTAGGCGTGGGCGTCGGGGTGGACGTAGGCTCACACTCGACCCAGAACACCTTCTGCTTGGCCGCGCCATGCTCCCCTGCGAAGGTCCAGAACAGCTTGTAGTGCCCGTTCGGCAGGGTCATGTCGACGGTACGACCATGCCCGTCCTCATCGAGCACGAGGGTGCCGCTCTTCACCGTGGTCTGGTCGCCCGTGGGCGGCCAGGACTTGATCTCCCAGCTCACCTGCTCGGCCGCGTCGAAGTTGAACCCGACCAGATAGAACACGCAGACATGCGGCTCGTTGCGCTGGTCGTCCTCCGGCGTCGTCCACTTGTGGATCTTGACATCGCCGTTGTCGCCGGGCGGCTTCCCCTGGACCGCTCCAGCGGAGGCCGTATTGGAGATGGCGAACACCGCGAACGCTGCCATCGCGAGCATGAGTGCCGCCGCTGTCCAGCGACGGACTGAAGAGAGTCTGGGGACTGTCACGACCGCACCTCGGGATGTATGAAAGAGCTTGAGCCTCCCTGGGCTCATCTGTGTAAAAATGTCACACGCGCTGATTAATGGCCTTCAAACGTTCCAAAACGTTATCTAGTGGGGTCGGATGGTTATGCGTTCGCGTCGTATGTGTCATAAACCTCAGGAGCCGATCGTGCCGCTCGATGCCTCCCGCCGACTCATCGGCGCCGCGCTCGTCGCCATGAGCCTTGTCGCCTCGACCCCTGCCAGCGTCGCCGCGTCGCCTGTCACCCTCGCCGCCGGCGCCTCGGCCACGGCGATCGCACTCCCCGAGGCCACCACGTTCACGGAGTTGAGAGGCCTTCCGCAGGACACCGACACGTACGGCAAGCTGAGCGGCGTCGTGGTCCACCCCGCGCGTACGGTGGCCGTCTACGCCCTGCCCGGCGGCAAACCCATGGCCACCCTCCCGGCGAAGCAACTCGGCAGCCAGACCTGGGTGCCGGTGGTGGAGGTACGCAAGGGCTGGTACCGCGTGCTCCTGCCCAGCAAGCCCAACCACGTGACCGGCTGGATCAAGGCCAAGGGCCTGAAGCAGGCGCGCAGTCGCCACCGCGCCATCGTGAAGCTGGGCACCAGGCAGCTGACCGTGATGAACGCGAGCAAGAAGCTCGGCACCTGGACGGTGGCCGTCGGCGGCCCTGAGACGCCCACCCCGGTGGGCAGGACCTTCCTGCTGGCCCTGATGTCGCCGAAGGAGAAGACTTACAGTCCGCTGATCCTGCCGCTCGGCACGCACTCGCAGACGCTCGACACTTTCGGCGGTGGTCCCGGCACGGTCGCCTTCCACGGCTGGCCGGACCGGAAGGTGTTCGGCAAAGCGGTCACGCACGGCTGCATCAGGGTGCCTGCTGGCGCGCTCAAGGTGCTGGCAAGACTGCCTCTGGGGACTCCGGTTCTGATCATTCCCTGAGGATGAGGGCGGCGGCCAACGGGTCCTCGCCATGCACCAACACGAGCTTGTGCATGTGCCGGAAAGAGACGACGGCGGCGTCAGCGACGAGCAGGACGCTCGCGGTCACGGTGTGCCGGATCCAGCGGTCGGAGCGCATGTCACGCTCCCACGGCTCCGGCGAGGAACTCGGTGGTCGAAGACCATGAGGATTTGGTCGAAGTCCCCTCCGACACAACCAAGGCACATGTGACCGGAGGCAGGACCCCTCATGAAGAGCGCTCCGGCTCCGGGATGTCTTGAAAGAGCGGCGCAGTCGACGCGAGTTGTTTGGGGCTGAAGTGGAGTCTGCTCATCCCGCCCGCCATCGATCCGGGACAAGCCGAGCAGGCCAGGGCCGTGGGTGCCAGATCGTTCGTCCAGTGGGACGCTCCACCTGGCGCCCTGGCCCGTTTCCCCTATAGGCGGGTCGACGACAGGCGGGATGAGCAGGGGGCGGGATGTTCTTTCTGGCCTCGTGGAAGACCTTCAGGTAAGCCCGATCGGTCATCAGTCCGCCACGGGGGCCGATGAAGACGCGCCCCTCGGGGCGGTGGCCACACGTTCCAGTTCGCGGGTGATCGCGGCGTGCAGGTAGGCGCCGTGCCGGGTGTCGGGCAGGGCCAGGCGCACCGGTTGCGGCACCGGTCGGGGCGGGAGTGAAAGCTGCTGGAACAACCAGGGGGCAGCGGGGCCGGGGTCGTGTTGTGAACTACCTCGTAGGTGCCGGTGCCGTCCGGGAGGTCCACGTAGCTGCCGGGGCCGAGGACGTAGCCACCGTTGGCGCGGGTGTCGATCAACCATCCCAGCCCGCCCCAGGCGCCTTCGGTGTTGCGCAGGGCGGACCCATCCGGCGTGGTGAAGTACAGGTGCAGCCCGCCGCGGCGGGTGCGGACGGTGAAGGTCTCGAACGGGAGGGGTTGCCCGGCGCGTTCGCACAGTACGGCCAGCGCATCGGCGCCCTCGTTGACCCCCCGGCAGGTCCCAGGAAGGCGGGGGGCTTTGCCCCTCCTTTTTTCGTCCGCCTCGGGGCTTGAGCGACAACGGAACGGCCAGTGGCGTTAGCGAGCCGACACGGGCGGAGTTGCCGCCGTACACCGTTCCGATGTCGCTCAAGGCCCGGCCCCAATCCAGTCCGGCCTTCTCCTCAATGTGCTGGAGTGATCTACAAGCCGTTTCCCAGTACCGGTCCCTAACCTCGTCATGGGCTCTGGTATCTGGCGCGACCAGGGCCAAGCCTGCAGACGCCGGTAACGACGAAGGGGAGAGATGGTGAGCCCCGAAGACAGCCGGTCGGCCACCACCGCGCGGATCAGCGATTGCCTGCGGGGCGGATCGTGTCCGATCTCCGTATGGAGAGGCTTGAGCGAGCGATTCGGGGCGGGCGGCTGGATGCGTTCCTGTGGAACGGTGCTCGCCCTTTGATCCATGCCGATCCCGATCGGTTGTTCCCGATGCTGGACAAGGCCGGTGGCCAGTGGGCCGAGTGCTACCGCACGGCCTACCTGGCCTCGGGAGAGGAGTTCTCCCGGGCCGTTCCCGATGTTCGCAGGTGGCTGCTGCAGGTGCACGCGGCCCGCTACGGCGCGACCGGTGAGCCGCGCCTGGAGTCGGAGCACGACGCCTGGCGGGTCGCCTGGGCTGACGGCAGGCAGTGGAACAAGCAGGTACGCCCCTCTTGGGACAACCAGACGGGTGGGGTGCGCAGCGTGGCCGCGGGAATGGTGGACGGGATGCCCGTCGCGATCACCGGCAGCGACAACGGCGTGCTGCGTTCTTGGGATCTGCGTACGGCCCGGCCGCTGTGTGAGAGGC
The DNA here is from genome assembly GCF_040295965.1 of Streptosporangium sp. NPDC002544. NCBI lineage: Bacteria > Bacillati > Actinomycetota > Actinomycetes > Streptosporangiales > Streptosporangiaceae > Streptosporangium > Streptosporangium sp. NPDC002544. The sequence continues at coordinate 116,895 of NZ_JBEOWJ010000010.1, read as the reverse complement.
GGCTCGGGCGGTACCCGGTGGAGACGGTGGCGCTCATGGGCGACATCGTTCTCGTGCCCTACTCCGATCGCCTGGAGGCGTGGAATCCGGTCACCGGCGAGTCATGGACGTTTGACGCCATTCCCCAGGCCTGGCCCCTGGCGACGGTCAAGGATGCCGGGAGGTTCCTCGTCCTGGCCGTGCGCTACGACACGGTGTGGGTCCGCGGTGGGCGGAAGGCGTGGACGGTCAGGCACGGTGCCGCAGTCAACGGCGTGGCCACGGTACGGCTGGACGGCCGTAAGCGAATCGTCACCTGCGGCGACGACGCAACGGTGCAGATCTTCGACCTCCGCACCGGGAAGCGGTATGGCGAGCCGCTGACCGGCCACGTCGGACCGGTGCGCGCGGTGGCGACCGCTCATGTGGCCGGGCGCCCCGTCGCCGTTACCTCCGGTGAGGATGACACGTTGCGGATCTGGGACCTGCGTACCGGCAGACAGCGTGGGAGATCCGTGCCCGGCCGGGTCACGGCTGTGGCCACCGCCGAGGTGAACGGTCGTTCCGTCGCGGTCGCCGGGGCCGCCGGAAGGCGGGGGCGGGTGTGGGACCTACGCACGGGCGAGGAGTGGGGCAAGCCGCTCGGCGAGTCCGGCCGGGGCGTCGCCACGGTGGGGCATCTGGCCGTTACCTGCGCCTCCTCCGGGGCCGTACAAGTATGGGACCTGCGCACCCGCCGGAGCAGGCCGCTCCCTGGCAACCCCCGGGTCGGGGCCGTCGCGCTCGGTGTCGCCTACGGGCGGCCCGTCGTCGTCTTCGCGTACGAGGAAGGCCGCTGGTTCGGCGTCAAAGATCTGGCCGATGGCACGCGCCATTCCGGAAAGTTCACACGCCAGGGCTCCTTGATCACGACGGTGGCAACCGCCACGGTCGATGGCCGGTGTATCGTCCTCGCCGCCGGAGGGAACGACGGCTTGATCCGGACATGGGGCGTGGAAACCGGGGAAATCCAGGTCCTATCCGGCCACGTCGGTGCCGTACACGCGCTGGCGGCCACCGGCTCCACCGCCGTCAGCGGCGGGGAGGACGGCCTGGTCGGCATCTGGGACCTGCGGACCGGCGAGTCACGATGCGCGGTGTCCCCCTGCGCGATCGACGTGGTCGCCGTCACGGGCCGGACGATCCTCACCGGCGGCTCCGACGGGACGACCCGGCTATGGGACGTGCGCACCGGCGAGCGGCTGGGGAGTCTGCCCACCGGCGTGGTCCACGCGATCGCGGTAGAGGGTGACCTCGCCCTCGTCGGAGGCGGAGGCCTGCGGCTGTGGGACCTGCGTGACGGCCGGGACCGGCCGTTGGCGGGCCACGCGGGCGCGGTGACAGCGGTGGCGATCCGAGGGCGGCAGGCCGTATCCGGAGGCTGGGACCGGACCCTCAGAATGTGGGACCTACGGACCGGGAAGCAGATGGCGCCCCCGGTGCGCTTCCCCTGGCCGATCTCCGCTCTGGCCTGGCATCCGGACGGACGGCTCGTAGTGGGCATCTCCTGGGAGATCGCTGTCCTTGAGCCCGGCCCGGCCGCTGCTCCTGGCGAGCGAGCCGGAAGCCGGTTGATCAGCCGACCGAGCGGTTCGGATGGATACAAACAGTGATGCCCGAGTTTCATCTGCACCGGACCATCCAGGGCGCCGAGCCCGCCCAGGAGCAGGGTGCGGCGAGATAGTGATCGGCACCCCTACACGGCTCCAAAGTAAGATTTTCAGTGATCTTCTAGGGGATTGTGAAGTGTGATTCTGCGGGGCTCATGGGCCTGATCATGCCGAATGCCTGCCGAAACTACCCTTCGAAAGGGTAGTTCTGCTGGTCGGAGTTGTTTCACGGTGGGTCTGTAAAACCGTCGGCTCAGCCTACGCAGGTTCAAGTCCTGCACCTGCCACACCAGCAGAAACAGCCCTCTCGCCAGCGGAAACGCGGTGCGGGGGCTTCTTCGTTTCTGATCTACGGCTCCCCGTGATTCCCCGCCGTTCCCGTGAGGTCTGGCACGCCCGTGGCACGCGATCAAGCTCCGGATCATGCGCGAACGCGCACACTTCCACCCCACCCACTTACGGCCTTCGTGGTCGGAACATCGATCATCCCGGAGCCGAAGTGCCCCGCCGGAGGCATGGTTTCAGGGGTTGCATCCTGTACCGGGGTACAGGCTTACCGTCGGACTGTAGGGATCGCTCGCATAAGGGACGGGCGGTCTTGATACATGGAGGGCTCATGGAATGGGCGCCGGCTGAATGCACGCTTCCGACCGAGGAACGGCCATTGCGAGTGGCGGAGTTCGATGAACTGTTCGCTTCCGCACTGCGTGGACTGGAACGCGTGGGACCGGCTCACCTGCGGCTCACACTCGATGATGGAGCGGAAGTAGAGAGGACCGCGCGTGACCTGACGGCCCGTGAGACGGGTTGCTGCTCGTTCTTCGCCTTCGCGCTTACTCCTGGTGGTGATGGCCTGGCCCTGGATATCGAGGTCCCGGCGGTGCACGCGAAGGTGCTCGACGGGCTGGCGGTCCGGGCGATCAAAATGGCTCCCCGGGTCGCGTCGTGAACGGGGAGTGGCTGCGTACCGGAGAGGTCGCCGAAGCGGCGGGGGTCAACACTCAGACGCTGCGCTACTACCACCGGCGGGGACTGCTGCAAGAGCCGCAGCGTAGCAACGGGGGACATCGGCTGTATCCGCCGGAAACCGTGACCGTCCTGCGTGTGATCAAGGTGGCGCAACGGCTGGGCTTCACACTGGAGGAGGTGGCCGATCTGGTTGAGGCGGCTGCGCATCGTCACGGTACGTCGGACAACGGTTTGCAGGCACGGGCGACAGCCAAGCTCGCCGAGGTGGAACAGAAGATCGCCGACCTTCAGACGATCCGCGACACGCTGGTTCAAGCGGTGGACGCCGGGTGTGATGACCTAGTGGCGTGTGCGGTGAGTTCGTGCTGCCCGTTGCCGTTCTCCGGCCCGGCGGACGGGGGCCGGCATGTCGACCTCAACCGATCCTGATCAGCGTAAGCGCCTGCTCCCAGCTGGTCTGACGGGCTTGGCCGCGTTGGCCTGTGCCGCGTGCTGTGCGCTTCCTGTGCTGCTGGCCGCCGGGGTGATCGGGGGCACCGGGGCTGTCGCGCTTACGGGCGTTATGCCGACAGTGGCGCTGATCCTGGGGGGCGTGGCCGTGCTGGCTTGGGGGCTGGTGTGGTTCCTGCGCAGGCGGAAGCAAACTACTGGATGCGCGGGTGGAACTGGCTGCGGCTGCCAGAGTACGGGCGCTCATCGGCTCGCCGAAAGCGATCCCCTACAGTCGCAGCTGTGACTGTCGCTCGTTCCCTCCTGCTGTTCGTGGTGGCCGCGCTCGCCGAGATCGGCGGTGCCTGGTTGGTCTGGCAGGGAGTGAGAGAACAACGTGGGCTGTTGTGGGTCGGGGCTGGATTCATTGCCCTGGGCCTGTACGGCTTTGTGGCCACCTTGCAACCGGATGCCAACTTCGGCCGCATCCTGGCCGCCTACGGTGGCGTCTTCGTGGCCGGATCCCTGGCCTGGGGCATGCTCATCGACGGGTTCCGCCCTGATCGATGGGACGTCATCGGCGCCGTGGTGTGCCTGATCGGCGTCGCCGTCATCATGTACGCCCCGCGTTGATAGTCAGAGTTGAGCCAGGCCATGGCACCTCGAACGGCGGCATAGCGGGCATCCGGCTGATCAGACCTCAGCAGCTCGTCCGGTACGGGTGAACAGCATCCCGATGAGGGCGATACCCATCCATGCGGCGAGGTAGGCCCATGCGGCGTTCGGTGAGACCAGGGTCCACAGCAGTCCGGCAATGGCGCTGGCGGCGAAGTTGCCCAGAGATTGGACAGTGGCCAGCAGGCCGAAGGCTGATCCACGTAGGTCGGTAGGGGCCAGGGCTGCGACGGCTGCGTGTTCGGCGGTCTCCACGCATCCGATGGCCAGACCGGCGGCGATGAAGGGCAGGGCCAGCAGGAGGTAGCCGGCGGTGTCGAAGGCCAAGGCGGCGTAGGCGATGCCGAACAGGGTGATTCCTGCGGTCATGACGAGGACGGGGCCGCGCTTGCCGAGTCGGTCGGAGGTGTGTCCGGCGAGGATGGATGCCAGGGTCGCGGCGATGTTGTAGGCGACGTACAGGCCCAGGGCGATGCTGGTTGCTGCTTCGATGCCGTGGGCGGGGGTGAGAAGCTCTGTGGCTCGCAGGATGAGCAGGGTGGCGGCGACGTTGCCCACCTCGAAAGCGGTGATCGCTCCGAGGAGACGGCCCAGGTCCCCGCGTAGAACGGGCCGGATACGCAGCCTGATCGGGATGCGTTCGCGTACGGCCGGCTGGGCGGCTTTTCGGATGGCGTAGATGATGGCCAGGGCGGCGAGGATGCCGGGAATGACGGAGATGAGGATTGCGGTCCGGACGTTGAAGACGGCGACCAGGCCCAGGGCGAGAAGTGGTCCGCCGATGGCTCCAAGGTTGTCCATCGCGCGCTCGAACCCGTATGCCCGGCCGTAGGCATTGGCTGGAACCAGGTCGGCCAACAGGGCGTTGCGAGCGGGGACGCGTAGCCCTCGGGCGAACCAGGCTCCCGCGCGTAGGGCTCCGGCCTGCCAGATGTTGGTGGTCACTCCCAGCAGGGAGGAGAGAACCGCGGTGGTGGTGTATCCGCCGACTGCTACGGTCCGTCGTCGTTGAGGGTCGTCGGCGAGTGCGCCACCTGTCAGGCGGCCGACTCCGGCCAGAGCATCGGCGAGACCTTCGATGAGGCCCAGTGCTGCGGCGGGCGCTCCCAGCGTGGTGGTGAGCAGGCTGGGCAGGAGAGCTGTGGGAACTTCGTGGCCGACGTCGGCGAGGAAGCTGGCGCTTCCGATTCCGGCGACTCCGGGGTTCATCCAGCGCTGCTCTGGGGGGTTGGGCTCATTCGCCGAGGGCTCAGGCATGAGCGTCAGTGTGCCGTAAGCCGGTGTGCTGTTCTTCGGCATGATTCTTGCGGTGAGCGGAGCGACCGGTGCCAATGCGAAGCATCCCGAAGGGGCCGCGAAGCGGTTGGGGTTGTCGGCTTCCGGGGCCCATCGTGGCGGGCAAGCCGGCGGCCCGGGTACCGGGTCACCGTGTCCGGCCGGGGAGACCTCGCTTCACGTCGGCGCCAGCCACCGCGCTCCCACCTGGAAACCGTGACGCCGTCCACGAGTGACGAGAAGTAACCTCTTGCCCATGGATGCGGATTCTGATCTTGATACGGCGCTGGAGAACCTCTACAGGACTTTTTCTCGCTACCCGCTCCCGGAAGACAGCTCCATATGCGATCACTGTGTTTCCCCGGAAAGCATCCAAGCGGCACGCGTGGCACCGCTTCGCGCGCTCTCTGCGTCGGCCCTGAAGCCCTATGCGGCGAACGCCTTGTCCACGTGGGGCGACATCAGGGATTTCAAGCATTACCTTCCCCGCCTGCTGGAGCTCCTGATCAGCGAGGAACTCGACGGCTTCTACGGTGACATGTTCGCACGCGTGCTCGGCGGTCGCTGGCGAAGCTGGCCGCAGGACGAGCAGGACACCTTCGTGGCCGCCATCGATGCCTGGTGGCGGTTCACCCTGCATCACTATCCGCGTGGCATTGATGTCCTGGAGGTGCTCAAAATCATCGTGGGTGAGTTCGGCCTCGACCTCCGTACTTACCTGGCCGCGTGGGAGGGGAGCGCGGGCGACGAAGCCGCAGCACTGCATATGGCGTGGCTCGTCTGGTGGTTCCAATATGAGCTGGATCTTGATACGGACTGGCATCGTTCGTTGGAGAGCTGGATCACCAGTCCCGCTTCCGCCCGCATCATCGAGAGCGCGCTGGCCTCCGCCGGCTCAACCGAGGTAATGGAGAAGTTGCGACATGGTCTGAGGGAGTACGAATGGTGGGACTGGGCGCAGAAGTAGCCCCACTGATCCCGAGCTGTTGCCCCTCCAGGGGGGACGAGGCGGATGGGAAGATCCGGCAGGTGGGTGATGTCGGTTGTCACCGGTTGAAGTCGCTGCTGAGGTAGCCCTGGAACAGGGAGAACGGACTGTATCGCGTCCGCTGCTCTTCGCGGAGAAACAGGTAATCCGCGACGACGTGGCCGGTGAAGCCACTGCCCCTGACCGTGAAGACGGGGCTCCCGGAATTGATGCGGATGTCGGCATCTTTCCGGGCAGCGCTCGCCGTGGGGTGGTCCGCGATGTCGACGACAAGGCCGCCGTCCATGGAGATGGGCAGCTTGATCGCGGCTACCGACTGGAACAGGTGAGCCGCGCAGGGGCACGCCACACCCTAATCAGAGAGCTCGGCGGCTCGACATCCGATCAGCGGTTCGTGGCCCCAGCCGGCCGCAGGCCCGCGCTCTGCGCAAGGGCTCGGCGGCCCCGGTGAATACGAGCGGTGTCTCCTGCGGCTGGCTCACGCCACGATCGTGCCGAATCGCACGGACCGGCGGGTGAGGGTCGGCAGGGGCCGAGGCGCACGGCCTTAGCAGAGGACTCCAGGCCCGGGTATCAGCGCAGGCGTTCACTCGGCCCCTGCCGACCGCCACCCGCCGGTCGCTCACCCTCACCGCGTACGGCCTGCGATGAGAAGTCCAAGCTCCAGTTCAAGTCGAGACGTCAGCGGGATGAACTCCCGAGTCGGGAAACTCGGGGTCGTACAGAGTCATTAGGTTCGAGTCCTGCACCTGCCACACTGGATTTTCCCAGTTCAGAGCCCCGTGAGGGGCTCTTCTGCTTTTCCGGGACATGCAGCCGCAGGCAGCCGGAAGCAGCCGCATGTCACCACTCCATCAATATGCGTGCAATGATCTTGAAGGCGTTTTCCCAGGTCGTTCCGGGCTTTCCGAGCGGTTCACGAGCGGAAGGCGACCCAGGGAACGCCAGAGGGTCCCGGACGGCTTCCGGGACCCTCTCTGGAGGCGCGACTCTTGGACCTCGACGCCGATCTGGCCGCGACTGCGGAGTTCCTGCCCCGGCTCTTCCTCGTGGAGTCCGAATACCAGCGGGCCATGGTCATGGCCGAGCTGAACTACGTCCGAGGTCTCGCCGACGATCCGCGCGCGGGCCGGCTCGACTGGGACCATCGCCGCTGACCCGCTCCCAGCTTGAAGACGGGAGCGCTCTCCGGTGGGACCCAGGATCCGGCACCCGGGCCGGGCGGAAGATGATGTCCCGCCCGGCCCGTACGCGCGTCGGCTCCAGGTCATGTTGATCTCACGATGCCGGGATTCCCGTACCCACGGGCGACGTCAGCTGAAGGTCAGGGCCGGGTAGGCGAAGAGCATCACGGCGCCGAAGCCGAGCTTGAGCACCGCGTCGACGACCCCGAACACGGGGGTTGGCACCTCGCGCGCCAGTCGCAGTCCGACGAACGCGTTGATCGCCGTCAGGACGCCCAGGATCGTGATCAGCGGACCGTGGGCGAGACCCATCGGCAGGAAGTGTAGGCCGACGACGAAAAGGATGCTGAGGATCAGCGTCCGCTCGTCCGCGTCCTTGTTCTTTGTGAGGACCAGATAGATCAGGCCCCCCTCGATGACGAAGGAGCCGACGAGCCCGGCGATGTGCGCGAACGACGGGCTGCCGAGGCTTGGGAGCAGCGCGCTGAGGCCACTCGCGGTGAATCCCGTGATGAACCCGCCGATGAGGAACTGGATCCAGTACTTGTTGAACGCCCAGCTTCCCAGGAAGCCCAGGCCGACGAAGACCAGGAAGAGGCCGCCTCCGCGGATCAACGGATATGGATGATCTGCGATGAATACCACAATTGACGGCATGTAGTCTCTAACCTTCCCCAAAGGTAAAGATCAGACATTATTGCAGAACGATGATCATTGATGAGGCCGCCAGCCGGGCGCGCCTCCGGGGCCTGATGTTCACGTGCGAGATCCGTCGGAGTCACCAGGGCTGCCCGGCGGGGGACTTCGACCACGGCGGCGATCGCACCGGCCGGTACCGCCTTCTGGCGGAGTGGGCGGCCGGGGTGGCGCTCACCGTCGTGACCGGGATCGCGCTCGCGGTGCGGATGGCGGCCACGGCCGACTGGGCCGGGGCGGGTGCCTGGGCGGGGGCGCGCTCCTGGTTCCCGCGCTCGCGCTGGTTCTCGGCGTGGCCTGCCGTACCCACCGGGTCTTCCAGGTCGTCTACCTCGGCCTGTGGTACCTGGCCGTCAACGGCGTCGCGGCGCTGGACTACATGGGCGTGGTCAAGTCGGGAGGGCTTCCGGCCGGGCCGTCGCCGCTCGCCGTGGGCGGCCTCGCCCTACTCCTGGTGTGCGCCGCCCTGGCGGTCCGTACGGCACGGCACGCCGTGAGGTGATCCGGCATCCCACCTGGTCACGCGATATGGGCGGAATGTAACGTTAGGTAGCAGTGGGGGTGCGCTATGAATAAGATCATCTGTGTTGCGGCGCTCGCCGTGATGACCACGCTCGCCACCGCCGGCGCCGGACACCCGATGGACGGCGTGGGCAAACAACAGGTCAGCCGGGAACAATATCGGATCCTCCTCAACCAGTGCAGGTACGCCGATACCAGCGCCGCCCGGCGGGAGTGCCGCGCGGAGGTCCGGCGGACCTACACCATCGGGGCGAGAAACCCCGGCCTCGACTGCCGGACGTACTCCAGCATCACCGTGTGTGGCGAGCTCAAGCTGAGCAAGAGCGAGAAGCAGTGCGTGCAGGACTCCGTGCGGGGCGGCCTCACCTATCGCCGCTCCGAGGTGGAGTGCTACGCGCTGTACAGGGGCGGCAACTGAACCGGCGGCGGGACGGTCGCACATCACCTGCGTGGGGTTGCGTCCGGCCGCATGTACCGGTAGAGATCAGCAGGAACAAAACCCAGCTCAGAGCCTTGATTCCCGGTCAGGAGTGGTGGAGCGGCTGGACTCGAACCCGGAACCTGCGGATTAGCCTGGTGCTGCGGCCTCTCGTTGTGGCAAGCGGGGAAGCCGCAGCATCGACGTCACGTCCGGAAAGAACGTTCAGCGTGATCTGGCGTGGAACCCCGGGCGTTCACGCCCGGGAGGAAACGACAGCGCGGGAGGGCCGCCAAGGCCCGAGCGGTGCGGTGACCGGTAGGCCGTCGAGCGGCTCAGCCCGGGCGTTTCTGGTGTTCGATGTACTCCTTGGTGGTCGATAGGGGTGCGCCGCCGCAGGAGGCGGCGAAGTACGACGGCGACCAGAAATGCCCGCCCCACAGATACTTGCCGATATGTGCCGGATACTCCTTGCGCAGTAGCCGGGCGGACACGCCCTTGAGGCTGTTCACCAGCGTCGAGAGGGCGACTTTGGGTGGGTAGTGCACGAGCAGGTGCACGTGATCTTCCTCGCCGTTGAACTCGACCAGTTCGGCCCCGAAACCGTCGCACACCTCGATCATGACGTCCTCGCAGCGACGCAGAACCTCGTCGGTGAACACACCCCGCCGATACCTCGGGATGAAGACCAAATGCGCATGAAGCGTACAGACAACGCTTCGGCCTCTTCTTATATCGGGGTTCGGTTCCCATCTCGGTGACATGGACCTAACGCTAAAGTGTTCGAGGTGAAGCTGGTGGTGCAGGTGAGACTCCTGCCGACGCCCGAGCAGGCGGCGGCGCTGCAGGCGACCCTGCACGCGGTCAACGACGCGGCCACCTGGGTGGCGGCGCTCGCCCACCACCAGCGGGTGTTTCGCAATTACGACCTGCGCAGGCACGTCTACGGGCAGATCAAGGACGACTACGGGCTGGCGGCTCAGGCCGCGCAGCATGTCATCAAGAAGGTCACCGACGCCTACGCCACGCTGCACGCCAATCTCCGCAACGGCAATATGGGCAGGCCCGGCTCCGCGCGGCGCGAGCGGGCCTTGGCCAAGCCGATCGTCTTTCGCCCCGGCGCGGCCCAGCCGTTCGACGACCGCTGTTTGTCCTGGCGGATGGACGCGCGGACGGTGTCGATCTGGACCACGTGCGGGCGGATGAAGAGCGTGGCGTTCACCGCCTCGGCCGATCAGCTTCAGACGTTGGCCGCCTACCGCAAGGGCGAATCGGACCTTCTGTACCGCGATGGCATGTGGTTCCTCATCGCCACCTGCGACGTTCCCGACCGGCCGGTCGCCGCCCCGAACGGATTCCTGGGGGTGGACCTGGGGATCGCCAACATCGCGACCACCAGTGGCGGGGTTCGCCACAGCGGCAAGGGCCTGAACGCGGTCCGCCACCGCCACCGGGAACTGCGCCGCCGCCTGCAGGCCAAGCAGACCAAATCCGCCAAACGGCTGCTGAGGAAACGCCGCCGCAAAGAAGCGCGCTTCGCCGCGAACACCAACCACACCATCGCCAAACGCATCGTGACCGAGGCTGCACGCACCGGGCAAGGGGTCGCCCTGGAAGATCTCCAGGGCATCCGTGGCCGGGTACGGCTCCGTAAGCCCCAGCGGGTCACGTTGCATTCGTGGAGCTTCCATCAACTGGGAGGCTTCATCGCCTACAAGGCCGCCCGCCAAGGCGTCGCCGTTGTGCACGTCGATCCGGCCTACACCTCGCAAGCCTGCTCATCGTGCGGGCACGTGGACAAGAAGAACCGGCCCGACCAGGCGACCTTCTCCTGTACGTCGTGCGGTTTCGCTGAGCATGCCGACGTCAACGCGGCCCGCAACATCGCCTCGCGCGGTGTGGCGGGCTGGGCAGTGAGTCACGCTGCCGACGACGCGGCCTGAACCATCGAACCCATCGACGGCGAGGAGCTGCACGCTCGGTCGTTTACGGCCGAGAAGCTGACGCACTCTCGCTTACCTCGATGGCGGCCGCGGGGCAGACGGCGGCGGCTTCACGCACCGCGGCGTGCAGGTTCCCGGCCGGTTCGGACTCCAGCAGGATGATGATGCCGTCGTCCTCGCGCTGGTCGAACACCTCTGGTGCGATCAGCACACACTGGCCCGCGCCGCAGCACTTGGCCTCGTCCACGGTGACTTTCATGCAAGGTTCCCTTCTGGCCGGCCGGGTGTCACCGGCATTCGTACGCGCGTCGTGTTGGCTCGCAGGGGCGGCGTCACCAGTGCACCGGGACTTCGCGCAGGCCGCCGACCACCAGGCCGTCCACCCGCTGCAATTCCTCCGCCGGGACGGCCAGTCGCAGGGACGGCAGTTTGCGCAGCAGCACCTCGAGCACGACCTGCAGTTCGGTGCGGGCCAGCGACTGGCCCAGGCAGGAGTGCGCGCCGGAGCCGAAGGCCAGGTGGGGGTTCGGGGTGCGGCTCAGGTCCATGTCGCCGGCGCCGTCGAAGACGCTCTCGTCGCGGTTGGCAGCGGCCATGCTGCAGATCACCGTGGTGCCGCGCGGCAGCACCGTCCCGTCGACCTCGGTCTCCTCCTTCAGGTAGCGCGGCAGGCCGAAGCCGGAGTTGGCGTCAAACCGTAGCGACTCCTCCACCGCCGAACGCACCAGCGACGGGTCGGCCAGCAGTCGTTCCCAGCGGGTGCGGTCGACCAGCAGCATGGAGACCATCTTGCCGATCATGTTCGCGGTGGTCTCGTGCCCGGCCACCAGCAGCGCCATCCCGGTGACCAGTAGTTCGACGTCGGTCAGACCTTGCCCCTCGGCGGCGCTCTCCTTGATCAGCGCGCTGAGCAGGTCGTCGCCCGGCCGCTCCCGCTTGGCGGTGACATGGTCGGACATGTACTGGACGAACTCGGCCTGCGCCGCGTCCATTTCCGCCTGGCTGTAGCGGGTGAGGTTGAGCAGCGCGTCGGACCAGTGGGCGAAGCGGTCCCGGTCGGCGGCGGGAACTCCGAGCAGGTCGCAGATCATGTACACGGGCAGCGGGAAACCCAGGGACGCCTTGAGGTCGCCGGGCCCGCCGCGCTTGACCATGTCGTCGATGAGCCGCTCGGCGATCTCCGCCATGACGGGCCGCAGCGCGGCCATGCGCTTGGCGGTGAAGTACTTGCCGACCAGACGCCGCCACCGCTGGTGACCCTCCCCGCTGTCGGGGATGATCTGGGCCATCTCGGTGTTGAACACCCCGCCGGATTCGTTGTCCGACAGCCGGGCCGCGTCGGGCGCGTTCAGCAGGCGGGTGAAGCGCGGGTCGGCCAGCACCTGCTTGACGTCCTCGTAACGGGTCAGCAGCTTCGCCTCGTCACCGCTGGGCAGCGTGATCCGCGCGACCGGGCACTGCCGGCGCAGCTCCGCCCACTCCGCCGGCGGCTCCAACGCCGCCTCACTGGGCATGGGATAGCTCAGGACCTGCTCGTTCTGGCTCATCGGCTTCTCCTCGGAAGGGCGTTCTTGTTGTCGTTGACGGGGTGTGACCTTGCTTCGGCATCGGGTCGCGAGCGCTCACAGCCGTGCGAGAGCTTCGACCACGTTCTGGCGGTGCACCCGGGCGGCCTTGGCCATGTTCCAGCCGAGCACTCCGGTGATGTGGCCGCCGACGCTGTAGTGGGCGACGAATCGGTTCTCCTCGGGGGCGCCTTCGATCACGTTCAGCTGAGCTTCGGGGGTGAGGAAGCCGTGTGCTTGGATCTTGACGTCGTACTGGTCGGTCCAGAAGTAGGGGATGGGGACATACGGGCGGTCCTCGCCCAGGATGTTGGCCGCCACGATCTGCGCCTGCTCGACGGCGTTGGTGCGGTTCTCCAGTCGCAATCGCCTGCCCAGCCCTTCGTGGTGCCAGGAGGCCACGTCGCCGACGGCGTAGACGCCTGGGGCGGCGCGGCAGCGTGAGTCGCATTCGACGCCGTCGCCGATGGCCAGCCCGCTGCCGTCGAGCCAGCCCGTGGCCGGGCGGGATCCGATCGCCACCACGACGGCGTCGGCGGGTAGCGATTCGCCGGAGGCCAGCCGCACTCCGGTGACGCGGCCGTCGTCGCCCGTGAGGGCCTCGGCGGCGACGCCGAGCCGGAGCCGGACGCCGCGACTGGCGTGCAGCGATGTGAGCGCCGTGCCGACCAGGCCGCCGAGCTGGTCGGCCATGACGGCGTGGCCGAGGCCGGCGAGGGTGACGTCGAGTCCCATGCCGCAGGCGGTGGCGGCGATCTCCGCGCCCAGCACGCCCTCGCCGATGACGACGAGCTTGTCCACCGTGGTCAGGCTCCGGCGCAGGGCGAGGGCGTCGTCGAGGGTACGCAGGACGTGCACGCCCGCCAGGTCGTCCTGACCGGGGAGCCGGTGGGAGACCAGGCCGGTGGCCAAAACCACGGTCTGCGCGCGCAGTACGCGGCCGGAGGCGGTCCGGACCTCGCGGGCGGCGGCGTCCAGTCCGGTCGCCGGATCGCCGAGCACGAACTCCGCCTCCAGCCTGGCGAGGTCGTCTCGGGAGCGCAGGTGCGCCTTCTCACTCTCCCAGGTGCCCGCCAGCACCTGCTTCGACAGCGGCGGCCGGTCATAGGGAGGGTGCCGTTCAGCGCCCACGACGGTGAGTTCGCCGCGGTAGCCCTTGCGCCGAAGTGCCTCCGTCACGGCGAGGCCGCCTGCCGAAGCGCCCACGATCAGGACGTTCTCAGGGCTGGTCAAGCGTGGTTCCTTTCGATCGAAGCGGGCGATGGCGGCGCGCCGTGGTGGTGAAGTGCCACCACAACCGGACTGAATCGTCCGGTTGCTACCGTAGACCCTGTCATTGACATGTGTCGAGAGGTGTCGAAATCTGGAGTCAACAAACCGGATGATACAGTCCGGTTGCTACGGTAGGTGTCATGTTCAGCGCACGGCGACCCAACAGAGGCCCCAGTGCCGCGGCGGAGAACCGGGCGGCGCTGATCGCGGCAGCCCGCGAGGTGTTCGCCGCCGATGGATACGATGCGCCGCTCACCTCGATCGCACGTGCGGCCGGAGTCGGCCAGGGCAGCCTGTACCGGCACTTCCCCGATCGCGTCAGTCTCGCGCTGGCCGTGTTCGAGGATGGCGTCAGGGAGATCGAAGCGCTCGCCGCCGAGCCCGGCACCACCCTCGACGACATGCTGGCGCTGATGACCGAGCGAGCCATCACCTCGACCGCGTTCATCGACGTGGTCAGCGCCTCGGCCGACGCGCGCCTCATCCATGTGCGCGGCCGGGTGTCGGAGTTGCTGGAGGGCCTGCTCTCCGAAGCGCGGGAGAGCGGCCGGGTACGCGAGCACGTCACCGCCGACGACCTGGTCACGGCCATCGGCATGATCGCGGCGCTCCTGGCCAAGATACCGGCGGACACCCGGCGTGAGACCGCCGACCGTGCTTGGCTGCTCCTGCGCAAGGGCATCGACGTCTGATCGTCACGTGTCGTCGGCGGGGTGCGTTGCCGGAACAGATGGCGACCGCCACCCGCGACGCACGGTTCGAGCCGCTAACGGGCGCGTAGTCCGGCAGAGACGTCACGGGTTGCGTCCACGGAGGTGGTGTGGCGACACCTTCATGGCCCCGGCTTCCCGGGTGGCCTGACCCGCCGTCGCCGTTCCCCGCCGGGGAGATCGCTCCGGCCTTCCGCACCCCGGCGAGATCGGGGCGGGCCCGGTGGAGAACGGCTACGCCTGGTGCACCGGCGATCTTGGCTCAAGCCGGGTTCCGGGACCTACCCCCGGCTGCCGCCCCGGACGGTCGGTTCGCGCTTCCCCATGTTGTCCACCTTGCTCGCCGGAGGCGCCTTGACGGTCACCCGGCTGCCCCACCCGGTGTACCGGGTCTCAACGCTGAGCTGCCTGTCCTCGCCCACTGCCGCGCTGACGTGGGTACTCCCCGGATAAACAGTGATCAGTCGCTGGGGGAGCTGATCGGAGCCCAGGGTGAGCCTGAAGCGCAGCACCGCGGCCTTACTGTTCCCGGACAGCCTGTTCAGGCTGACGTTCCGCAGCCAGGGGGAGATCTTCTCAAGCGCGCCGAAGCTGATCGTGCCCGAGTAGGTGCGCCCCGTTCGCTTCCCCTTCGTGATCAGGGCCTTCAGGGTCGCCGGTTCGGCCACGTTCACCAGCTGGCCGTACCAGCCACTGAAGCCGGCGTTCATGCCGTTCGGGTGCTTGATCCAGGTCTTGCCCTTCGACGGCGCCCAGGGGCCGCCGGAGTAGTAGCTGGTGGTGCCGATCCTGATCGTCCGCTCCGGCCTGCCCAGGCTCCACACGATGCCGCTGGGTATCCCAGGGTCGTCAGTGGTGCGCTTCGCGCTGACGTCGGAGGCGACGATCCCGGTCCTGCCGAACTGGAAGGAACCGGTGCGCTTGAGGTAGGGCGTGTTCCCGGCGAACTCGACCAGGGTGACGACGTCGGTGAACTTCACCCCCTTGCCCGCGACGAACTGGCTCTTCAACGCCTTGACCGGATCCGCGGCGGCGGCCTGGACAGGTGTCGCGGCCACGAACGTGGTGACCGTGGCCACGGCGACGCCCGCGATCACTCGCTTCACGGTGATTTCCTCTCAGCCCGGTACGGGAAGGGAAATCCTGCCGGACCTTGATCACGAACGTGTCTCGCAACGTGTCCCTCGACGGCCGATGCGGGCCAAGCCGGTCGGGTGGAGTCCCGGACTCCTCCGGGAGCCGAGTCGTGGCCTTCCTGGCGGTGCAGGCGGCGGTCGGCCACGGCATCGGCGTGCTGGAGTCGGTGCTCAACGCCTCTCGACTGGCACGCTGCTCGGCCCGTTGACGGCCGCCTGGAGACGTGCCAGGTGCCGGTTCGCCTCGAAGAGGTCAGGACCGTTTCGGCGGGCAACCGCCCGCTACCCCTGCCACACCGCAGAAGAGCCCCGTCGTCAGCGGAAACGCTGCGGCGGGGCTCCTCTAGGTATGTCCGGCTGTCACCGGGGAACTGTGGATGCGCGTCGGCGGTCAGCCGGCCTTTCGCGCAGGACAGGTCGGCGCCTCGAACACCACGCCGTCCAGGAAGTTGCCGGCCGTCGGGGTGCCTCCCGCAGCCGACACCGACTCGAAAGCGAATCGTGTGGTGGTCTGTCCCGGAGGTACGACGTACACCCCGGTGTAGTGGCCCCAGGCGGTGTTGTCGTCGGAGATGTCCGGGGAGGAGGCCCCGGTGGGGATTTGAGCCACGGTTGCGCCCGGTGCGCCGATGAGCACCCGCATCACGTCGGTACCGAGGCGGCCTCGGTGATACAGCGACCAGGTCATCGGTGTTCCCGGAACGGTGGGCAGATCCTGGTAGAGCGTGGAGACCTGGGTGGCGTTGAGCTCGGCGAACTGCTGGCCGTCGGCTGCCGGGACTCCGCTCGCGCCGCCGCGCCAGAACTCCAGCTTGTTGTCGGTGGCGGTGGTGTGCCAGCCGACGCTCGGGTTGGTGGAGGCGTCGGAGATGGACCAGTCGACCGTGGCCACCGGTGGCGCCTCGAAGCTGCCGTTGACCAGGTTGACCGGTGTGTAGTCGCAGATGACGGTGACGGTGACCGTGGCGGTGCTGGTTCCGCAGGCGGTGGTGATGGTG
Organism: Streptosporangium sp. NPDC002544; assembly: GCF_040295965.1. Taxonomy (NCBI): domain Bacteria; kingdom Bacillati; phylum Actinomycetota; class Actinomycetes; order Streptosporangiales; family Streptosporangiaceae; genus Streptosporangium; species Streptosporangium sp. NPDC002544. The sequence goes on along the minus strand of NZ_JBEOWJ010000010.1, from coordinate 100,487 downwards.
TAGGTGAAGGTGTCGGTGCCGCTGAAGCCCGCGGCGGGTGTGTAGATCACATTGCTACCGGAGATCGTCGCGGTGCCGTTGCCGGGCTTGGTGACGCTGCTGATCGTCGGTGCGGTCGCGGTGTCGTTGGCCAGGACGGGCACGCTGACGGGTGTGCCCCGGGTGACGGTGGTGCTGGCGGTGTCGTCTACGGCCCTGGTGGGCGAGATGGACTGCCCGCCGACGATCTGGATCGGGGGAGCGGGTGTGTTGCCTCCGAGCTGGCCCGGAGCGGCGATGACGCTGCTGATCCCGGTCGGCCGGATGGTCATGCCGCTCCCGATGGTGCCCTGCCTGACCCGGAAGGTGATGACCTTCGCAGGTGGGTCGGTCTTGGTACCCGGCGAGGTGATCGACAGGGTGTTGCCGCTGATGGTGCCGGTCCCCGACTGGCCGACGACATCTGCGTTGGCCAGCAGTGACGACAGGTCCCACGTGGTGGTGTAGCTCCTGACCAGCAGCGGCCACTGGGTCGTGCGGTGCGCCAGTGTGAGGGTGAAGGTGTCGCCCGGTGTGATCTGCCCGCCCCACAGGGACGGGGAGGTGTCGACCGAGACCGACCCGCTGCCCAGCCTCATGCCGAACGCGTTCTTCCAGTAGTAGTCCACGGGGTAGGTCGTCTGCCCTGGCCGGATACAGGGCGCGGCGGCTTGCGTGACAGCCTGCCGTGCGGTGGTGGCGGCGTGCGTGTCGGCACTGGCCGCCACCTGCGTTCCCGATGTGGCCAGCAGTGTCAACAGGGCGCAGGCCAGCGCGGTGAGCGCGGATCCGGATCGTTGTGACATCAACGCTGAACTCCCAGTCTGTCCTAGGGATGTCTTCGTAGATCGACTTCACAGTGAAGCTACTCTCTGTGTTCGATTCATCGCGTCAGGTGATGGGCTGCGTGATCTTCGTGTCGCAGACAGGGCCTGCGGTGCTCGCCGCGCATCGGGGAGGTGGAACGTCCAGGGGGAAGCCTCCGGCGCGGATGAACTGGGAGGACGGGTCGAGGTAAGAACGTAGTCCATGTCAAAATTGCACTCGACTTCATATTTGGAGTGAAGTTAGACTTCCGGCCATGTCTGAAGGGCTGCGGGAACGGAAGAAGCGGCAGACGCGGCAGCGCATCTCCGATGTGGCCGTCGGCCTGTTCGTGCAGCGGGGCTTCGAGCGCGTCACGATCGCCGAGGTCGCCGCTGCCGCGGAGGTGTCCGTGAACACCCTCTACAACTACTTCCCGGCCAAGGAGGACCTCGTCCTGCCGCCGGACCAGGCCTCCCCGCAGCGGCTCGCCGACATCGTGCGGCAGCGCCCGTCCGGTGCCTCCGCCGTGCGGGCGGTGCTGACCGGGCTGCGTGAGGAGGTGCGGCGGCGCGACCGCAAGCTGGGGCTGACCGACGGGTTCGGCCGCGTCCTCGAGATGATGCTGGCCGCCCCCACGCTTACCGCCCGGCTGGGCGATCTCGCCCAGCAGATGACCGACGCCCTCGCCGACACCCTCGCCGAGGAGACCGGGACCGCGCCGGACGACCCACTGCCCCGGATGGTGGCCTGGCAACTCGGCTGTCTCCACTCGCTGGTCTACGCCGAGATCGGCAGACGCACCACGGCGGGAGAGAACCCCGACGCGATCGCCGAGGCCGTGCTGGACCTCCTGGACGCCTTCGAGGACCTGCTAGGCGAACGCGTTCTCCGCTATGCCGTACGAAAGGAACAACCTTGTTCAGAGTGATGATCCGCGGCAAGTTCGACGGGCTGAACGACGCCGGTCGCGCCGCCGTCCTGGCCGCGGGTGGCGCCGCCTTCACCGAGGCGGGAGCCTTCACCCACGACTCGAGTCTTTCGGCCTTCACCTTCCGCTGCCAGGTGCCCGCGGGCCCGGATGACGGCGAGAACGATGCCGTCCGGAAGGCGACGGCGGCGTTGGACGCGCATGGCCACCCGTATCAGGTTCTCCACGTCGCGGTGACGGACATGCGCCATATCAAGATCCGCCGGAAAGGCCGACGGGAGTGAGCCGTTGAACCGCGCCGCCCTTGTCACGTCGGCCCCTGCCTTACCCGGCAGGTGTGATCCGCCGCCACCGAACATCCCCTCGGCTTCGGGCTACCGATCCAGGCGCACCCCCGCCATGTCCACCTAGCCGATGACATCGCTCTCTGACAGCCGCTGCCGAGCCGTCTCCCATCGCCGCATCTCACCGTCCTCGTCGGCGTCCTCCTCGTACCAACCCGTTTCCGCGACCCAGGCCTCCAGCCAGCCGGCCAGACTCTCGGTGTCGACGTACCACGCGTCGTGCCAGTCGTCCTCGATCCCGTTCGGCTCGAAGAGCAGCACGGTGCCCTCGGGGCTCCGGCAGTCCACGGCGGCGTACATGCCGCATCCCCAGTCCAGGATCGGCAGGACATCCACCGGCCAGTGCGCCTTCTCGCCACGTTCTGATGTCGCGCGTTCCTCGTGATAGACGCCCACGGCGGTACGCCCTTCTCCCCGGAGCGGGAAGAGCTGGTAGTCCGGGCCGAAACCGCCGTTGGCCACATCGCGATAGAGCCGTGCGAGCAGCGGGGGAAGCTCGAACCCCAGGATGCTCTCCGCCTGTGCCACCTCTTCCGCCGTCGCGGTGTGAGGCAGTCGTTCCTCGGTCGCACTCGCCTTCACGGACACGCGCCGGAGGAGATCATCGATGTCTGTCATGGCGAGGATCCTGCCAGCCGCCTACGACGGACTCGCACGCATCCCGAGGAGCGACAGGCCGCTCAGCCGGGCGACACCGCCGACGTGTGTGCGGGGGTGGTGCTCATGCGAGTGTTCGCCTTTCCCGCGGCGCCCGGTCGGCGTTCTTGTGTTGGGGGGTGCGGTCGTGCCGAGGGAGGAGGAGTGAGGTCGCCAGAAGGAGGAGACCGGCGATCGCGATCGCGGTGCGGGGGCTGGTGAGGTCGGCCAGCAGGCCCCACAGTCCGGTCATGGCCGCGACGGTGGCTTTACTGGTGATCGACCAGGCGGACAGCGTGCGGACGACCCGGTCCGACGGGAGCTGTTCGAGCCGGTAGGTAGCGAATACCGGGTTGAACACGCCCATGCAGGTGATCAGCCCGAGTTCGACGGCGATGACGAGGACGAGCCCGGCAGGGCCGGGGCTGACGAAGGCCAATCCGAGTGACCAGCACGCGCGCAGCGTCCCGGCGGTGAGCATGACCTTGTGCCGTCCGAACCGGGCGAGGAGCGGGCGGGCCAGTCGCGAGCCGATGAGGCCGCCGACGCAGGGGACGCCGAAGGCGAGGCCGTACTGCCAGGGGGCGAACCCGAGGTCACCGAGCATGAGGACGGCGAGCAACGGCGAGGCTGCCATGATCAGGCCGCTGACCAGGACCGTGTTGAAGAACAACGGGCGCAGCGCCGGGCTGGCGAGGATGTACCGCCATCCCTCCAGCAGGTCGCCGGCTCCGGGCCGGGGTGGTGCGGCGGTTCGCGCGGGACGTGGCTCCCGCCCGCCGATGGCGCGGATCCCTGCGGCCGAGAGGAGGAAACTGACCGCGTTGGCCGCCACGCTCGTCACCGGGCCCACCAGCCCGATCGCGGCGGTACCGAGCGGTGGCCCGAGCGCGGTGGCGGTCCAGGCCGTGGCCTCGAACCGCCCGTTCGCGACGAGCAGGTCCTCGGACCGGACGAGCGCCTTCAGACATGCTCCGCTCGCAGCGGTGAAGGCGATGTCGGCCGCGCCGACAACGACCGCCACGATCAGAAGTTGGGCGAAGCTCAGCCAGCCGAGCACGTAGGCGGCGGGAACGCTCATCAGCGCCGCGAACCGGATCAGGTCCATCGTGATCATCACCGGCCGTTTGCGCCGGAACTCCACCCACGGCCCGAGCGGCACCGCGACCACCGCCCCGACCGCGAGCCCCGCGGCGGCCAGCACCGACACCTCGGTGGGCCCTGCGTCCAGAGCGAGAATCGCGATCAGGGCGAACGCGTCGAACGCGAGCCATGTGCCGAACGTGCTGACCGCATACGCGGCCCAGAACCACCTGAACCGCCGCCCCAGCGACCTTCCCAACGCGCACCCCGCCATCTCCAGGGAACAACCATCCATTGATTTGAGAGATCAAAACGCGCAGCTAGTAGGCAGGTCAAACAACCAGAAGAGCGGAGTCACACAACCATGAGTTGTGCACTAAGGTCGGTCGGTGTGGACCTCGATGCTGTGCGCACGTTCGTCGCCGTCGTAGACACCGGCCAGTTCCAGGACGCCGCCGCAGGTCTGTCGATCACCCAGCAGGCCGTTTCCAAGCGCATCGCCGGGCTGGAGAAGGACCTCGCCGTGCGGCTGTTCACCCGCACCGCGCGCGGGGCCCGGCTCACCATCGACGGGCAGGCGTTCCTGCCCCACGCGCGCGAGCTGCTGCGCGTCGCCGAGCGCGCGGTCGCGTCCGTGCGCCCCGGCAGCCGTCCGCTGCGCGTCGACGTGATCGCCTCGCGCAGCGCGGCATCGGGCCTGATGCGCGGTTTCCACCGCGCGCACCCCGAGATCGAGCTCGACGTGGTGATGCTGTTCGATGTCGAGACGGCCCTCGCCGCCATTCGGTCCGGGGCGATCGACGCGTCCTTCCGTGCCGTCGCCGTGCCCGGCCGGCCCCTTCCCGAGGACGTCGAGTCCGTCTGGGTGCTCGACGAGGTGCTCCAGCTCCTCACCGGGCCCGCCCACGCGCTGGCCGGTGCCCGGTCGGTGACCGTCGCTCAGCTCGCCGGGCACCGGATCTGGATGCCCGGCATCGTCCCCGGAACCGAGTGGGCCGCCTACTACGACGATCTCGTCGCCGAGTTCGGCCTCACCATCGAGGCGACCGGCCCCAACTTCGGCTCCGACGCGCTCCTCGACACCATCGCCGACACCCCGGCCTTGGCCACTTTCATGGGCGAGCAGACCCGCCTGGTCTGGCCCGCCGACCACGGCCTGCGCCGCATCCCGGTGACCGACCCGACGCCCGTCTACCCGCACTCGCTCCTGTGGCGCCGCGACAACCCCCACCCGGCGCTGGCCACCCTCCGTGCCCACCTCGCCGCCGCAGCGGCCGGCCACGACGCCGCCGGGACCTGGGCGCCGGGCTGGGTGATTCGGCGCTGAACGCCGCCGCGTCTGCGATCGTCGATGACGGGCCGACTTCCGGCGCCGGGAACCTTTACCATCACGCCGCTGGTCCGTCGCCGCGGCGTGCGGCGATTTTGTCGGGGGGCTGCCGTAGCGTCGTGGCCACGACCGTGGCGGGCATGTCGTGAATGGAGTCGACTCCGAGTCCGGTCAGCCGATCAGGAGCGTGGCCGCAGTGCCGACACAGCTTGGCACCAAGGTCGGAAAGGAACGCCGATGAGTGGTGTACGAGTACTGGTTGGCACGCGCAAAGGCGCGTTCATCCTGACGTCGGACGGCAGGCGCGAGCGGTGGGACATCAGTGGCCCTCATTTCGGGGGCTGGGAGATCTACCACCTCACGGGTTCTCCCGCTGATCCGTCCCGGCTGTACATGTCGCAGTCCGGTGGCTGGTTCGGGCAGTTGATCCAGCGTTCCGACAACGGCGGTGCCACGTGGGAACCGGTCGGTAACCAGTTCCAGTACGCGAGTGTCCCCGGCACGCACCAGTGGTACGACGGCACGCCGCATCCATGGGAGTTCGCACGAGTCTGGCATCTCGAACCCTCGCTGACCGATCCGGACACGGTTTATGCCGGGGTTGAAGACGCCGCTCTGTTCCGCTCGGTGGACGGCGGGCAGACCTGGCAGGAACTGCCTGGGCTGCGCGACCATCGCTCAGGGCCTTCCTGGCAACCGGGCGCCGGTGGGATGTGTCTGCACACGATCATTTCAGACCCGCACGATCCCGGGCGTATCGTCGTGGCGATCTCGGCTGCGGGTGTGTTCAGAACGGACGACGCCGGCAAGAGCTGGCAGCCGATGAATCGCGGCCTGCGATCCGAAGGTATTCCTGACCCGGATGCCGAGGTCGGTCACTGCGTCCACCACATCGCGATGCACCGGTCGCGTCCAGAGGTGCTCTTCATGCAGAAACACTGGGACGTCATGCGCAGTGACAACGCCGGTGAGTCGTGGTACGAGATCAGCGGCGACCTGCCCAGCGACTTCGGATTCCCGATCGCTGTCCACGCGCACGAGCCGGACACCGTCTATGTCGTTCCGATCAAGAGCGACTCGGAACATTACCCGCCCGAAGGAAAGCTCCGTGTGTACCGCAGCAGGACGGGCGGAAACGAATGGGAGCCGCTCACGAAGGGGTTGCCGCAGAGCCACTGTTACGTCAACGTGCTGCGGGACGCGATGGCCGTCGACTCGCTGGATTCGTGCGGCGTGTACTTCGGTACGACCGGCGGACAGGTGTACGCATCGGCCGATGCCGGCGACAGCTGGGCGCCCATCGCCCGGGACCTTCCGGCCGTGTTGTCGGTCGAAGTCCAAACGTTGACATGATCCGTGTCGTGCTCCCGGCGCATCTGCGGAACCTCGCACGTGCCGAAAGCGAGGTGAGGATCGACGTTCAGGGGCAGGTCACGCAGCGCTCGGTCCTCGACGCGCTTGAGGCCCGCTATCCGATGCTGCGCGGGACGATCCGTGATCACGTCACGCAGCGGCGTCGACCGTTCGTGAGGTTCTTCGCCTGCGAACAGGATCTGTCCCACGAACTGCCGGACACCCCGTTGCCCGAGCCGGTCGCAACGGGGGCCGAGCCGTTCATGGTCGTGGGAGCCATGGCGGGCGGGTAGGCGGTACGGACGACGAGAAGCCCAGGCAGGGACGAATCTCTGACCTGGGCTTCCAGGGTGCGAAGAGCCGCAGCAACTCCGCTTGTTCGGGGCGTACGGGAAGTGCCGGGTTGCCGGCACGCGGATAGATCTCGGCTGCTGCCCACTGCGCGGCTCGAACGCTGGACGCGGTTCCGATTCTGACTCCACGCGCACGCCGTTCGATGATTAACCGGCTCTTCGATTTTAGTGAGCGTCCTTTTCCGGCAGTACCGGCAGTCCGGTTCCGGAGTCGAGCAGGAGTCGGTTGCCCAGGGGTTTGTCGAGCGTGATGGTGATCCGGGCGATAAGAAGCATCAGGTTGCAGAGTCGGTCGCTGGTTTCCTCGTCCACGTCGACCACCACCAGGTCTTCGGTCTCGTAGGCGCGGGCGCCGTGGATCTGGTCGCAGGTGCCGTGACCGTACCGGAGAAGCAGGTCCCGGGGCTTCGCCGGGGTGAGGTCGAAGGCCATCACCTCTTCGTGCTCACCTTCTTTCAGGGCCGGGCGCGGGCTGATCCGCGATGGGTGGACCGCCACCCGGCTGAACCTTTCCTTGACGCCCTGCACCGTGAAGTGCCAGGCGGGCACCTGAATCGTCCCTCGGCTGGTGCGCAGCGGCACCTCGCCGAGCTCGGCGCCGGTGACCCGGAGAGGGGTGCAGCCGTCCGGCGGGCACTCCTCGTCGATGAAGTCGGCGGCCTTGCTCCGCTCCGCGTACGCCGTCGCAGCCGTGACCAGCGGAACCGTCAGCGTGGAGCCGTCCGGCCAGCTCATTCGCCTGCTGGGCGGGGTATCCGCGGGCAGATCGACGTCAAGGGACCACGCGCCGTTGTGCACGCTCAGGGGCACCCAGTCAGGAATCCGTTCGCGCGGCTGGATGTCGAGATCGTCCAGTGGGACGAAGCCTGTCCGCCATGCGCGGTCCTCCTTGGAGCCATGCCAGCGCTCCGCCACCTCACGGGCGCGATCCTGGAACTCTCCCGGCGACATGCCGTTATAACCGCATGCGGACAGCAGCAGCACCAACGAGAGGAACCAAATCGTTTTTCGCAAGACGGCTCCTGAGTCATGGAGAAGAGGGGCCACCGTAGCAGCGAGGGGCGGGCACGGCGGCCCCATTCCTTCCCCGGCCTGGTCCGCCGTGCCTTCGACCTGCGTTGTTCAGTCCGCCACGAGGCGGGCCCGCTGTCCCTCGTGCTCGCGTTGCCGCCGGATGACGTAGCTGCCCGGTGGGCAGCCGGTGGCGCCGTGCTCGGGGTGGAGCAGGTAGGCGACGGCCGAGGTCTCGAAGACGCCGATCGCCAGCCGGTCGGAGTCCAGCACGTGGGTCGTCCACCGGCAGGTGCCCGGGTCGGCGACGAGGGTGTGCGGGTTGCCCCCGGCCGCGCCGCGGAGCAGTTCGACCCCCTCGGCGGGCACGTCCGTCCAGCGAGAGTCGGGCCAGACCCGCACGGAGGAGGCGATGACGGGGAGCGGGATGACGATGAGGTCGCCCTGGGCCTGGAGCCCGTGGACGACGGGGATGCTTGCCGACCGCTCAAGGTGGTCGAGCACGGCGAGTCCGGTCTGCCGGGAGAGCGAAGCGAGAGTCACGGTCATGGAAGTCACCTCAGGTTCGGCGGAGAAGAAGGGAGTACTGCTCGGCGGAGAGCCCGTAGGTCCAGCCGGCGGCGGCGATCGGATCGTCGAGGAAACCCGGCACGGTCAGCCCGTACCGGCGGCGGCGTCCGTCGCGTTCGACGGACCCGTTGACCGCGAGGAGCACCCTGGTCTCCCTGCGCATGTCGTAGAGCCGCAGTTCCGAACCGGGATTGCCGGGGTCCGGTGCGGAGGCGACCAGCCGCAGCCCGGCCCGGTCGATGTAGGACGCCCAGCCGATGCGCTCGATCGCGCACCGCCTGACCTCGACGTTGGCCTCCCGCGCGATCCGCTGGACGCTCGGATCGGTGATCACCCAGGAGGGCACCCGTGTCCCGTGCCAGGCGTGCACGTCCCACCCGTCGGCGTACCGCACCGCGGGGCCGTCCGCGCTGTGCAGCCGTACCTCGCCGTCGTCGCCGCACACCTCCGTGCGCATGGTGACGGGGCGCTCGGAGATGACGCACGCACCTTCACGAGGCCACCACCAGCCACCTGACCGGGCCACCGCCGCCCACAGGTCGAGCCGCCGGTTCTGCTCGGGAGTGAAGGGCACGCCGGCCGCCCGGCGGAGAGCGTCGTAGTGGGCGATCCAGGAGACGCACTGGGTGTCGTACCAGGTGTCCCGAAAGCGGTGTCGCGAGTCGTGCGCCGCCAGCAGCGGCATGCGGAGTGAACCTTCGGTGGACAGTGCGAGCGGGCTGCGAACCTTCTGGCGGATCAGTTGGTCCATCGACTGATGGCCCTATCTGACCTGGGCGTCGAGTGCTAGGCACAGCTGTCTCATCAGCGAGGAGAACCGTGACGGCAGTGGCCACGCGGACACCTGGTCGGCGGTCTCCGAGGGCCGGGTACGTATCCCCGGTGGGACGGTTGTCAGGGCCGTGACCGGCGAGGGGACCCAGTGGAAACGTGGTGGAGCGACCCCGATCAGGCGGTACAGCTCGGAGATGGCGGCCTCTGCGGCCGGACGGTCGGCGGGCAGCGTCGACAACGCCCGGCCCAGCCATTCTTCACGAATGTCGGCAGCTTCCCGCTGCACGAGAACGCTCACCGGATGAGGGTGGCGTCGTCCTTTCTTACGATCATGTCCGGAATGGTGACAGATCGACGCGGTGCCTGTCCACCGCGTACGAGGCCGGACGCCGCGCGGCAGGCGTGACGTTTCCAGGTACGCGGGCCGGGTCGTCAGCGCAGTGGGATGGGATCCGGAGCGGAAGGGCGATGCTTCCACCGGTAGGTGCCGGACGGCCCGTCCGCCACCTCGTAGCCAGGCAGGTCTTTGATGCCCACGGTACGGAAAGGCCGGCCATTGTCGTCGATGGTCGCGGTTCCCTTCCTGCCTTGACTGCTCCAGTCCACGAGGATCCGCCAGCGGCAGTCGCAGTCACGGGTGGCGCCGAAGATGTGAAAGATCTCGGCATCGCTGTCCGAAACGCTGCCGCCACCCATATCCGCGAGCTTTCCAGTCGCGCTGTTCGGGGCCGTGTGAGCGGCGGATCGGACGGTTCCTGTTCGTGGTCATCGATCACCGGCCATGGGTTTGGTGGCGCCACAACATGCCAATACGAGGGAACTGCTGAACCTACAGAATGATGCCATGCCGGAAAGTGCTTCGCGGGTCGTCCAGGTCACCGTTTGAGGACCGGTGGGTCGTGCGACACACTGATCGGCATGACAACCACCCCCCATGCTCCGACAACGTGGACTCTCGCCGCGAGACGTCACCGTTTGGTGGCCGCGATCATAGACGGTTTGATTTTTGCCGCAGTGGTATTACCGGTCCGCGCGCTGTTCAGTACTGATTACGAGGTGTCCGATGAATCGACTCTCGTTGGTTATCTCAACCCCTATGCGGGAAACCCTTATTGGCCGATCGACGTCTCGGTCACGGTCCTTCTCGCGGTCTACTTCTGGCTGCAGCACGCGCTGTGGGGGCAGACGCTCGGCAAGCGGCTCTGGCGTCTGAAGGTGGTGTCCGGCGTGACCGGAGAGCCGCCCGGCTTCCGTCAGGCGGGAATGCGCGCTCTTGTCTACCCCGTCCTGACCTTGGTGCCCTACCTCGGCGTGCTGATCAGCCTGGTCGATCCGCTGTGTGTGTTCGGTGCGAAGCGCCGATGCCTGCATGACGTGATCGCTGAAACCGTCGTGGTCGACCTCGGCAGCCCCGCCCGGGAAAAGTCCGGAGGATCCGGATCCCTGTTCGGCCTGGGCGTCGTCCTCATCCTTCTCGCTGTCCTCATAATCGTCTCCGCGCTGGTGTGGATGTAGCCCGCCACGGCGAATACGGGCCTGATCCGCGCACAGGTCACGGGAACGGGCTATGTGGAGCCCCTGCCGTTTTGTTGAAGATAAGTGGATGAAAAGCGGTAATCCTCCCTCGGGATGCCGAGCTCCTTGCCGGTTGGGATGAGCGGGTTTCTTATGATTTCGGCGTCGGCGAAAGTCGTGCGGAGGCATGGGCGCGCGCGGAGGTGCGGGTGAGGCGGCGCACTCCTCGGAAAGCGAGGCGGACAAGCCCGAAGAGAAACGCCAGCCGGCACAGCAGGGCGGACATGATCATGGTCTCGCCGAGCAGCTCCTGGTGGTTCTGGTACGCCCACTGGCCCAGTACGGTCGCGGCGAGGGCGCCCAGCACGTACCCGAGCATCGCCAGTGCCGTGCTGTGTCCCGATCGCATGAAGCGATCATATGGATTTGCCGCGGTTTTTTCGGATAACTCGGGATCTTGATGATGTCTGGTTATTTACCGACGTTGCCGTCGAGGTAGACCCAGGCGTAGTCGTGGCGTACGAAACGGCTGTTCTCCCGGAGTTCGCCCGGACGGCCGCGTTCGGTGTAGTGGGCGCGGAACTCGACGGTGCCCGCGGTGGAGAACGGGCCGCCCTCGGTGCCGCCGAGGATGTCCAGGCGCACCCAGCGCAGCCCGGGGTCGAAGTCGATGCCGGGCGGCCTGGTCGTGGGGTGCCAGCTGCGGAGCAGGTACGCCTCGTCGTGAACGGCGAACGCGCTGAAGCGGGAGCGCATCAGCTGCTCGGCGGTGCTCGCCTTGATCTCCCCGCGGTGCAGCCGGCCGCAGCAGTCGTCGTAGGCCGAGGGCAGCCCGCAGGGGCAGGTCGCCGGAGTGGCGCGGACCGGTCGCGGGCGTGGCGTGCGCGGGGACATGGCTCCATCATGTTCAGTGCGGGGACTGCCGAGCTTACCCGGCAGGTGAATCGCTTGTTTGAAACGGTCAGGGCCTGGCCGTCGTCCACCTCGGCCGAGGGAGGCGAGAAGCCGCTCCCCTCGGGGGCGGAGGAGTCACCGTGGCTCAGGCCCGCCGGTCCGGGGGGTCCGCGGCGCTGAGCCGGGCGGCGCGGGTGGTGAGGTAGTCGCGCTCCGGGGCGCTCGTCGTGCGGCTCGCCGCCGCGCGGTAGTCGTCGACGGCCGCCCGCAGGTCACCGGCCATCTCCAGCAGGTGGGCCCGGGCGGTGTGGAAGCGGTGGTGTCCCGACAGGCGGTCTTCGAGTTCGCCGAGCATCTCCAGGCCGGTCGCGGGGCCGTGCGCCATGGCGGCGGCGACGGTGCGGTTGAGCGAGACCATCGGGTTGTCGGACATGCGTTCCAGCAGGCCGTACAGGGCCAGGATCTGTGGCCAGTCGGTCTCCTCGGCCGTCGGCGCCTCGTCGTGGACCGCGGCTATCGCCGCCTGGAGCTGGTAGGGGCCGACCGCACCCCTGGCCAGGGTGTCGGTGATGAGCGCGATCCCCTCGGCGACCGCCTTGCCGTCCCACAGGCTCCGGTCCTGCTCCGCCAGCGGGATCGGGGTGCCGTCCGCGCCGGTCCGCGCCGGGCGCCGGGCGTCGGTGAGCAGCATCAGCGCGAGCAGCCCGGCCACCTCGCGGTCGTCGGGGAGCAGGTCGTGAGCCGTCCTGGTCAGCCTGATCGCCTCGCGGGACAGCTCCACGCGCTGCAGGTCGGGGCCGGCGCTGCTGGCGTAGCCCTCGTTGAAGATGAGGTACAGCACATGCAGCACCGAGCCGAGTCTCCGCGCCCGTTCCTGGGGAGCGGGCATGCCGAAGGGGATGCCGGATGCCTTGATGCGCTGCTTGGCCCGGCTGATCCGCTGCGCCATGGTCGCCTCGGGCACCAGGAAGGCCCTGGCGATCTCGGCGGTGGTCAGGCCGCCCACGGACCGCAGGGTGAGGGCGATCGCCGAGGCCGGGGTCAGTGCGGGGTGACAGCAGAGGAACAGCGTGGTCAGCGTGTCGTCCCGATCCCTCGCGCGCGCGTCGTCCGCCGGCGGGGCGGTACGCGGCTCGGAGGGCGCCTGCGAGGCCACCAGCTCCTCCCGGCGGCGGCGGGCCTGCTCGTTGCGCACCTGCTCGGTCATCCGGCGGTACGCGACCTGGATGAGCCATCCTCGCGGGTTGGCGGGTACGCCCTCCGCCGGCCACTGGGCGATGGCGTCGAGCAGCGCCTCCTGGACCGCGTCCTCGGCGGCGGCGAAGTCTCCGAAGCGGCGGGTGAGCACGCCGACGACCTGCGGCACCAGCTGGCGCAGCAGGTCGTCGATGGCCGGGCTGTCCAGTGGTCACAGCTCCTCGGGCGGGGCTGCCGACATCACCTCGCGCACCTCGATCGGCATGTTCAGCGGCTTGCCGCCGGGGCCGGGCGCGGCCGAGACGTACGCGGCGAGATCGACGGCGCGCTCGGGGCTGTCGCAGTCGATGATCCAGTAGCCGATCAGGAACTCCTTCGTCTCGGGGAACGGGCCGTCCGTGACGACGGCGGCGCCGCCCTCGCCTGCCCGGACGATCCTGGCCTGGTCCGGGGCCGCCAGTCCCTGCGCGTCCACGAACTCCCCGGCCTCGGTGAGCTTCCTGTTCGTGTCGTGCATGAACTCGATGTGGGCCCGGACGTCCTCGACGGGCCAGGTGTGCATCGGCGGGACCTCGTCCTTCAGCTGCCCGCTGAACTGCATCAACATCATGTACTTCACGTCTTCGCTCCTCACGTTCGAGCGCCGTTCTCGGTGCTCTCACCCACAGGTAGAAGCAGACCCAGCCGTTCTCGACATTCTGCCGGACATCCGTGCGGAAAAATCTGCCGGAGTTCACCCGGCACACCCCGGCGAGCCGCTACGGGGTGGGTGTCCAGCACCGCAGGCGGGGTCCCGGTCCCGCTCGTCGCGGTGGCCGGAGGTGGGGAGCGGGCGGGACTACAGGCCCATCTCGCGGGTCAGCAGCCGGTGTGCCTGCTCGATGTCGGCGTGGGTGTAGCCGGGGACGCTCCGGTCGAGCTGCTGGAGGAGGTCCATCAGGGCCTGCTTCTGTGCCAGGTGCTGGACGGGGATCTGGTCAAGGTCCACGTTGATGAGCCAGTCGAACAGCACCACCGCGTCGGCGGTCCACAGGCTCAGCGCGGTCATGTCCGAGGCTGCCATTCTCAGGCCGGGCGTTCCGCTCATGCGAGCAACCTACCCCCATGCCCATATGCGAAATAACCCGCTTTGTCATCTCAATGTGCCGGACTTACGGCGGGGCCGGAACTACTACCGAGTAGTGATCGAAAACATTCGAAAATCAATAGAAAGAGATGTTGTATGCGCTTTTTGGCCGTTAGCTTCGCGTGTAGTCGGTAAATGTCCGGATTTGAGCTCACTCGACAGCTCCGGCCACCCCGAGGGCCCTGCCCGGGCGGCGGGAGGAGCCCTCCAGGGGAAGATCTCATCGCCCGCTGAGCGCGGCCCACAGGGTTTCGAACTCCTCGGAGGTCAAGGAGTTCAGGCCGAAGTCGCCGGGATAGATCGGGCCCTCGGCCAGGAAGCCGTGCTCGTCCTCGATATGGTTCCACGAGTACGTGCGGGCCACGCCGTCCGAGCCCAGCTCGGCGTGGCGCACGGGCCAGTACTCCCCGCCGCTGTCGATGACGGTCTCGAACAGCCATACGTGGCCGTCGCCGTCCACCCCGTGCCAGTACAGGTGCGGCCGGTCGCTCTCGTCGAGCGCCCGGATCGTTTCCTTGCGACGGTCTTGCAGCATTCTGCTCCTAATGTTCACCAAACGCGGTCCGAGGGCGCTTATCCTGCCCTTTGCTATGTTGCGAGTTCTTGGTCCGCTTCAGGCGGAGATCAACGGCCATCCGGTCGACCTCGGCACCTCCCGGCAGCGGGCCGTGGTGGCCAGGCTCGTCGCGGCGGGTGGGCACGTGGTCTCCACCGATCGTTTCATCGATGACCTGTGGCGCGGGCAACCCCCGCCCAAGGCGCTGGCCGCCCTCCAGGTCTACGTGTCCAACCTGCGGCGGGTGCTCGAACCCGGACGGCTGCCGCGCACGCCCGCCACGGTGCTGGTCAGTGCCGCACCCGGTTACCGCCTCCGGCTGGAGCCCGAACGGGTGGACGCCTGGCTGTTCCCCCGCCTGGTCGACGCCGCCGGGGCCGCGCTCGCCGCGGGAGACGGGGCGCGGGCACTGGAGGCGGTGGACCGGGCACTCGCGCTCTGGCAGGGGCCCGCCTACGCGGAGTTCGCCGACGACGAATGGGCGGAGCCCGAGGCCGTACGGCTGGACGAGTTGCGGCTGGTCGCCGTGGAGCACCGGGCGGAGGCGCTGCTGGTGCTCGGCCGCAACGCCGAGATCGAGCTTGAGCAGCACGTCCGAGCCCATCCGCTCAGGGAGAACGCCGTCCGGCTGCTCGCCCTGGCCTACTACCGGGCCGGTCGGCAGGCCGATGCCCTGGCCACGATCAGGAAGGCCCGTGAGACCCTCGCCGACGAGCTGGGGGTGGACCCCGGTCCCGCGCTGCGCGCGCTGGAGGGCGACATCCTCGCCCACGCCGACTCACTGAACCGCCCGGCCACGCCCGCCTCCGGTGCCGATGGGGTCGCCGTGGGGGAGCCGGAACAGGACAGGTCTGAGCGAGACCTGGACGCGCCGGACCTGGCCACCGCCCCCGTACCCGACCTCGTGGGCCGTACCGAGGAGATGGCGACGCTGCAGGCGGTCGCCGACCGGGGCAGGCTGCGCACGGTCTGGCTGGGCGGAGACCCCGGGGCGGGCAAGAGCGCGCTGGCCGCGGCCTTCGCCAGGCGGCAGGCGGCACGTGGCTGGCTGACCGCGACCGGGCAGTGCCCGGAGACCGAGGGCGGGGCGCCGCCCGCCTGGGCGTGGAGCGAGGTGCTGCGCGCCCTGGCCGCGGACCGGCCGCCCCGGGACGACCTGGCCGCCCGGCTGGCGCCGCTGCTGGACGACGACGCCCCGCCGGCGGGACTGTTCCTACTGGCCCGGGCGGTGGGTGACTACCTGTCCCAGATCGTCGGGCAGGGCACCCGGCTGCTGGTGGTCATGGAGGACGTGCACCGGGCCGACAGCGAGACGCTCCAGCTCCTGCGCCACCTCGCCACGGGCGTCGCCGAGGCCGACATCATGATCGTCGCGACCTACCGGCCCACCGAGGCCGTCGACCACCTGGGGACGACCTGGGCGGCCCTGGCCGGGCGCGACACCCACCGGCTCGACCTGCACGGGCTCGGTGACGAGGACGTGGCGCTGCTGCTGCGTGAGCGCTCGGGCCGGGAGGTGGACGCGGTGACCGCGCGGACCGTGGCCGAGCGCACCGGCGGCAACCCGCTGTTCGTCTGCGAGACCGCGCGGCTGATCACCACGGACGGCACCTCGGCCGCCCGCGCGCTGCCGCCGGGCGTGCGCGACCTGATCAGGCGCAGGATCGCCAGGCTGCCCGCGATGGCGCAGAGAACCCTGCGGGACGCGGCCATCATCGGGCGGGACGTCGACGTCGACGTGCTGCTCGCCCTGGACGGCTCCGATGAGGACACCGTGCTCGAAGGGCTGGAGGCGGGCGTGCTGACCGGGCTGCTGACCGAGCCCGCGCCGGGCCGGGTGCGTTTCGCCCACGTGCTGGTCAGGGAGACGCTGTACGAGGACACGCCGGGACTGCGCCGCATGCGCCTGCACGGCAGGACCGTCGGCGCACTGGAACGGGTCCGGCCGGGAGAGGTCACCGCGCTGGGTTACCACGCGCTCGCCGCGGCCACCGCGGCCTCGGCGGGGCGGGCGGTCTTCTACGCCAGGGCGGCGGCCGAGCAGGCGCGCGGCATGCACTCCTACCGGGAGGCCGGGGCGTTCTACCGGGGGGCGCTGGATCTCGCCGACGACGACGCGCTCCGGCTCGACCTGCTCTGCTCTCTGGTGCAGGTCCAGGCGCACGAGGGCAACGTGCTGGCCGCCAGGGAGAACCGGGAGCGGGCCATCGCCCTCGCGCGGCGGCTGGGCGGCGGCCTGAACCGGGCGCTGACCGCCTACGACGCCCCGGTGACCTGGTCGATCCAGCCCAACAGGCAGGTGGACCAGCCGCTCGTCGACGCGCTGGTGCAGGCGCTGGACGGCGCCGACGACGAGACCCGCTGCCGGCTGCTGGCCACGCTCGTCTTCGAGCTGGAGGGGCACGACGACGAGCGCTGCCTGGCCTACAGCGCCGAGGCGGTTGTGATCGCCCGGCGGCTGGGCCGCAGCGACCTCGTCCGCCTAGCCCTGAACGCCCGCTACTTCGTGCTGCTGATCCCGGACCGCCGTGACGAGCTGGAGGTGCTGGGCCGGGAGCTGGTCAAGCTGGGCGACCGCGACGGGCTGCCCGGGTACGCCATGCAGGGGCACCACGCCCTGTCCATGGTCAGCCTGGGCCGCTGCGACCTGGCCGCGGCCAGGCGGCACGCGGACCGCGCCCTGGAGCACTCCACCACCGGCCAGCTCGGACTGGCGCTGAGCGTGCTGTCCATGATCGACGCACTGGTCATGCTGGTCAAGGGCGACTTCGAGGGCGCGGAACGGTCCTACCTGGCGATCGGCGAGCGGATGATGGCCGCGGGCGGGACCAGCGGCCACATCATCGGCGCCCTGGGCCGGTTCGTGGCCCGGCTGGCGGGTGGCGTGCCGCACGACATGGCGGAGCTGCTGACGCTGCACTCCTCCCTTCCCGAGGAGATGGCGGACATCGTCGTGCGGGCGCTGGTCGCCGACGGCAGGGTGGACGAGGCGCGCGCCTACTGGGCACCAGCTCTGGAGCCCCGTCTGGACTACTACTGGCTCCTATGGCAGGGACTGCGCGGGGAGAGCGCGATCGCGCTGGGCGACCGGGCGGTGGCCGAAGGCTGCTACCGGACGCTGCTGCCCTGGGACGGCGAGCTGGCCGGGATGCACTCCGGGTCGATCACGCTGGGGCCGGTCGCCCTGATCCTGGGCGACCTGGCGGCCTTCCTCGGACACGACGCGAGTACCCACTACAAGCAGGCGGTGCGGGTCGCCGAGCGGGTCGGCTCGCCGCACTGGGCGCGCAGGGCGGCGGAGGCACTCGCGGGGAGTGGGGGCCAGAGCTCGGCGGGAGGCTCGAACCAGGCGTAGACGGCCCGCTCGGGGCGGAAGCGGGCACACCGGGCCCGGCCGCCGGATCACACATGGATCTGTGGGCATGATCCGGCTCATGCCGCGCAGGCAGGCGCTCCGGGACGGCCATGTAGTGCGGCCCGGATCAGAGACCGGCGAGAGGGCCGAAGACGAGCCGCTGACGGCGCCGGTGGCCGCGCCGGAACAGGGAGAGCATCAGCGTCAGCATGGGACCGGCGAGCTTGCGCAGCCGGGCCAGCTCGTCGGGCCTGGCGTACTGCTCGATCCTCGGCAGATCGATCTTGATGTTCCCGCCCTTGCGTACCGCCGTCTCGACCGTCTCCCAGTCGGCGACGGACACGTACTTCTTGATGATCGGGAAGAGCAGCCGCTCCTCTTCGGTGATGTGCTCGTCGAGCATGTCGGCCAGCCGGGTGAGGGACTTGGCGAGTGCGGAGGCGTCGCCGGTCGAGGCGAACGCGGCGGCCTGGCCGTTGATCTCGGTCAGCAGCGGGTCGAGGTCGGCGTGGTCGTCACTGAGGTCGCGCAGGTCCACCTCGACTCCGGCGGACCGTTCGAGGACGGGCCAGAGCACCTCGTCCTCCATCGTGTGGTGATGGTGGATGCCGTGGTTCATGGTCGTGATGAATTCGGCGATGGCGCGGGCGCGGGCCGGATCGGCTACCTGCCGTCCCTCGGTCAGCTGGGTCGCGAGGTCGGCGAGGCGGCGGGCGTCGGCGCGCATGGCGCGGTGGGTGATCTGGAATCCCAGTAGTTCCGGGGTCATTTCGGAGGGCTCCTTGAGCGGTGCGGTCGCTTACCCGACCACGATGCGGCAGCCCTCTTATGAGCTACTTGGCGGCTACTTGGTAGGACGAGGCCCCTCGGCGTGGGGAGGCGCCCTTTCCGCCGCCCGGTGCCCGTCGGGGTGGCCGCCGGGGGCTCCCGGGCGGAGGCCGGATCCGGGGCGCCGGCGGCGGTTCGCGGGGATCCTCGGGGGAGGGCGTGTGGTGATCCGGACGGTCCTCGATTGATTTCGCATCCCGCTCCGGAGCCGTGTATGGTTACACCTGTCCGCAAGCGAGAGCGACACGGACAGGCCCCTTTAGCTCAGTCGGCAGAGCGTCTCCATGGTAAGGAGAAGGTCTACGGTTCGATTCCGTAAAGGGGCTCAACAGCCTAAAAGCCCTGACCTTCGGGTTGGGGCTTTCGGCTTGGTTGACCTTTAGGTCAGCCAGAAAACACTCAAGGTTCCCGACGCGCGAACGGGCATACTGGGGTAACCCAGAAGAGATCGCCCTGACCTGCACAAGTACGTAGGCACTCAGCGGGTCGGGTATCCTTGCGAGGTCGGTCGATTTCATCGGCCTCAAGGCGGAGTAGCTCAGTCAGGCAGAGCAAACGGCTCATAATCGTTGTGTCGCCGGTTCAAGTCCGGCCTCCGCTACTACCCACCGGGGTCCCCTCCCACAGAGGGGCTCTGCCGTGGGTTGTCCACTGTCCCGAACGTAGAAAGGCACTCCCAAGTGGCTGCCACCGACGTTAGGCCGAAGATCACGCTGGCCTGCCAGGAGTGCAAGCACCGCAACTACATCACGCGGAAGAACCGGCGCAACGACCCGGATCGGCTTGAGCTGAAGAAGTACTGCCCGAACTGCAAGACGCACCAGGCGCACCGCGAGACCCGCTAGTCCGCGAAGCCTCCCGCTCCGGTGGGAGATGAGTGTCTGATGGGCACGCACATACTCCACGAAAACCGGCGTCCTCAGGCGGGCGCCGGTTTGTCGTATCCGCACAGCTTTTCCGCTCGGCTGTTGACCGCGGCGGACAGGTGGGGCCGTAGTGGCTTCGGGCTACGGTTTCCTGGTGGCCCCGAGGGCACACCCTGGAATCTTGTTCTGTTACTGTCGGCCTGACCCACCGGTATCCGCAAAGGAGCACGATGGCCTTGAACCGTGACTTCGTCGGGCGGGCGTCCGCGCCCTCCTCGCCGTACGAGGTCAGCCGCGTGAAGATCAAAGAGTTCGCCGCCGCGATCGGCGACGACAACCCGATCTACCGGGACAGGGAGGCCGCCCAGGCGGCCGGGCACCCCGACGTGATCGCCCCGCCGACCTTTCCCATCGTGTTCAGCCTGGCCGGGGGGTCGATCCTGGCCGACCCCGAGCTCGGGCTGAACTTCGCCATGGTGGTCCACGGCGAGCAGCGTTTCGAGTACCGGCGGCCGATCCACGCCGGGGACGAGCTGGTCAGCGTCTCCACCGTGACCGACATCCGCAGCGCCGGCCGCAATGAGCTGATCACCGTCAAGAGCGAGGTCAGCACCGTCGACGGCGAGTCCGTGTGCACGACCTACAACACCATCGTCGAGCGTGGAGGGGCGGGCTGAGATGGCCGCGACTGTCAAGTACGACGAGGTCGAGACGGGTCAGGAGATCCCGCCCGCCGACTACCCGGTGCGCCGCGCCAGCCTGGTGATGTACGCCGGGGCGTCCGGTGACTTCAACCCCATCCACTGGAACGAGCGCTTCGCCAAGACCGTCGGGCTGCCGGACGTCATCGCCCACGGCATGTTCACCATGGCCCAGGGCGGACGGTTCGTCACCGACTGGGCGGGCGACCCGGGCGCGGTCGTCGACTACGGGGTGCGCTTCTCCTCCATGGTCGTCGTCCCGGATGACGACCAGGGCGCCGTCATCACGGTGAGCGGGATCATCGAGGAGAAGCTCGAGGACAAGCGCGTGGTGGTCGCCCTGACCGCCAGGTCCAACGACTCCCGGGTCCTGTCCAAGGCCCGCGCGGTGGTCCAGCTGTCGTAGTGGTCGCCGGGCGAGGGCATGCTCGCGGGCCGGGGCCGAATCTTCTCCCGGTCCGTGGGTAGCGTCCCCAGCATGAGCGAAGTACCACCTGAGGTGACCAGCCTGGCCGAGCGATGGGCCAGGGCGCGAGCCGAGCACGACCATGCCATGGCCGACGCGCTCCGCGACGAGATCAGAGCCGAGGGCTGGCTCGTCCAGGACACCGCGGTCGGCTTCGAGCTCATCCCCGTACCCCCCTTCGAGGCGTGGCCCACGCTCCGTTCCCTGCCCGAGAACGCCTCGGCTGCCGGGAGGCGCGAGGGTTCCCCAGCGGCCGGGCGGGACGGTTCCGGTGCGCGGCCGGGTACCTCCGCGGACACCGGCACCGAAGACGCAGCCCGCGGGCGGGACGGATCCGCCGATGCCGGACAGGTCGCCGAGACCGCGGATCCGGGGCGTCACCCCGGGCGGCTCGGAGCCCTGGACGCGGAGCGGGTCGCCGAGACCGAGGCGGCACCCCGGCCGAGGCCCGAGGGCTCCGAGCTGGTCGGCCGGTCGGACGATCTCCACGGTCATCCCGAGTGGATGGTCTCCTCCCAGTTGCTCTGGGACGCCAGCCTGTCGGTCTCCCGGCTCGACGAGACCATCGTCGCCCCCGCCGAGGTCGAGGAGCCGAGGGCCGCGCACTCGACGGTGACCGTCGCGCTGCTGGTCGACGGCCGGCCAGAAGAGCTGCGCGAGTGCGTACGCGCCCTGGTCGCCCGTACGGAGGCCAGGATCCTCGCCCTCGACCTGGGGAACCTGGACGGAGCCGGAGCCGTCCTGCAGGAGCTGGTGCGGGAGTTCCCCCATCGGGTGGAGGCATGGCACGTGGCCGAGCTCCCGCACTGGAGGGGCGGCTCCGCCGGGTGGGGGGAGAGCCGTGACAAGCTACTCCGTCTCGACACCTCTGACGTGCACGTCGTCATGGACACCTCGATGATCCTGGCAGGCGACGCCATCACCCCGCTGGTCAAGGCGCTGGACGACGACATCACCGCGGCGGGCTGGAAGGGCGTGAACCCTCGCGAGGACGGTCAGGAGTGGCTGGAGGCCGAGCCGGGCGAGGTCCGGGCACTGCTCGGCCACCTGATCGCGGTCAGGCGCGACACGGCGCTCGCCGCGGGCGGCTTCCCCGCCGAGGCTCGTTACTACCGCAACGCCGACCTGGAGTTCTCGCTCGGGCTCCCCGGCATCCTGGTCGGCCTGGGCAAGGACCTCCCGGTCCATCAGGAGCGGCACCGCGGTCAGGACGACGTCGACCCCGAATATCGCGACAGGGAGTCGCGGCGGACCTACGACCGGGTGCTGAGGCTGCTGCGCTCCCCGTAGGCTGGTCGCGGATTTCTGCCGGGTGTGGGGAAGCGTATGACGGAGCGGGTGGCAGGGGTACGGCTGGCGCCGTACACGACGCTTGGGCTGGGCGGAGCGGCCAGGGCGTTCGTGGAGGCCAGGTCGGCCGAGGAGATCGTCGAGCTGGTGGCCGAGGCCGACCGGGCGGGCGAGCCGGTGCTCGTGCTCGGCGGCGGCAGCAACCTGGTCGTCTCCGACGAGGGGTTCGACGGCCTGGTCGTGCGTGTCGCCTCCCAGGGCGTTGAGATCGACGGGGACCGGGTCACCGCGCAGGCGGGCGAGGACTGGGACTCACTGGTCGAGCGCATGGGGGCGGAGGGCCGCTCGGGAGTGGAGTGCCTGTCCGGCATCCCCGGGTTGGTCGGGTCCACACCGATCCAGAACGTCGGCGCCTACGGGCAGGACGTCTCCCAGACGATCATCGCTGTCCGGGTCTACGACCGCCGGAGCGGCGAGGTGCGGGACCTGACCGCGCGGGAGTGCGGGTTCGCCTACCGGCACAGCGCGTTCAAGGAGGAACTCGGGCGGCACGTCGTGCTCGCGGTCACCTACGAGCTGGCCGGCGACGCGCTGTCCGGTCCGATCGCCTACCGGGAGCTGGCGGTCCGGCTGGATGTCGCGCTGGGCGATCGGGTACCGCTGGCGCGGGCTCGCGCGGCGGTGCTGGAGCTGCGCGCGGGCAAGGGCATGGTCCTGGACGCGGCCGACCCGGACACCCGCAGCGCGGGGTCGTTCTTCACCAACCCGATCCTGACCGGCGGACAGGCCGCCGAGCTGGAGCTGCGGGCGCCGGGGTTCCCCCGCTGGGACATGCCGGACGGGGCGGTCAAGGTCCCGGCGGCATGGTTGATCGAGAACGCCGGGTTCCCGAAGGGATACCGGCGCGGCCCGGCACGCATCTCCACCAAGCACACCCTTGCAATGACAAATCCGGAGATGTCGGCCTCGACCGAGGAGCTTCTCGATCTCGCCCGCGAGGTCAGGGACGGGGTCTTCGAGAAATTCGGCGTCACCCTCGTCAACGAGCCCGTGATGGTCGGCACTCGCCTCTGAGCTCTGAGGAGCCGGATTGCCCGGGGGTCGACCTGCGAAGGCGTCGGCCTCCGGGGCCGGGGCAGGACCCGGGAATGAGCATCCTGCCCCGGCTGCTATGGTCTGATGGAAACACCCGAAGGGGAGTAGTCCCAATCGCGTGATCGACATACTGGCGCTCCAGGGCGCCCGGTCGCGCGGGCCTCGGATTCGGCCGTTCTCTCACGGCTCCGGGGCGGACGAGACCTTCGGCCTGGTAGGCAATCATCGATGCCGCCGGGCCGAAGTCGTGCCCGAAACTCCCCGGGTGCCCCCCTTCAGCCCGGCCGCACGCGCGGGAAGGGCACCCTCCATTGGAAGCGTTCTGGATCAGTCTTGTTGTGATCTTCGTCGCGGAGTTGGGCGACAAGAGCCAGCTCATGGCCATGACCTTCGCCACCCGGTTCAAGCCGTGGCCGGTCCTCGCCGGAATCACCCTGGCCACCGCGGTGGTCCACCTGGTCAGTGTCGGTCTCGGCGGGCTGGCCGGTGACCTTCTCCCCACCACGGCGATCACGATCATCGCCGGAATCGCCTTCCTCGGCTTCGCCCTGTGGACGCTGCGCGGGGACGAGCTGACGGACGAGGAGGCCCAGAAGGCGCAGCGCACCACCCGATCGGCGATCATCGCCGTGACCGTCGCCTTCTTCCTCGCCGAGCTGGGCGACAAGACCATGCTCGCCACCATCACCCTCGCCACCCAGCACGGCTGGTTCGGCACCTGGATCGGCTCGACCGTCGGCATGGTCGCCGCCGACGCCCTGGCCATCCTGGTCGGACGGATGCTCGGCAAGCACCTGCCGGAGAAGGTCATCAGGTACGGCGCCGCCGCCGCGTTCGCCGTCTTCGGCGTGATCCTGCTGCTCGAACCCCTGCTGGCCTGACCGTGCTCCTCCCCGACGGAGCGGCGACCGGTCAGGCCAGCCGGGCTTCGATCTCCCGCACGCTGGGATTGACCAGCGCGGATCCGTCAGGGAGGAGCACGGTGGGGATCAGCCAGGAGCCGCCGCCGAGGTCGGTGATGAGCTCGATCGCGCCGGGCGTCCGGTCGACGTCCACCTCGACGAAGGGGATCTCCGCGCGGGTGAGCGCGGCCTTCAGCCGGTGGCAGTGACCGCACCACGGAGCGCTGTAGACGGTGAGGGAGGACATGGATTCCCTATTCGAAAGGTGGGTTTGACGTGAACGACGACCAGTGAATATTCTCACTCGCCAAGTGGATGTTAATGGTAGACACAGCAGCTGAGCGGGCTGGCTGGTCGCACGAAAGTGGGTCCCTGTGACCGAGCTCCCCGACGTCGCCCTCACCCGACGGTCCCTGCTGAGATCCATCGCCATCGTGAGCGGCCTGGCCGCCGTCCCCGGCCTCGCCGCGGCCTGCGGGTCGCCCGAACCGGCGGCCGGGGGCTCGGCTGGGGCGGCGAAGTCCCTTGACGTCCTCAAGGTCGCGCTGCCCTCCTCCCTCGGCTCGCTCGATGCGAGCAAGGAGGCGGGCATCATGAACTACGTCGTCGCGCTCCTGTGCCAGGAGGCGCTCGTCGGGGTGGGGCGCGACGGCAGCCTCCAGCCATCGCTCGCCGAGTCCTGGACCAGGAAGGACGCGACGACCTATGTCTACGCCATCCGCCAGGGCGTGACCTTCTCCGACGGGACGCCGCTGACCGCGGACGACGTCGTGGCCAGCCTCGACCTGCACGCGCGAAAGGGCTCCACCTCGGCCTTCGCGTACGCGTACGCCAACGTGAAGAAGATCGACGCGAGCGGGCCGGCCGAGGTCACGATCACGCTGAAGCGGCCCGACGCCTCGTTCGCCTGGACGCCCTCGCCAGGCACCCTCATGGTCACGAGCAGGAAGTTCATCGAGGTCTCCGGCGACGGCATCGGCACTCCCACCGCGAAGATCCTGGGCACGGGCCCGTACCGGGTGACGGAGTTCGCCCCCGACTCGCACGTGACGCTGGAGCGCAACGATGCCTGGTGGGGAGGCAAGGCCCCGTACCGCCGGATTGAAATCGACTTCGTTCCCGAGGAGTCGACCAGGCTCCTCGCCATGCGCGGCGGGTCCGTTGACGTGGCGCTGAACGTGCCCGCCGAGCAGATCGACCAGTGGAAGGGGCTGCCCGGTGTCGAGGTGAAGGCGGCGAGTGATCGCTCCCTCGTCACGCTCGCCTTCAACACCGCCAAGAAGCCGTGGGACGACGTCCACGTCCGCAGGGCGGTCGCCCACGCCGTCGACAGGGAGGGAATCCTCCGCAGCGTGCTGCGCGGTCACGGCAGGGTGGCCACCACGCTCACCGACCCCGCCCAGTGGGGCGGTGTGCTCGGTGAGGCGGAGGTGGAGAACCTGTACGCGAGCATTCCGCAGTACGGGTTCGACCTGGCCAAGGCACGTGCCGAACTGGCCGCCTCCTCGATGCCCGGCGGCTTCGCCGACGTGCTGACCTACCCGAACAGCGGGCCGCAACTCGGCAGGGCCGCACTGACCCTCGCCGAGAACCTCAAGGGCATCGGCATCACCCTTGAGGTCAAGGAGGTCCCGCTGGAGCAGTGGATCGCCGAGCTCGGCAAGCACGCCTCCGGCGTCTACCTGGGATGGTACTTCGCCACCACGGGCGACCCCGCGGAGTACATCCAGCAGCTCCTGAACGGTGCCGCCACCGGTGTGAACGGCACGAACATCGCCGAGTATGCCAATGCCGAGGTGACCGGGCTGCTCGACGAGGCGAAGACCGGAACCGACGACACGGCACGCGGCAGGCTTCTCGGGGAGGCGCTGGTCAAGGCCGCGGGTGACGTCCCGTACCAGCCGCTCTGGTGGGGAGAGGCGGCGACGGCCTTCGGCCCCGGCGTGGGGACCGGCGAGTTCGGGCCCTACTTCTTCGTTGGTCCCTGGGCCACCGAGATCACCACCCGCTCATGACCGCGGCGCTGGAGGCGTACGCCGCACTCGCCGGTCTGCGCGTGCCCGAAGCCGTGGTGCTGGATCCGGAGGGGGCCCGCGTCGCCTGCGTTCTTCCGCGCCCGGACGGCCGTCCCGTCGCACACGTACTCGACCTGTCCGGAGCCGAGAGCGGGAGCCGAGGACCGGTCCCGGTGCCCGTTCCCGTGGCGGGCACGGGGACGGAATGGCACGCGTTGACGCGGTGGCTGCCGGACGGGAGGCTGCTGCTCGCCGCCGGTGACGGCCCTGACCTCGACCACGTCGAGGTCCGTTCCCCCGGCGATCCGGTCCCCGCCTGGCGGGTCCGGGTGGGAGGGGAGATCGAGGACCTCGTCCCCGGTGGTGACGGTACCGTGCTCGTGCGGTTCGCCGACCCCGGCAGCGAGCGTGACGGCAGCCACCTCGGCCTCCGGGTCCGTGACGAGACCGATCCCTTCGTCCGCACGCCGGGCGACAGGCGCAGGCGGCTCGCGTGGGCACGGGTGGGCGACGGGGAGCTGCGGCCGGTGCCGCTGCGCGGCCTGACCGTGTGGGACGCCGATTGGCGGGACGGCGTCGTACTGGCCGTCACCTCGGCCGACGAGACGCCCGCCGGGTACTACCGGCCCGCCCTCGACCTGGTCGATCCCGAGAGCGGTGAACCCCGGACCCTGCTGCGCACCTCCTGGCAGCTCAGCCGCCCCCGGCTGGCGCCCGGCGGGCGTACCGCCGTCGTGGTCGAGGGGCTCTCCATCGTCTCCGGGCGGATCATCCGCGTCGACCTCGTCACCGGGGAGGCGACGCCACTGGCCGCCGTCGACGACGTCACCGATCTGGGCTGGTTGGATGAGGACACCCTGTGGTTCGCCGGGTGGTCGGGTACCGGCACGCACGGCGGTACCCTGACCGCCGACGGCCGCCCGCTGACCCGCTGGACCTCCTGGGGAACCCTGGGCGGGCGCGACGGGCAACCGTCACTCTCGGTGGATCGCACCGGTGCGCTCGCCGTCGCCGTCTGGGAGACGGCCGAATGCCCCCCAGAGGTGGCGGTCGCCCAGGTGGCCAAGGGCGACTGGCGCCAGGTCACCGATCTCAACGCCGCGCTGGCGCCGCTCGCCGTGCACCAGGAGGAGGTCTCCTGGACCGGCCAGGACGGCCTCGCCGTCCAAGGTCTCCTGCTGCGGAGGTCGCCGATCTCACCCGCCGTCACCGTCGATCCCGCCGTTTCCCCGAACCTCTCCCCTTCCAGCGGTCCCGCCGGCCCCACGGGAACCGGCGGGACCGGGGCGGGGCCGTCGCCGCTGGTGGTGATCGTGCATGGAGGGCCGACCTGGCTGTGGTCCACTGCCTTCGCGCCGGCCGAGTCCGGCGGGCTCGCCGCCGCGCTCGCGCACGCGGGGGCGGCCGTACTGCTGCCGAACCCGCGCGGGAGCAGCGGGCGCGGCCAGGAGTACGCGCGCCGGGTCATCGGGCGATTCGGCGAGGACGACTTGGGCGACGTCCTCGCGGGGGTGGACCACCTCGTCGCGGCCGGAGTCGCGGACCCGGAGCGGATGGCGGTCATGGGGCTCAGCTACGGCGGCTACCTGAGCGCGTGGGCGGTGACCCGAACCGGCCGGTTCCGGGCAGCCGTGGTGATGTCCGGGGTGAGCGACTGGCTCAGCTTCGCCACCGCGAGCAACCTCGGTGGCGGCTTCGACCTCCTCTACCACCGAGGGGCCGACCCCGCCACGCCCCAGGGCAGGGAGTTTCTCGCCGCCCGCTCGCCGGTGTGCCACGCGGCCGGGGTCACCACACCGACGCTGATCCTGCACGGCGCCGAGGATCGCACCACCCCCGTCGGGCAGGCGGAGCAGCTCTATCGTGCCTGGTCTGCGGCCGGCGTCCGGACCCAGCTGGTCGTCTACCCTCGGGAGGGCCACGAGCTGACGGAGGGAGCGCACCGCGGGGACGCGGCGGAGCGCGTGGTCGCGTGGCTGACAGGGAACGGGGTGCTCTGATGGCGGGGCGTGACCGGGTTCTCTTCCTGCTGCGCAGGTTCGCGGGCACCGTCGTCGTCGTCGCGTTGCTGTCGGTCGGCATGTTCGGTCTGCTCTACCTCGCCCCCGGCTCGGTCCAGCAGACCCTGCTGGGCACCCGCCCCGCCACCCCGGAGACCATCGCGGCGATCCAGGCCCGCTACCACCTCGACGAGCCGCTGCCCGCGCAGTACCTGCGCTGGCTCGGCGGCGTCCTCCACGGCGACCTCGGGACCTCGGTCAGGACCGGGATGCCGGTCGCCGACATGATCGGCCAGCGGCTGCCGCTCACCCTGGCGCTCGTCGGGTACGGCGCGCTGCTCGCCCTGCTCGTGGGGGTTCCGCTGGGCGTGGTCGGGGCGCTGCGGCGGGGCCGGGCCGCCGATCGCCTCGTCGTCACCGCCGGTGTGGTGGGGTTGAGCGCCCCGCCCTTCGCGGTCGGGCTGCTGTTGCTCGTGGTGTTCGCCGCGGGGCTCGGCTGGTTTCCCGTGTACGGGACGGGCGAGGGCCTGGCCGACCAGGCGTGGCACCTCACGCTGCCCGCGGTCGCGCTGGCCGTCGGCGCCGTGGGCATGTTCGTCCGCTTCAGCAGGGCGGCGCTCATCCGCGAGCTTGACCAGGACTACGTGGTCTTCGCCCGCGCGCGTGGCCTGGGCGGCGCGGCCGTCCTCGGATACGCGCTGCGCAACTCGCTGGTCCCCATCCTCACCGCGGCCGGGCTCATCGTGACCGGCATGCTGGCCGGGACCGTGCTGGTCGAGGTGACGTTCGCGCTTCCCGGTCTCGGATCGCTGCTCGTCGACTCGGTCACCTTCAAGGACGTCCCGGCCGTCCAGGCGCTCGGGCTGCTGTTCACCCTGCTCATCGTCGCAGTCAATCTGCTGGTGGACATCGGCTACTCGGTGGCCGACCCCCGGGTCCGGTTCGGCGGGAGGACATCGTGAGCCCCA
Source organism: Streptosporangium sp. NPDC002544 (assembly GCF_040295965.1). Taxonomy (NCBI): domain Bacteria; kingdom Bacillati; phylum Actinomycetota; class Actinomycetes; order Streptosporangiales; family Streptosporangiaceae; genus Streptosporangium; species Streptosporangium sp. NPDC002544. The sequence goes on along the minus strand of NZ_JBEOWJ010000010.1, from coordinate 71,506 downwards.
CGGGCGGGCACGCTGTCGTGTCGGGTGGGAGGCTGCCGTGATTCGCTGTATCTCGCCTGAGGGGGCACCGTGAGAGGCCGTTTTCCGGCGGTCGCGCGGCGCCGTCCCCAGGTGGCCGTGGCCGGCGCGCTGGCCGTCCTGCTCGCCGTGGCCGTGGCCGCGGTGCTCTCGCCCTGGCTGGTGCCCGGCGCGACCGACCAGGACCTCGTGCTCGGCATCACCGGCCCCGCGCCAGGTCATCCGCTCGGCACCGACGACCTTGGCCGCGACGTGCTGGAACTACTCGTCGCGGGAGCCCGTACGGCCGTTCCCGGCGCGCTGTGCGTCGCCGCCGGGTCGATGCTGATCGGCAACCTCATCGGGTTGCCCGCCGGATACTTCGGCGGCTGGGCCGACGCGCTGGCCATGCGCTGGGCGGACCTGATGTTCTCCCTGCCCGCCCTGCTGGTGGCGATCGTCGTCGCCGGGGTACTGGGCGGAGGGTACGGCCTGGCGGTCGCCGTGCTCGTCGTGCTGTTCGCCCCCACCGACACGAGGGTGGTGCGCGGGGCCGTGCTCGAACAGCGGCACCGCCCCTACGTCGAGGCGGCACTGCTCAAGAACCTCTCCGCGTGGCGGATCATGACGAGGCAGATCTGGCCCAACATCGCCTCGGTCACGCTGGCCAACGGGTTTCTCAACTTCGCCTACGCCCTGGTGTCCCTGGCCTCGCTGTCCTTCCTCGGCCTGGGGGTGCCCGCGGGCTCGCCCGACTGGGGGCGCACCCTGGCGGACAATCGGGCCCAACTGCTCGTCAACCCCTGGGCAGTGGTCGCCCCCGGCCTCGCCATCATCCTCACGGCCGCCGCGCTGAACATCGTCGGTGACTGGCTCCACGAACGCGTCGATCGCCGGGGAAGGGCACGTTGAGATGAAGGAGTCCACCGGAACCGGGGCGACCGCCGAGCCCGCGATCCGGGTCGAGGGAATCAAGGTCCGGCAACCCTCCACCGGGCGGACCCTCCTGTCGGAGGTGTCGTTCGAGGTAGCGGCCGGAGAGTCGGTCGCCATCGTGGGGGAGTCGGGTTCGGGCAAGTCCCTCACGGTCCGTGCGATGCTCGGCCTGCTGCCTCAGGGGCTGGAGGCCACGGGGCAGGTGCGCATCGCGGGCGAGCGGGTGGACGACGACCCGCGTGCCCGGCGGCGGCAGCGCGGCGGCGTGGTCTCCCTCCTCATGCAGGACCCGTTCACCCTGCTCAACCCGTTGCGCCGGGCCGGGCGCCAGATCGCCGACGGGTTGCCGAAGGGCGCGGACGCGGCCGTCGAGGTGCCGCGGCTGCTGGCGGAGGTGGGTCTGCCGGCGAATGTCGCGGGGCGCTACCCCTTCCAGCTGTCCGGCGGCATGCGCCAGCGGATCGGGCTGGCCGCCGCGCTGGCCGGAGGGCCGCGGGTGCTGGTCGCCGACGAGCCGACGACCGCGCTCGACGCCACCACCCAGCGCGAGGTTCTCTCCCTCATCCGGCGTGTCCAGCGCGAACGGGACATGGCGTTCGTCCTCATCACCCACGACCTGCGCCTGGCCTTCTCCACCTGTGACCGGGTCATGGTGATGTACGCGGGACGGGTCATGGAGACCGGCAGTGCGGCGGCCGTGCGGCATGAGCAGTTCCACCCGTACACCAGGGCGCTGCTGGCGGCCGAGCCGCCCGCGGACCGGCGGCTCGCGGTGATCCCCTCAGTGCCGGGGGCCGTCCCCGCGCACGACGCGGCGGCAGGGCGGTGCGGGTTCGCCGACCGGTGCTCGCTGGCCGTGCCGGAGTGCTGCGCGGGAGTGCCGGAGCCACGTCCCGTACGCGTGTCGGGGCGCGTCCGCGAAGGGCGGCTGTCGGCGTGCCTGCGGGCAGCCGAGCTGCCTGCGCCGCCCGCGCCGGAACCGGGGGTCGTCTCCAGAGCGCCGGTCGCGGCCGAGCCGGTGCTGGAGGTGCGTGACCTGCGCCGGTGGTTCGCCGGGAGCCCGCACCCGGCGCTGGCGGGCGTGAGCCTGACGGTCGCTCCGGGCGAGGTCGTCGGTGTGGTCGGCGAGTCCGGATCGGGCAAGACCACGCTGGCCCGATGCGTCGCCGGGCTGGAGCGTCCGGACGGGGGTGCGATCCTGCTTGGCGGCGCGGATTGCTCCGACTACGGGCGGATGGGGCGCGCGGCCGTGCGCCAGGCCCGCCGGATCTCACAAATGATCTTCCAGGACCCCTATTCGACGCTCAACCCCGCCCGGACCGTGGGGGCGACCCTGCGGGAGGCGCTGTGGGCCGACGGCCGTCCCGCCGGGCCGGACGACCTCGCCCGGCTCCTGGAGTCGGTCGGCCTGGCCCGCGACATGGCCGGGATGCGCCCGGCAGGGTTGTCCGGCGGTGAGCGGCAGCGGGTGGCGATCGCCCGCGCGGTGGCGGGCGAGCCCCGCCTGCTGATCTGCGACGAGCCGGTGTCGGCGCTCGACGTCTCGGTCCAGGCTCAGGTGCTGGGTCTCCTCGCCGAGCTGCGGGAACGACTGTCCATGGCGATGCTGTTCATCACCCACGATCTGGCCGTGGTCCGCCAGATCGCCGATCGGCTCTACGTGCTGGAGTCGGGGACGTGCGTGGAGACCGGCCTCGCCGACCGGGTGCTCGACGCGCCCGAGCATCCCTACACCCGGGCGTTGCTGGCCAGCGTCCCCGACGGCTCCGGCGACTGGCTGGACTGACCGGCTCGCGCGCTCCGGCGGAGAACCGCCCGTGACGGTCGTCAGTCCTCGGAGAACGAGATCAGGGTCAGAACGCGGCAGGCGGCGGAGCCGGTGGCGTAGACGTGGTCGGACTCGGCGGCGAAGCGCACGGCGTCGCCTGCGGCGATGGTGACCGACCACTCCTCGGTCTCGACGGTCACCTCGCCGGAGACGACGTAGGCGTGTTCCACCGAGCCGCGGCCGTGGGAGCTCTTGGCGCTGCGGGTGTCCGACGGGATGTGGCCCTCGGCCAGTTCGAAGCGGCGCCGGTCGGGGGCCGCGAACAAGGCGCGGACCGTCGTGTCCCCGGCGGGGAGGACGAGTCCCTCGTCGTGGCGGATCACCTCCGGGCCGGTCAGGTGGACCCGGGTCAGCTCGCCGAAGGTCAGTTCCAGGGAGGCCGCGAGCCGCGACAGCACCTCGACCGTGGGGTTGGCCACGCCGCGCTCGACCTGGGAGATGAGCGCCTTGCTCACGCCGGTCACCTCGGCCAGCTCGCGAACGCTGAACCCTCGGGCTAGGCGGGTGCGGCGCAGGTTGGCGGCGATCGCTCCGCGCACCCCCGAAGACTCAGGGGGAGCGGGTGTCATGCCGACGGCGATGCCATTCTCGCGCTGCACGTCTGTCTCCTCTTCCCGATCCGATCGGTATCCATGATGCAGGAGGTCAGCCGATCAGGGCGAGGCGGTGGGCGGCAGCGGCCGCCTCGCCCCGGGTGGAGACGCCCAGCTTGCCGAGGATGTTGGAGACATGGACGCTCACGGTCTTGGCCGAGATGAACAACTCGGCGGCGATCTCGCGGTTGGACCGTCCCTGGGCGACCAGCCGGAGCACCTCCAGTTCGCGCGGGGTCAGCAGCTGCTCCCCGCTCCCCGTCCGGTCGATGAGGGAGATCCCCACCCGGCGGGCGAGCGAGGAGATCTCGCCCGCCAGTGGCCGGGCGGAGATCGCCACGGCGATCGGATGGGCGGTGCGCAGCCGGTCGGCGGCACCGTCGCGATCGCCTGCACCGGCCGCCGCCCGTCCGGCGTGCAGCAGTGACCTCGCCTGCGGGAGGGGACGGTCCAGTCGTTCCCAGGCCGCGGCCGCGGCGTCGTGGTCGCGGGCGACACCGAGCCGGTAGGCCTCGGAGACGGGGTTGTCCACGGTCATCGCGGCCGCCGCCTCCTCGACGCGGGCGCGCAGCGCCGCCACCCGTTCGGGGGCGAACGCCCCGATCGTCTCGCAGACCCCTCCGAGCAGGTCGAGCATCCGCCAGCCCAGCATGGGCTTGCTCATGATCCGTTCCTCCCGGGCCACCCGCTCGGCGACCTCCAGCGCAGCCAGCGGCTCCCCGTCGAGCATGTGCAGGCCGATCAGGAGCCGGGAGTTGGTGGTCAGCTCCTGGGTGAACTCCTCCGAGGCGGCGTCGAAGGCGCCCACCTCGTTCAGGACGGACCTGAGCACGTCCGTCTCGCCCCGGGCGAGCGCCACGTCGGCGCGGATCCGCCGCAGGTGGTGGCGGGTACGCAGGATGGGGTCCATGCCCAGGGCCTGCTCGGCCAGCTGGGCCGCCTCCTCGAACCTGCCCAGCGCGTCCAGCGCCTCGGCCCGGTTGTTGGCGATGAAGGTGCCCTGGACCCGGTAGAGGCCGTACTTCCTGGCCAGTCGCTCCCCTTCGAGCGCCAGCTCGATCGCCTCGGCGGAGCGGCCCATGTTGTTCAGCGCGTCCACGTTGTTGGCGAGGGCGCGCAGCACGCTGCCGCCGGAGCCGACGCGCTCGCCGATCGCCTGCGCTCTCGCGTTGAGCCGGGCCATGGCGTCGATGCGTCCCGCGATCGAGTCGCCCAGCGCGAGGTTGAGCAGCAGCTCGGCCTCCAGGGGCTCCTCGCCGTACTCGCGCACGATCCGCAGCGCCTCCTCGGTGAGCGCCGTCCCCTCGTCCAGTTCGCCGCTGAACATCAGGTACGACCCCAGCTTGGACAGCACCTCGGCGCGGTCCAGCCCCGGTTCGGGGACCAGCCGCTCGGCGTAGCGGAGATCGTCGAGCACCCCCGGCTTCCGTTTGGCCTTCTTGAACTGCGACCTTCGTACCAGCAGGTCCGCCACCCGCGCGGGCTCGGTCCGCTCGTCGAGCTCGTCCAGTGCGGCCTTGACGAACTTGCTGCCCCTGTCGACCTCCCCGCACGCGCTCGCGGCCTCCGAGGCGCGCTCCAGGACCGTGGTGTGGTCGACACCGATGCGTTCGGCGGCGTCGGGGACCTTGCTCCACAGCGTGAGCACCCGCTCAAGCAGCTGCATCATCTCCTTGTAGGCGAAGGTCTTCGCGGCCTTGCCCGCGGCCTCCCAGGCGGAGATGAGGGCCCAGAGGTCGTTTCTGGCGGAGTGCCAGTGGTGGGCGATCTCGATGGCGGCCCGGCCGGGCGGGACGAGCGCGCGGTCGTTGCCGATCTCCTCGGCGAAGCGGGCGTGCAGCCGTACGTGCTCACCCGGCAGGAGCTCGTCGTGCACGGCCTCGCGGATCAGCGCGTGCCGGAAGACATAGGCGTGGCCGTCGGTGACCTGCAGCACGTTGGCCGCGATCGCGGTGCGCAGCGCGTCGTCGAGGTCGACGTCGGACAGGCCGCTGACCGCGGCGAGCAGGGCGTGGCCCACCCGGATGCCGCCGGCCGCGGCGATGCGCAGCACTCGCTGGGTCTCCTCGGGGAGCCGCTCGACGGAGCCGATGATCAGGTCGTGCAGGGAGTCGGGGAAGGTGCAGTCGCCGCCGCACTCCATCAGCGCCTCGACGAAGAGCGGGATGCCCTCGCTGCGCTGGAAAACCCTGTTCACCTGGGCGAGCTCGGGTGCGGTGCCGAGGATGCCGGCCATCTGGGCCGCCACCTCCGGCAGGGTGAGCCGGGGCAGGTCCATCCGGAGGACCCCGTCCAGCCGGCCGAGCTCGGCGAGCACCGGCCTGAGCGGGTGCTGGCGATGGAGCTCGTCGGAGCGGTAGGTGAGGACCATCAGCACGGGTGCGGCGCGAAGGTTCCGGCTGAGGAAGGCGATCAGGTCGCGGCTGGAGCTGTCGGCCCAGTGGACGTCCTCGATGAGAAGGATCACCGGCCGGCTCTCGGCGAGCCGTTCCAGCAGGGTGAGAACCTGCTCGAAGAGCCGAGCCCGGGCGGTGTCGCTCTCCGTGTCGCCGCTCGGCTCGCCGAACTCGGGCAGCAGCCGGGCCAGGTCGCGCGCCCCTCCCTCGGGGAGCAGCGCCGCGACCTCCTCGGCACCGCACTCGCGGACGAGCTGGCGGATCGCCGCGGTGAACGGCGCGTAGGCGAGGCCCTCGGTCGACAGCTCCACGCAGCCCCCGTTAAGCACGTGGGCGCTGTCGGCCGAGGCCCGTTCCGCGAAACACCCGATCAGCCGTGACTTGCCGACGCCGGCCTCGCCGCCGAGCAGCACCGTCGTCGCCGCGTTCTTCTGTGTCTGTTCGAATGCCTCGGTCAGATCCGCAAGCTCCGCCTCCCGTCCTACAAAGACGGGGCTTACCGCCCGACCCACCATGTCCGTCAGCATGTCATGCCTTACAGGTAGCACTCTCCTTATTTTTCGCTCGGTGAAATCGATCTTCTATGGGGGCAGAGAGGCCCGGCCGGACAGCAGGCGGCCGGGCTCTCGGGACGTGGTCATGCCGGAATGATCTTGCCGAGGAGGCCCTTGCGGCGCTTGCCGCCCGAGCGGGCCTTCCTGGCCTGCTGGGCTTCGCGGGCGAGGCGGTGGCTGTCGGCCTGCTCGCGGAGCTCGGCGGTCCTCTGGGTGATCATCTGGAGGTGAAGCTCGGGACCCATGGGGGTTCCTTCCTGGTGTGGCGCTTTCCTTACACACTCAAGATTCGTCCTAAGGCCCCCGGTCCCACATCGGGAGGATGTCCTATATCCGGGCCGCTCCGCGCCCCACCCCATACCTAGACCCTGTTTCGGCCACCGCGGATCGCGCCTGCCGGCTCGCCCGGAGAAGGCCGCCGAGCGGCGCCGATCCGAGCCTGGCCTCCCTCACCCCGCTCGCGTTCGCCGTGGGCGTGCTCGCCGGGGAGGTGGTTCCAGGTGCTGTCCGGCAATCCGGTGGAGTGATCCACCGGTGGGGAGGCTCCGGATTTCCGGCCGCCTCATCCGCGAACGGTTCCGTGTCGCCGGCCCCCGCGCGACACGGAGAGCCCGGACCCGGCGGATGTTGACGAAAACCGACGGGAGGGCTGTGCAAGGTCCAGTTTGGAACTAATCACACCAGTGGGCATGCTGGAGAGGTGTCAACTATGACTACCTCGCTCGCGGACGTGGCCACGTCCAACGCCACGCTGCGAACCTTCCTGCACGGCCTGCCCGGTGTCGATCGCGTGGGCGCCGACCAGCGCGCCGCGATGCTCGGCACCCGATCCATCAAGACGACCGCCAAGGCCCAGGCCATCGATCTGGCCATCGGCATGGTGGACCTGACGACCCTGGAGGGAGCCGACACCCCGGGTAAGGTCCGCGCGATGTGCGCCAAGGCCCTCCACCCCGACCCGGCCGACCCCTCGGTACCCAGGGTGGCCGCGGTGTGCGTCTATCCCGACCTGGTCGCCGAAGCCGCGACGGCGCTGAAGGGCACCGGTGTCAAGGTGGCCAGCGTCGCGACCGCCTTCCCCAGCGGACGCTCCTCGCTCGACGTCAAGGTCGCCGACACCGTCTTCGCGGTGGCGGCCGGAGCCGACGAGATCGACATGGTCATCGACAGGGGCGCGTTCCTCGCGGGTGACTACGTCAAGGTCTTCGAGGAGATCGTCGCGATCAAGGCCGCCTGCGGCGCCGCCCACCTGAAGGTGATCCTGGAGACCGGAGAGCTGTCCACGTACGACAACGTGCGCCGCGCGTCCTGGCTGGCCATGCTGGCCGGGGGCGACTTCATCAAGACCTCCACCGGAAAGGTGCAGCCCGCCGCGACCCTTCCGGTGACGCTGATCATGCTGGAGGCGGTTCGCGACTTCCTGGCCGTGACCGGCCGGAAGGTCGGGGTGAAGCCCGCGGGCGGCATCCGGACCACCAAGGACGCGATCAAGATGCTCGTCCTGGTCAACGAGACCGTCGGCGAGGGCTGGCTCAGCCCCGACTGGTTCCGGCTCGGCGCCTCCACACTCCTCAACGACCTGCTGATGCAGCGCCAGAAGATGGCCACCGGCAGGTACGCGGGTCCCGACTACTTCACCCTCGACTAAGGCGTTCACATGTTTGAGTACGCACCGGCGCCCGAGTCGCGTGACGTCGTCGACATCAGGCCGTCCTACGGCCTGTTCATCGACGGTGAGTGGGTCGACTCCCAGGGCGGGGATCTTCACAAGACCGTCAACCCGGCGTCCGAGGAGGTCCTGGCGGAGGTCGCCTGGGCGACGGAGGCCGATGTCGATCGGGCGGTCTCGGCCGCCCGCAAGGCGTTCGGCGTCTGGTCGGCGCTGCCCGGCTCGGAAAGGGCCAAGTACCTCTTCAGAATCGCGCGGATCATCCAGGAGCGCTCGCGCGAGCTGGCCGTCCTGGAGTCCCTGGACAACGGCAAGCCCATCCGCGAGTCCCGCGACGTGGACCTGCCCCTGGTGGCGGCCCACTTCTTCTACTACGCGGGCTGGGCGGACAAGCTGGGATACGCCGGGTACGGCCCCGGTCCGCGTCCGCTCGGGGTGGCCGGCCAGGTCATCCCGTGGAACTTCCCGCTGCTCATGCTCGCCTGGAAGATCGCCCCTGCCCTGGCCTGCGGTAACACCGTGGTCCTCAAGCCCGCCGAGACCACCCCGCTGACCGCGCTGCTGTTCGCGGAGATCTGCGCGCAGGCCGACCTGCCGCCCGGCGTGGTCAACATCGTGACCGGTGCCGGACAGACCGGCGCCGCCCTGGTCGACCACCCCGACGTCGACAAGGTGGCCTTCACCGGCTCCACCGAGGTCGGCCGCCAGATCGCCAGGTCGGTCGCGGGCTCCGGTAAGAAGGTCACCCTGGAGCTCGGCGGCAAGGCCGCGAACATCGTGTTCGAGGACGCCGCGCTGGACCAGGCGGTCGAGGGCATCGTCAACGGGATCTTCTTCAACCAGGGCCATGTCTGCTGTGCGGGCTCCCGGCTGCTGGTGCAGGAGTCGATCGAGACGGAACTGCTCGACGCGCTGAAGCGGCGGCTCGGCACGCTCAGGCTGGGCGACCCGCTGGACAAGAACACCGACATCGGCGCGATCAACTCCGCGGCCCAGCTCGCCAGGATCCGCGAGCTGTCGGACCTGGGGGAGGCGGAGGGCGCCGAGCGCTGGTCCCCGGCCTGCTCGCTGCCCGACAAGGGGTTCTGGTTCCCGCCGACCATCTTCACCGGTGTCGCCCAGTCACACCGGATCGCCCGCGAGGAGGTCTTCGGCCCCGTGCTGTCCGTGCTGACCTTCCGCACCCCGGCCGAGGCGGTGGAGAAGGCCAACAACACCCCGTTCGGCCTCTCGGCGGGCGTGTGGACGGAGAAGGGTTCGCGCATCCTGTGGATGGCGAGCAGGCTCCGCGCCGGCGTCGTCTGGGCCAACACCTTCAACCGGTTCGACCCCACCTCGCCGTTCGGCGGCTACAAGGAGTCGGGATACGGGCGAGAGGGCGGACGGCACGGGCTGGAGGCGTACCTCGATGTGTGAGCATCAGCGCCTCAGGCGCCGTCGCCGTCGTGCCCAGAGCACCCGGGGGCACGGCTTCGCCCGCGCCGGACGGCCGGTGCTGCGCGGCTGGTTCGCCCACCGGTGCGGCGTGAGCCGCTGCGGTCAGGTCTTCGTGCCGGCCCGGCTGGCGCAGCAGGAGAGCTCGTGGAGAGGGCTGGGAAATGAGTAAGGCGGAGAAGCCGGGCCGGGCGCGGGCGACCAAGCAGGCCCCGGAGCAGGCCCCGGAGCAGGCCACTGATCAGGCCCCGGGGCAGGCCACGGACCCCGGGGACGGACGTCAGCCCGCACGGCTCGCCGTGCGCAAGACGTACAAGCTGTACATCGGCGGGGCGTTCCCGCGCTCCGAGAGCGGAAGGTCCTACCCGGTGACCTCCTCCAGCGGCGACTTCCTCGCCAACGCCGCCAAGGCCTCCCGCAAGGACGCCCGCGACGCGGTGACGGCCGCGCGCAAGGCCTTCGGCGGCTGGTCGGGTGCCACCGCGTACAACCGGGGACAGGTCCTCTACCGCGTCGCCGAGATGCTGGAGAGTCGCCGGGCCCAGTTCATCGCCGAGCTGGCCGAGTCCGGGACGAAGAACGCGCGGGAGGTCGTGGACGCGAGCGTCGACCGGCTGGTCTGGTACGCCGGATGGTCGGACAAGATCGCCGCGGTCGCCGGGTCCGCCAACCCCGTCGCCGGTCCCTACTTCAACATCTCCTCGCCGGAGCCGACCGGCGTGGTCGCGGTGGTCGCCCCCGACAAGCCGCTGCTCGGGCTCGTCTCGGTGATCGCCCCGGTGATCGTCACGGGCAACACCTGCGTGGTGATCGCGAGCGAGCGCGCCCCGCTGCCCGCGATCACCCTGGCCGAGGTGTTCGCCACCTCGGACCTGCCCGGTGGGGTGGTCAACATCCTCACCGGCTCCGTCGCCGAGATCGCTCCCCATCTGGCCGCGCACATGGACGTCAACGCCCTCGACCTGGCCGGGGTCACCGACAGGGCCGTGGCGGTCGCGTGCGAGGAGGCGGCGGCGGCGAACCTCAAGCGGGTCCTCCGTCCCGCCGAGACCGACTGGTTCGCAGACCCGGGCACCGGACGGATGACCGCCTTCCTGGAGACCAAGACGGTCTGGCACCCCACCGGCGTCTGACCCGTACGGGGCCGCCCGCGCGGGTCTCTCCCGCAGGCGGCCCCGGCGCCGCGCCGGCCGGTTGCCCGGCGCGGCGGTAGGCGGCGGCCAGACGGAAAGCCGATCAGGCGGGCAGGGCGTGGCGGGTCCAGGGGCGGGCGGTCTCCAGCTGGCCGGCCAGGGCCAGGAGCTGCGCCTCACCCCCCGGGGCGGCGACGAGCTGGACGCCGATCGGCATGCCGCTGGAGTGCCGGCCGTACGGGACGGTCATGGCGGGCCAGCCGGCCATGTTCCAGGCCGCGGTGGCGGGCGCGTACGTCAGGTTGGCGCGGGCGTTCGCCAGGAGCCCGCGCCGGCCCCAGCGCTCGGCGGCCGGTGGCAGGGCGGCGAGCGTCGGCGTGACGAGCACGTCGGCGTTGCCGAACCACTGGTCGGCGCCGTACGCGCGCCAGCGGTCACGGCCCGTCGTGCCGTCCGCCCCGAACCTGGCGAGCAGCCGTCCGGCTCTCGCCAGGGCCCTGGTGCGCCGTTCGAGACGGCGCGGGTCGAGGCCGTCCACGTCGCCCCTGGCGCACCCGAACCAGGTGGCGACAGCGGCCGCACCGACCCCGAAGGGCATCCGCTGGGGGTGCTCCACCACGGTGTGCCCCGCCGCGCCCAGGACCTCCGCCGCCCCGGTCACCGCCCGCTGGAACTCGGCGTCCACCGAGAGCCCGGAGGGCAGCGGCATCGGCGCGACCGCGATCCGCAGCCTCAGCGGTTCCGACAGGGTCAGCCCGCCCGGGTAGTCGTCGATGGCGCTGTCCACGCCGAGTGTCTCGCTCTCGTCGGGCGTCGCCAGTGACATGTCATCCGCCATGACGGCCAGGGCCAGGGCGAGATCGGCCACGGTCGTGGCCAGCGGGCCGTTCTCCGACATCCCGTACCAGTCGTGCTCGGGCGGCGGGACCACCCCGTGACCCGGCTTGATCGAGACCAGGCCGCAGCAGGCAGCCGGGATGCGCAGCGAGCCCAGCCCGTCGTTGCCGTGGGCCAGCGGGACCATGCCCGCCGCCACGGCGGCGGCGCTCCCGCCCGACGACCCGCCGGGGGTGCGCCCGAGGTCCCACGGGTTGCGCGTCACGCCGTACACGCTGTCGGAGAATCCGACCAGGCAGAGCTCCGGCACGTTGGTGATGCCGACGACCACCGCGCCCGCGGCCCTGAGCCTGGCCACCACGGGATGGTCCTCGTCCGCGGGCGCGTCCGGCGTCGCCGCGGAACCGTTGCGGGACGCCTCGCCCCTGATCGGCACATTGTCCTTGATCGCGATCGGCACCCCGGCGAGCGGCAGCCCGGACAGGTCCGCCCGCTCCTGTAGTGCCCGCGCCTCGGCCAGCGCCCGCTCGGCGAGGACCGTGCGGAACGCCCCGACGCGCCCGTCACGCTCGGCGATGGCGTCGAGGTGCTCCTCGACGACCATGGGCGCGGTGACCTTCCCCCGTCGCACGGCCTCCGCGATCTCCACTGCGGAACTTCCCACCCACGACATGAACCGAGTGTGGTCCGGCGAGTCCGTCAGGGGAAGCGTCCCACGTCTCAATCAGATGACTTGTCCGGCTCATCGGTGTTATTCCGTTCGCCCCGCCGGGGCTCGCGACCCGCCGCCTTGAGTGCCAGGCGGAGCGCGTACTCCAGCTGGGCGTTGACACTTCGCAGGTCGTCGGCCGCCCACTTGGCGATCACCTCGTAGACGGCCGGGTCGAGTCTCAGCAGGATCTTCTTGCGCTCAGCCATAGAGGCTGCCGGCGTTGACCACCGGCTGCGTCGCCTTGTCACCGCAGAGGACGACCAGCAGGTTGGAGACCATCTGCGCCTTGCGCTCCTCGTCGAGTTCCACCACCTCATCCTCCCGCAACTTGGTCAGCGCGAGCTGGACCATGCCGACCGCGCCGGCGACGATGTGGGTGCGCGCCGCGACCACCTGGGCGGCCTGCTGCCGGACCAGCATCGCCTGGGCGATCTCCGGAGCGTAGGCGAGGTGGGTGATCCGCGCCTCCAGCACCTCCACCCCGGCGAGCTGGGTGCGGTCGCTCAGCTCGGTGGTGAGCTCGGCGGCCACCTCGGCGCCGTCGCGCAGGCTGGTGCGGCCCTCCTCGTGGGCGTCGTACGGGTGGCTGGTGGCCAGGTGCCTGACGGCGGCCTCGGACTGGATCGCCACGTACTGCTCGTAGTCGTCCACGGAGAACGTCGCCTTGGCGGTGTCGGCGACCTTGTAGACGACGACGGCGGCGATCTCCACGGGGTTGCCGTCGGCGTCGTTCACCTTGAGCTTGGTCGTCTCGAAGTTGCGCACCCGGAGGGTGACGCGCTCCTTGCTGGTGAACGGCAGCACCCACTGGAACCCGGCCTGGTTCACCGTCCCGATGTAGCGGCCGAAGAACTGCACGACCTTCGCCTCGTTCGGGTTGATCACCGTGAACCCGGTGGCCATGATCGCCGCGACGATCCCCCATCCGATCGCCGCGGCAATCAGCTGCGTTTCCCCCGCCGTCCACCCGGCCCAGGCCAGGACGGCCCCGAGCGCCAGGAGTCCGACCAGGACGCCGAATCCGCTCATCCGGAAAGCACGTCGTTCCATGTACGCCACCTTTGCTATCGAAGTGATATCACTACGATAGCTCATAAAGGCCGGCCGTGCGCCGGTCGTCGGGTGAGGTGCGGAGACGGCCGCAACACGCCAGAAAGGGGCCGCGGACTGGTGTGGCCCCAGGTGAGCAGCGCCGGCGCGAAGAAGGGTCTCCGTGCGATATCCCCGGATTCAGGGGGCCGATTGCCCGCCAACAGGAGCCGTCCGGTGTTGCCGTACCGGCGGCGCAACGGTCGCGGGAACGGGGAGCATCACCTCCACCGTGGTGCCCTCCCCAGGCTCGCCGTTGACGAGGCAGAGTCCGCCCAGCTCTGCGGTGCGCTCGCGCATGGAGGCCAGGCCGACGCCCGAGTGGCGCTTCGGCGGCAGGCCCACGCCGTCGTCGGCGATCAGCAGGCGCAGCGCCTCGGGCTCGCGGTGCAGCTCGACACGGACGCGAGTGGCACGCGCGTGCCGCCGGACGTTGGTCAGCGCCTCCTGCGCGATCCGGTAGACGGCCACCTCGACGGCGGCGGGCAGGTCGGTCAGGTCGCCCTCGGCGCTCACCTCCGTGGCGGGGCCTTCGGGGGCGGCCGGCCCGGCCAGCGCCTGTACGGCGGCGGCCAGGCCCAGATCGTCCAAGGCGGGCGGGCGCAGGCCGTAGACGAGCTGCCGGATGTCGCCTGTGACCGTGTCCATGCCGGAACGCAACTCGCGCAGCAGCCCGTCCGCCGCCTCCGGGGAGGTCTTCAGGCTGAGGCGGGCCATGTTGATGGTCATGGCCATCCCGCTGAGCGTCTGGCCCAGGCCGTCGTGCAGGTCGCGGCGCAGCCGCCGCCGCTCCTCCTCCCGGGCGGTCAGGATGCGCTGCCGGGAGCGCTGCAGGTCGGCCGCCATCCGCAGCGCGTGCGCCACGTCGGCCGCGTACGGGGCCAACGTGGCCAGCACCCGCTCGTCGTGTGCGGCGGGGAAGCGGCGCGGGGTGGGCGGGCCGACCAGCAGCCGCCCCACCTGCTCGCCGTGCCAGATCAGCGGCACCTCGCGCGGGGAGTCGCCGACCTGCCCGCTGACCGTGCTCGCCACGCTGACCTGGTGCCCCGGCTCGCCGCCGGTCACCTCCACCGTGACCCCCTGTACCGCCAGGCCCTCGCGCAGCACGCCGATCACCGAAGCCAGCGCCTGCGCCGGATCTCCCCGGCGCACCTCCTGGACCAGCCGCTCGGCGAGCACGCGTGGGTCGCCGACCGGGCCGTAGAGCAGGTGGTCGACGGCACGTTGCAGCATCCGGCGCAACGGCTGGAAGAACGCGCCGGTGAACAGGGCGGTGACCAGCCCGGCGATCTGGTCGAACCCGGACACCATCAGGCTCGACAGCGCGGCCACACCGAAGTAGACCCCGCCGACCACGGCCAGCAGCCCCGCGGCGACGAAGGTCCGGCTGATGATGGTGTCGATGCCGTACAGCCGGTAGCGCATCACCGAGAACACCATCGCGACGGGGATGAGCGCCGCCCAGAGGACCGACAGCCAGTACAGCTCCGGCGCGACCAGGCTCATGAGCATGAACACGATGTACCCGGCGAACGCCGACAGCGGCCAGCCGATCTGCCGCCTGCCCGCCGGGTCCGCCCGGCGAAAACGCGGCAGCAGGGACAGCGCCGCCAGCGGGATCGCCACGAGGATCCCCGTCCAGATCAGCACCCCCATCACCGAGTCGTACGGCGCCAGAGCGGGGATCTGCAGCGGGTTGGGGATGACGGCCGGAAACGGGGAGTCCTCGAGCGGCGGAGCCGGCCGCACGAACTTGCGCGCGGTCTCGGCGCCGACGGACACCACACCCAGCAGCACCACCGCTCGCCAGCGCCGCGAGGGCAACCTGCCATCCGGGGAGTACAGCGGCAGCAGTATCTCCAGCGCGAGCGTGCACGCTGCCCAGCCCACCTGCGCCGGGAATCTCAGGAGCCCCGCCAGCGCGAGATCCCCGCGCGCCGCGGACTCCAGCGCCGTCGCCTGGGAGAAGTCGAAGACGGCACCGCCGAGCCCGCCCGCGCACATCAGCCATGCCAGCTTGAGCCGAGGCCGATGCGCGATGAGGAAAGCGCCGACCGCGGGAAAGGTCACCCCCGCCGCCGTCAGCGGCGTGACCGTCACCGGCAGCCGCCACTCCTCCGGAAGCCCCGCGAAGATCAGCATGGCCGCGACCACCAGCGCCGGAGACAGCACGGCCAGGACGACGGCGACCGTCCGGGCTGCCCACGCCATCCCGCCCCTGCTTTCCGGCTCCCGTTCCTGCCTAACCCCAGTGTGCCTGCGGAACGGCACAAAGGATGCGATTTACCACCATCGTGGCAGGGGTGTTACCAACTGGTCTGAGATGCGTCGTGCGAGGCCTTCGCGGCGGCGCCGGCGTATTCCCCCAGGTGAGGTTTCCGGCCTTGTCTCCGGGAGTGCCTGGTATGGCTCCCGGGCCGGCAGGGGAGGTGGGCGGAGCCCGAAGTCAGCGCCGTGGGTTGGTGCGGCGGGTGGCGGTGGCCGACATGGGGTCGTCCGGCCAGGGATGCCGGGGGTAGCGGCCGCGGAGCTCGGCGCGGACCGCGCGGTAGCCCTCGCGCCAGAACGAGGCCAGGTCGGCGGTGACCGCGGCCGGACGGCCCGCGGGGGAGAGCAGGTGGATCACCAGCGGGACTCCCGCGACGCGCGGGGTCTCGGCCCAGCCGAACAGTTCCTGCAGCTTGGCCGCCAGTACTGGCTGCTCGCCCGAGTAGTCGATCCTGATCCGCGACCCGCTCGGCACCTCGACCCGTTCCGGGGCCGTCTCCGCCAGCCGGGCGTTCCACGGGACCAGGCGGTGCAGCGCGGAGACCACGTCGAGGCGCTCCAGGTCGGACCGGCGGCGGGCCCGCGACAGCTCGGGCTCCAGCCAGCGGTCGGCCGCCTCGATCAGCGCGTCGTCGTCCGTCGCGGGCCAGGGGTCGCCGAGCGTGCGCCGGCAGAAGGCCAGGCGCTCGCGCAGGGCCACGGCCTCGGGCGTCCAGCGCAGGATCGACAGGCCCTCGGCGCGCAGACCCTCCAGGACGGCGGGTCGTACGTCGGCGCCGCGGAGCACGCTGTCGGCCAGCTCGATCGCGCCCAGCCGTTCCACCCGGCGAGCCGACACATCGCCACGCCGCTCTCCCGGCGGTACGCGCCAGATGATCTCCTCGTCGGAGCCGTACAGGGGAGCCGCGGCGAGCCTGGCGATCTCCTCGTCGATCACCACCGCCTGCCTGATCCTGGCGGACGCCACCCCGGCGGGCCGGTCCGCGACCGCGATGGCCAGCCACTCCGCCGTCCCCAGCCGCGACCCGCGTGGCAACTCGGCGGCCGTTCCCGAGGCCATCAGGTACGACCCGCCCCGCCGCCGCGCCACCCGCTCGGGGTAGGCCAGCGCCACGACGATCCCGGCCACGGCATCGTCGTCCCAGGCCGTCTCGTCTTTCTTCGCCGTCCTGCCGCCCCGGGGCGTGACGTCGGCGGACAGTGGCCGTCCCTGACGCCGGTCGGGGCCGGGGACGGCGCGAGCCAGGCGCCCGGCCTCCTGACGCCACCGGGCGGAGAAGCCGTCCCCGCCCCGGCGCGCGGCGCGCCAGACCGCCACCAGGTCGTCACCCGCGTCCCGGGGCAACTGCTCCGACAGCAGCGCCACGACCTCGGCGACCCGGGACCTCGCGTTGCTCCCGGTACCGGTCCCGGGGCCGGTCAGGGGATCGGTCCCGGCATCGATCAGGGCCCGTGCCAGACGCGGATGGACCCCGGCTCCGGCCATCCGCCGTCCCCGCTCGGTCACCCGGCCCATGGTGAGACCCGGCGCGCCAGGGGAGTCCAGGGCGCCCAGGGCGTGCAGGGTGCGGCGGGCGGCGTCCATCGCGGCGGCCGGGGGCGGGTCGAGCAGGGCCAGGCCGGTGGCGGTGGGGTCGCCCCAGCAGGCGGCCTGGAGGGCGAAGCCGGTCAGGTCGGCGAGCGCGATCTCGGGCCGCGCGTGCTCGGGCAACCGCTCGTGCTCGGCCCGCGACCAGCAGCGGTAGACCACGCCCGGTGCCTCGCGGCCCGCCCGCCCCGCCCGCTGGGTGGCCGAGGCCCGGGACGCGCGGACCGTGGTGAGCGAGCCGAGGCCGCGGGCGTGGTCGGTCCGGGGCTCCCTGGCCAGGCCGGAGTCGACCACCACCCGTACGCCGGGCACGGTCAGGCTCGACTCGGCGACCGAGGTGGCGAGAACCACCCTGCGCCCCTCACCCGGGGAGAGAACCGCGTCCTGGACCCGGGCCGGCGCCTGGCCGTGCACCTGGAGGACGTCGACGCCGGGAAGCATCGCGGCCACCCGGCCGATCTCGCCGACGCCCGGCAGGAAGCAGAGCACGTCCCCCTCGTGCTCGGCCAGCGCACGCCGTACGACGGCTGCGACATGGGCCAGGAACGCCGGGTCCACCCGCATGCCGTGGGGCGGCGCGACCTTCCCTGAGGGCGGGGCCCAGACGGGCGTGACGGGATGCGCGGTGCCGGCCGCGTGCACGATCGGCGCGGGGTCGCCCGAGCCGAGGAGGCGGGCCCAGGGGGCGGCGTCGGCGGTGGCGGAGGTAGCGACGATCCGCAGGTCGGGACGGAGCGTGGCGCGGACGTCGAGCAGGAAGGCCAGCGCGGTGTCGGCATCCAGGTGGCGCTCGTGGCACTCGTCCAGCAGGACCGTGTCCACGCCTTCGAGGTCGGGGTCGCGCTGGAGTCGCTGGAGGAGGACCCCCGTGGTGACGACCTCGACGACGGTCCTCGCACCGGCCCTGCGCTCGCCGCGGACGGAGAACCCGACCTCCGCGCCCACCTCCGACTCCAGCAGCCATGCCATCCGCCTGGCCGCCGCCCGTACCGCCATCCGCCTCGGCTCGGCCACGATCACCCGCTTCGCCACCGGGCCGTCGAGGAGCCCGGCCAGCGCGAGCGGGACGAGCGTGGTCTTGCCGGTGCCCGGGGGCGCGGTGAGCACGGCGACGCCCCGCTCACCCAGCGCCGCGAGCAACTCGGGCAGGGCATGGCGGACGGGCAGGTCGGACCAGTCGGAACGCACCCGTCCAGTGTCCACGAGCCCGTCCCGCCACGAGACGCGCCCCCGGCACGCGCTGTCGCCTTCCGCCGGCGAAGTCAGCCGGGCGGGGCATGTCCCGCCGCCGGTGTGATCCACAACACGGGGGCGAAGAGGCGCGTGAGGGCGAGCGGCCAAGCGCACACCGCGGGGGCCGGCATGACCTGTCAGCTCGGGTCGTCGAGCCGGGGCTCCTCGTGCGAGACGCCCTTGAGCTCGTGAAAGCCCGGCGTCCCCGCCACCAGCAGCGTCCCGTCCCACAGGCGGCCCGCCCGCTCTCCCACGGGAATCCGGGAGATCACCGGGCCGAAGAACACCACGCGCTCGCCACCGGTGGCGGGGCCGGTGGCGGCGACCACCGGGGTGCCGACGTGTTCGCCGATCAGGCCGATGCCCTCGGCATGGGAGGCCCGTACCGCCTCGTCGTAGGCCGTCGACATCCCGGCTCCGGCCAGCTCCGCCGGCAGCCCCGCGGCGGCCAGGGCGGCGTCGAGAGCACCGGCCCAGTCCGCCCCAGGTGCGCGCGCGACGGTCCACATCGCGGTGTACAGCCTGCCGAGCGCCTGCTGCCCGTACTCCTGTCGTACGGCGGCGCAGACGCGTACGGGCACCCACAGGTAGCCCTCGGTGTCGCCCTCCGGATCCTCGTCACGGCCCTCGTTGAGCACCGACAGGCTCATCACGTGCCAGCGCACCTCGACCGGCCGTACCTTCTCCACCTCCACCAGCCATCGTGAGGTGATCCAGGTGTACGGGCAGGAGGGGTCGAACCAGAAGTCCGCGATCGTCTTGTCCATCCTGCCCGTCCTTCCCGGCTCTCCGATCATCATCCCCGGTCGTGCCCGGGCAGCGTGCCACCTTCACCGGATCGCGCGCCACAACCGACCCGCACGGCCTTTCCCACCCGCCATAAAAAGCGAACTGGGTTTGCTTTTGAACCCGGTTCAGTTTTATCGTGCTCGTATGGCGGGACTGCGAGAGCGGAAGAAGGAACAGACGCAACGGCGGATCGCCGCGGTGGCGCTGCGGCTGTTCGCCGAGCGCGGCTTCGACGCGGTGACCGTCAACGAGATCGCCGAGGCCGCCGAGGTGGCGAAGGTGACGCTGTTCAAGTACTTCCCGACCAAGGAGTCGCTCGTCCTGCGGGGCGTGGGGCAGGAGGACCTGGCGGGGATCGTCACCGCGCGGCCCGCCGGGCAGTCGCCGCTGGAGGCCCTGCGGGCGCACTACCGCGCGTTCGCCGCCGAGCCGGCGACGGCCGTGGACAGGGACGCCCTGATCACCCAGATGCGGGTGATCTTCGCCAGTCCCGCGCTCAGCAGCGGCGCGAACGACCTGCTCCACGGGCAGCGCCAGGCGCTGGCGCTGGCACTGGCCGAAGAGCACGACGAGTTGACGGCCGCTCTGATGGCCGCCCAGATCACCGCCTCCGTGCTGACCCTGCAGGAGAGGTTCTTCCGCCTCCTGGTCTCCGGCGCCTCGCCGGAAGAGGCGGGCCACGACCTGTGCGGAGACGTCGAACTCGCCTTCGACCTGCTGGAGTACGGCATCAACCGACAAGGGAGACAGTGACGTGCGCGCGCGAGGAATCAACTACGACACCGGGTTCCTGCCCGGTCGCGACAACAGCCGCAAGGTGTTCGATCCCGACGCCGTCCGGCATGACATGGGCGTCATCGCCGATGAGCTGCACTGCGACGCGGTACGGATCTCCGGCGGAGATCCCGCGCGGCTGAGCGTCGCAGCCGAGCACGCCGCCGCCGCGGGGCTGGAGATCTGGTTCGCCCCCTTCCCCGTCGACCTCCCGCCCGAGGCGATGCTCTCGACCTTCGCCGACTGTGCGGAGCGGGCCGAGGCCGTGCGAGGCGGCGGGGCCGAGGTGGTGCTCGTGACCGGATGCGAGATCAGCGGGTTCGGCGCCGGGTTCATCCCCGGTGCCACGTACCGCGATCGCCTGCAGACGATAAGCACCGCCGACATGGAGTGGTGGGCTTCGCTCGGCCCCGTCCTGGAGCGGCTCAACGGTTTCCTGGCCGAGAGCGCGGACGTTGTCAGGACCCGTTTCGGCGGGCCCGTCACCTACGCGGCGGCCCCGTGGGAGTTCGTCGACTGGGCCCCGTTCGACATCATCGGCGCCGACGCCTACCGGGCCGCCTACAACGCCGCCACCTTCCAGGAGGAACTGCGCGACAAGTTCAAGCACGGCAAACCGGTCGCGGTGACCGAGTTCGGCACCTGCGCCTACCGGGGGGCGGGCGAGCGCGGTGGCATGGCCTGGCAGCCGCCGGAGGGCGCCGTACGGGACGAGGGCGAGCAGGTGCGCTACTTCACCGAGCTGCTGGACGTCTTCGAGAAGGAGGGGGTGGACACCGCTCTCTGGTTCACCTTCGCGGGCTTCAGCCACATCGGGGACGGGGACATCGCCTCCTACGGCGTGGTCAGGATGCTCGACGAGAGGCGCTGGGCACCGAAGGAGGTGTTCCACACGATGGCGGCCAGATACGCCCGCGACCGAGCCGTCCGGCGAGACTCATGAGTCACCGGGGAGGCCCAGGAGGGGGACGGACGGTCTGAGCCGCCGATGCCGGGACTTCAGGCCGACGGGTCGAGGACTCCGGTGCTCACCAGGGCGATGATGAGGACGCCGAGGGCGATCCGGTAGATCACGAAGCCGGTGAAGCGGTGGGTGCTGATGTACTTCAGGAACCACGAGACGGCCAGGTAGCCCACGATGAAGGAGATCACGGTGGCCAGGATCGTGGGCCCCCAGTCGGGGGCGCTGCCATCGCCGATCTTGAACAGCTCCAGGAAGCCCGAGCCGAGCACGGCCGGGATGGCCAGCAGGAAGGAGTACTTCGCGGCCTCCTCCCTGCGGTAGTCCAGCAGCAGCCCGGCGCTGATCGTGCCGCCGGAGCGGGAGACGCCGGGAACCAGGGCGAGCGACTGGGCGAAGCCGTAGATCAGGGCATGGGTGAAGCTGAGGTGCCGCTCCAGGGTGAGCTTGTTGCGGGCGGTGTGGTCGGCGAACCACAGCACCAGCCCGAAGACGATCAGGGTCGTGCCGATCAGGCGCAGGTCGCGGAAGACGCTCTCGATGGAGTCCTTGAAGAGCAGGCCGAGCACCACGATCGGAATGGTGCCCACGATGACGTACCAGCCCATCCGGGCGGAGTGGTGGCCGCGCAGGTCGGGTGTCCACAGGGACCGCGTCCAGGTGGAGATGATCTCCCAGATCTCCTTGCGGAAGTAGATCAGCACCGCGGCCTCGGTGCCGAGCTGGATGACCGCGGTGAACGCGGCTCCGGGGTCCTGCCAGCCGAAGAACGCCGAGACGACCCGGATGTGGGCGCTGGAGGAGATCGGCAGAAACTCCGTCAGTCCCTGAATCAGTCCGAGGACCACGGCTTCGAACCAGCTGATCACTTGAGCGCCTTTCGTACCAGCACGTGCGTAGCGTACGCGAGGCTAGCGCAGGGACGGGCCGACTGTGACCCGGTCAGCAGGCTGAGATGTGTCATCGGTCGTGAACCGGCCGTGCCCGCCGCCGGAGGGGCCGGCATGGTGACCGCGGAATATCGGAGCGGCTCCCTGGACATTTTGAGCAGGCATAAAACTTAGTGCCGCTTAAGCCGTTGCCAAGTTGGACGCAAGAGGGGTTCACATACTCCGACCTAAGGAGTTTGCCTAACGAAACGGCGTCATATGGCACCGCAGTCCCCTCTGACCGTCCTACATCTGTTTCGTGAGCGCGTGCGAGCCGCACCCCAGGCGATCGCGCTGATCACATCGGACGGCGTTCTCACTTACCAGGCGCTGGACGCCCTGTCGACTCGGTTGGCGAAGCGGATCGCTGAGCTCGGAGCGGCTCCGGAGTCTCTCGTCGGTGTTCTCGCGGATCGCTCCGTGCTTCTCATCGCGGCCCAGCTCGCCGTGTTGAAGACAGGCTCCGCTTTCGTGCCGCTCGATCCGGCGACTCCGGCCGAACGCCTCCACACCATGTTGGACGACGCCCGGGTCGTCGCCGTGGTGACCGACTCGAACTGGTCGGAGCGACTGACGTACCCCGACGCTCCTCCCCTGATCCTCATCGAGGACCTCGAAGGCGGGGTTCTCGAAGGCGGGGAAACGGAAGGCGGGGTCCTCGAAGGCGAGGAGACCACTCGGGCACACCTCGACAGGCTTGCCTACACCATTTACACGTCCGGTTCGACCGGGCGCCCGAAGGGGGTCCTGGTACCGCACGGTGGGCTGCTCAACCTGGTGCGATGGCACCACGAGGAGTTCGGTACCACGGCGGAGGACCGGACCGCAATCATCGCCGGCCCTGCCTTCGACGTCAGCGTCTGGGAGATCTGGAGCTACCTGACGGTGGGGGCGAGCATCGCGATACCGGACGCCGACACCCGGGGTTCCCTGACCTCCCTGCGCGACTGGGTCGTGGCACAGGAGATCACCGCGTGCTTCTTTCCCACGGCCGTCGTCGAAGCCCTCGTCGACCTTGACTGGCCGCCTGCGACGAAGCTCCGGATCATGTTCACCGCCGGGGACCGCCTCACCCGCTACCCGCCCCCGGGGCTTCCCTTCCGTCTGGTGAACGGCTACGGGCCCACGGAATGCTCAGTCCTCGCCACCGTCGCCGAGATACCCGCCCACGCCGAGAACACCGGCGCGCCCTCGATCGGCAAGGCCATCGGCAACGTGGACGTCCACCTGCTCGACGAGCACCTCGAACCGGTGCCGCCCGGCGAGGCCGGCGAGGTCTACATCGGCGGAGTCGGACTGGCCAGAGGCTACCTGGGGCGTCCCGAGCTGACGGCTGAGGCTTTCGTCCCGGACCCGTTCGGTGGATCGGCGGGCGCGCGGCTCTACAAAACGGGTGACTTCGCCAGGGCCAGGCCCGACGGCCAGCTTGATTTCATCGGCCGCGCCGACCACCAGGTGAAACTCCGGGGTTACCGGATCGAGCTCGGCGAGATCGAGGCGGTGCTCAGCCGGCACCCCCACGTGCAGTCCGCCACGGTGCTCCTCCAGCAGGACCGGCTCGTCGCCTATGTCGTCATGAGCGGTGGGGCGGTCGAGGAGTTGCGGGCGTTTCTCGGTGCCAAGCTCCCCGAGTACATGGTTCCCGCGCGCTTCGTCCCGCTCACGGAGATGCCACTCACCCTCAACGGGAAGGTCGACCGCCGTGCACTGCCCTCGGTCCGAGGCGCCGACGCGGTCCGTGACTCGGCATCACCTCGGACACCCACCGAAGCGGCCGTCGCCAAGGCGTGGCGGCGCGTCCTCAACCTGGAGCGGGTCGGCGTCCACGACGACTTCTTCGCATTGGGAGGTCATTCGCTCGCCGCGATGCGGATGGCCGTGCAACTGGAGGACGCCCTGCGCAGGCCGGTCCAGTCGAGGATCTTCTTCGAGCATCCCACCGTCGCGGCCGTCGCCCGAGAGATCGACGGCGACGTGAAGAAAGTGTCGCGGCCTCTCGTCCTCGGCTCGGTGAGCGAGTGGTCGCCACTCTCGCCCGCACAGCAGCGGCTGTGGTTCATCGACCGCCTGGTTCCCGACAGCGCTCTCTACAACGTGCCGATCTCCTACACGATCGACGGCGACCTGGACGCCGCCGCGCTCGAACGCGCGGTGAACGAGATCGTCAAGCGGCACGAACCCCTGCGCACCCGCTATGACGAGCGGGCGGGCCTGCCCGTCCAGCACGTGGCCACCTGGCGGCCCGTTCCCTTCGTCACCGCCGACCTGCGCGGGCTCCCGGGGGAGAGGCGCGCCGAACTCGTCGACGCCGACGCTCGGGCCCCCTTCGACCTCCGTACCGGCTCGCTGCTGCGGGGGCTGCTCCTGCGGCTCGCCGACGACCGTCACGAGCTCCTGCTGACCGTGCACCACATCGCGTTCGACGGCTGGTCGACGAACGTCCTCCTCGCCGAGCTGGGCGAGCTGTACGAGGCGTTCGTCACCGGACGTCCCCCGGCACTGCCCACGCTCACCGCCCGCTACGCCGACCTCACCGCCTGGTCGTCGGGGCGGCTGCAGAGCGTCGCCGAGGAGCAGCTGGTGTTCTGGGGCAGGCGCCTGGAGCGACTGCCCGAATCCCTGGCACTTCCCTACGACCGCCCTCGCTCCCCGGCCAGGAGTCATCGCGGCGCGAAGCTTCGCCGTCCGTTGCCCGCCGGGCTCGTCTCCACCCTGGAGTCGGTGGGCGTGCAGGCGCGGGCCAGCCTGTTCATGGTGATGTTCGCCGCCTTCCAGGTGCTGCTCCGCCGCTACACGGGCCAGGAGGACATCGTGGTGGGGGTGCCCGTCGCGGGACGTGACCATCCGGCGGCGGAACAGCTGGTCGGCTTCTTCACGAACACCCTTCCCCTAAGGGTCGATCTGCCGGGGGACCCCCTGTTCGCCGACCTGCTCCGCGAGGTGCGGCGGACGGCTCTCGACGCGTCGGCCAACGCCGACGTCCCCTTCGAGCGGATCGTCGAGAGCCTCGGCCTCGGCGGGGGAGCCGCCCACAACCCGCTCGTCCAGGTCCTGTTCGTGATGCAGCAGGAGGTGCCCGCCGCGCACGCCGCCGGAATCCGCGTCGCGACGAACGGGGAGATCGACAACGGCTGCGCCAAGTTCGACCTTCTGACGTTCGTCGACTTCCTGCCGGACGGTCCCGTCCTGATCGCCGAGTACAGCACCGACCTGTTCGACACCGAGACGATGGAGCTGTTTCTCGCGCACTACGAGAAGGTGTTGTGGGGGGTCGCGGAGAACCCGCTCCGCCGGATCTCCGAGCTGCCGCCGGCGGCAGGGACCGAGCCGCTGAGCGGCCCCCGTCCGGAGCCTGTCGACGCCTGCCTGAACACACTGGTCGAGGAGCAGGCGGAGAGGACGCCCTCCAACCAGGTGGACCGCCGCGCGCTCCCCGCGCCCGTACCGGAGGGCGAGGTGTTCATCGCCCCGACAACGGCACTGGAGAGGGTCATCGCCACGACCTGGGGCGAGTTCCTCGGGGCGGAGGAGGTGGGGCTCCATGACGACTTCTTCGCACTGGGCGGTCACTCCCTCCTCGCCATGCGCGCGGCCTCAGCCCTTCGGGAGGCGCTGGAGGTCGACATCCCGCTGAAGGTCCTGTTCGAGAAACCCACCGTCGCGACGCTGGCGAGGACGCTGCTCGACGAGCACGGCCCCGCCCTGGAGGAGGCGGCCGAGCTGTTCCTAATGGTCGCCACCTCCTCCGACAGCGACATGGAAGTACTTCTGCGAGAGATCGAGGACACCAGGTGAACGGGGATCAGTTGTCGCCTCGCCGGCGTGAGCTGCTGGAGGCGCTGAGAAGGAAGCGGCGGCTACCGGCCCGCTCCGGCGGCATCCCCCGGCGCGAGCCGTCGGACCGGGCGCCGATGTCGTTCTCCCAGCAACGGCTCTGGTACCTGGACCGGATGCTGCCGGACACGAGCCTGTACCTGCTGCCCGTCGCCTACCGGCTTCAGGGGCCGCTCGACCGCGAGGCGCTGGTCAAGGCGCTGAACGAGCTGGTCACTCGGCACGAGAGCCTGCGGACGACCTTCGCCATGGACGGCGCCGAGCCGGTGCAGCTCATCGCGGCGGACCTGCGCCTGGACCTGCCCGTCGTCGACTGCGACGGCGAGGACGAGCTGCGGTCGCGGCTGGCGGCACTGGCCGTGGAGCCGATGGACCTCGGCCGCGGGCCCCTGCTGCGCGGGCGGCTGCTGCGGCGCGGTCCCGAGGAGCACGTCCTGCTGCTGACCTTCCACCACGCCGTCGCCGACGAATGGTCGCTTGAGGTGTTCAACCGCGAGCTGGGTGAGCTGTACACGGCTCATCGCGCCCGTCGGCCGGCAGAACTGCCCGAGCCGGTCATCCAGTACCCGGACTTCGCGGTCTGGCAGCGGGAGTGGCCGGCGGGTCCCGAGTACGACGCCCAGCTTTCCCACTGGCGGCGGGCCCTCGAAGGCGCCCCCCAGGTGCTGGAACTCCTCCCCGACCGGCCGCGCCCGCCGGCCCAGTCGTTCGAGGGCAGGTCGCTGCCGTTCCGCGTCGAAGGATCGGTGGAGGAGTTCCACGCTTTCTGCCGCGGCCTGGGCGCCACCCCGGCCATGGTGCTGCTGGCCGCCTTTCAGATCCTGCTGGCCCGCTACACCGGGCACACCGACATCGTCGTCGGCACCCCGATCGCCAACCGCGACCGCGCGGAGCTGGAAGGTCTCATCGGGTTCCTCACCAACACCGTCGTGATCCGTACGGACGTCTCCGGGAACCCCTCCTTCGCGGCGGTCGTGGCGCGCGTGCGCGAGGCGATGCTGGACGCGCACGCCAACCAGGGCCTGCCCTTCGAGAAGCTGGTCGAGGCGCTGCGCCCGGAACGTCACCTCAGCCGCAGCCCGCTCTTCCAGATGATGTTCATCTACCAGCAGGGAGCCGAGTCCCGGCCGGACCTGGACGAGCTGACCGTCACCCCGGTCCAGGTGCCCTGCGAGACGTCGAAGTTCGATCTGACACTCGCCGTGCGGGACGGCGAGGACGGTATCGAGGGGTCCGTCGAGTACAGCACCGACCTGTTCGACGAGGTCTCCATCCGCCGTCTCAGCCGTCACTTCGGCACACTCCTGGCCGGCGCCGTGGCCGACGCGACGACGCCGGTCTGGGAACTGCCGATCCTGTCGCCCGTGGAACGCGAGCGGATTCTCGTCGGGTGGAACCAGACCGACCAGCCGATCGGTGAGAACCTCGTCCACCAGATGTTCACCCTGCGCGCCCGGTCCGTCCCGGACGCCGTGGCCGTCGTGGACGAAGGCGGGGAGCTGACCTACCGGGAGCTCGACGCCGCTTCCGACGAGTGGGCGCGGGCTCTCCAGGCGCTGGGAGTCGGCCGCGGCAGCCTGGTCGGAATCTGCCTGGAACGCTCCGTCGAGTTCGCCGTCGCCTTCCTCGCCGTGCTCAAGGCGGGCGGGGCGTACGTACCGCTCGACCCCGCACAGCCGAAGGACCGGCTGGCCTTCGTGCTCGACGACACACAGGCGGCTCTGCTGCTGACCTCGGGGCGGCTCGCCGACCGGTTCGCCGGCTCGTCGGCCCGGGTGGTCGAGGTGGAGACGCTCGACGGCTCCGGGGCGCCCCCGTTGCGGGAGAGCGGGACCGGCCACGACGACCTGGCCTACGTCATCTACACCTCCGGCTCGACCGGACGGCCCAAGGGCGTGATGGTCACGCATCGCGGCATCGCCAACTACGCGGCCTGGGCCCGCGATGAGTACGTCCCCGTCGGCGGCGCGCCGGTCCACTCCTCCGTCGGGTTCGACCTGACCGTCACGAGCATGTTGGTGCCGCTGCTCGCCGGTGGCACGGTACACCTGCTGCCCGAGGGCGTGGGGGCCGAGGGGCTCGGCGAGGCGCTCCTGGCCAGGCGGGCGCCGTACGGCCTCACGAAGATCACCCCTGCGCACCTGGAGGTCGTGGCACACCAGCTCCCGCCACCCGAGGCCGCGGGGAGGACCAGGAGTTTCGTGATCGGCGGGGAGAGCCTGCTCGCCGAGAACATCGCGTTCTGGCGCCGGCACGCTCCGGACACCCGCCTGATCAACGAGTACGGTCCGACGGAGACCGTGGTCGGATGCGCCACCTACGAGGTCTGGGAGCAGACGCCGACCACCGGGGCGGTCCCGATCGGCCGTCCCATCGCCAACACCAGGCTGTACGTCCTCGACCCCCTGCTGAACCCGGTCCCCGTCGGGGTGGCCGGTGAACTCCACGTCGGCGGGGCGGGCGTCGCCCGCGGCTACCTGAACCGCCCGGGGCTGACCGCCGAGCGGTTCCTGCCCGACCCGTTCTCGGCGTCGGGC
Source organism: Streptosporangium sp. NPDC002544 (assembly GCF_040295965.1). Classification (NCBI taxonomy): domain Bacteria; kingdom Bacillati; phylum Actinomycetota; class Actinomycetes; order Streptosporangiales; family Streptosporangiaceae; genus Streptosporangium; species Streptosporangium sp. NPDC002544. The sequence goes on along the minus strand of NZ_JBEOWJ010000010.1, from coordinate 43,415 downwards.
GGCGAGCGCATGTACCGGACGGGGGACATCGTCCGCTACCGCGCCGACGGCAACCTGGAATATCTCGGCCGGCAGGACACCCAGGTGAAGCTGCGCGGGTTCCGCGTCGAGCTGGGCGAGATCGAGGCCGTGATGACGCGCCTGCCGGCCGTCGCCGACGTGGCGGTGACGCTCAGGGAGGACACCCCCGGCGACAGACGCCTCGTCGCCTACGTCGTGAAGTCCGGCGACGGTGACGGTGACGGTGACCAGGGCGGTGCCGGCGCGCTGCGCGAGGCGCTCAGAGCCGAACTGCCCGACTACATGGTCCCCTCCGCGTTCGTCGTCCTGGACGCGCTGCCGCTGACGGCGAACGGCAAGGTCGACAGGGCCGCGCTGCCCGCCCCGTCCTCCGGGCCGGTCCCCGAGCCCGCGCGCGACAACGATGTGGAGGGGGTCGTCGCGGGCGTGTGGAGAACGCTGCTCGGTCGGGACGACATCGGGGCGCACGACAACTTCTTCGAGGCCGGCGGCCATTCACTGCTGCTGCTCGCCGTCCACGGGAAGCTGGTGGAGCTGTTCGGCGACCGGATCACCGTCACCGACCTGTTCCGCCATCCCACGATCCGCTCGCTGGCCGACTTCCTCGTCGCGGGGGAACCCGCCAAGGCCGCCGCGGCGGTGAAGGCCGCCGTGCCCTCCGGCGGCGCCATCGCCGTCATCGGGATGGCCTGCCGTTTCCCCGGCGCCCGTACGCCGGAGGAGTTCTGGAGGAACATCGACGAGGGGGTGGAGGCAGTCCGGTCCTTCTCCGACGAGGAGATCCTCTCCGACGGAGGCGATCCCGCCCTGCTCGGCGACCCCGCCTACGTCAAGGCCGGCACCGTGCTCGACGACATCGACCGGTTCGACGCGGGGTTCTTCGACTTCACTCCCCGCGAGGCGGAGATCCTCGACCCGCAGCACCGCCTGTTCCTGGAATGCTCCTGGGAGGCGCTGGAGTACGCGGGCTACGACCCGCACCGGTATTCCGGGCAGATCGGGGTGTTCGCCGGGTCCGGGCAGAGCACCTACCTGACCGACAACCTCCTCCACGCTCCCGAGATCGTTCGCGCGGTCGGTGAGTATCAGCTGATGCTCAGCACCGAGAAGGACTTCCTGCCCACCCGTGTCTCCTACAAGTTCGACCTGCGCGGTCCGAGCATCAGTGTGAACACGGCCTGCTCGACCTCGCTGGTGGCGATCCACCTCGCGGGAGCGAGCCTGCTGTCGGGCGAGTGCGACATCGCGCTGGCCGGCGGGGCGAGAGTCGAAGCGGCGCAGCGCCGCGGGTACCTCTACCAGGTGGGCGGCATCGAGTCCCCGGACGGCCACTGCCGTCCGTTCGACGTGGACGCGCAGGGCACGTTGGGCTCCAGCGGCGTCGGGGTGGTGGCGCTCAAGCGGCTTGAGGACGCGATCGCCGACGGCGACGTCATCCACGCGGTCATCCGCGGCTCCGCGGTGAACAACGACGGCGCGCGCAAGGTGGGCTACGTCGCCCCCGCCGTCGACGGTCAGGCGGAGGTGATCGAGCGGGCGCTGGCCGTGGCCGGCGTCTCCCCGGGCACGATCGACTACATCGAGACGCACGGCACGGCGACGCCGCTCGGCGACCCGATCGAGGTCGCCGCACTGGCCCAGGTCTACGGGCGCGAGGAGGAGGACACCTCGCGGCCCTGCGCCCTCGGCTCGGTGAAGTCCAACATCGGCCACACCGACGCGGCCGCCGGCGTCGCGGGACTGATCAAGACGGTCATGGCGCTCAAGGACGGCACACTGCCCGCGAGCCTCAACTTCAGCGCGCCCAACCCCAAAATCGACTTCGGCGGCACGCGCTTCTACGTCAACACCGAATCGCGTGCCTGGCCCACCGGTGACGGCCCCCGCCGGGCCGCGGTCAGCTCGTTCGGAATGGGAGGCACGAACGCCCACGTCATCCTTGAGGAGGCGCCGCGGATCCCGCCCAGGGACACCTCCGGCGACCCGGAGCTTCTCGTCCTGTCCGCCAGGACGCCCTCCGCTCTCGACGCCGTGACCGAGCGGCTCGGCGACCACCTGCGCGACCACCCCGAGGTGAGCCTCGCGAGCGCGGCCACGACGCTGCGGCTGGGACGGCGCGAGCTGGACCACCGGCGGACGCTCGTCTCCGCCGACCGCAAGGCCGCCGTCGAGATCCTGACCGCGAAGGACGCCCAGCGGCTCCGTTCGGGAACGGCCCGGCGAGAGCGTGGCGTGGCATTCGTCTTCCCAGGGCAGGGATCCCAGTACCCGGCCATGGGCGCGGGCCTGTACCTGCGGGAGGGCGTGTTCCGCGCGACCGTCGACCTCTGCTCGGAGTTCCTGCGTCCGCACCTCGGCCTGGACCTGCGCGACGCCCTCTACGCCGGTGACGGCTCGACGCTGCAGCAGACCTGGCTGACCCAGCCCGCCCTGTTCGTCACCGAGTACGCCCTCGCCCGCCATCTGATGGAGTGGGGGGTGCGGCCCGACGCCATGGCGGGACACAGCGTCGGCGAGTACGTCGCCGCCTGCCTGGCCGGGGTCTTCTCCGTCGAGGACGCGCTGAGACTGGTCAGCGCGAGGGGCCGCCTGGTCCAGGACCTCCCCTCGGGAGCCATGCTCGCCGTGCCCCTGCCCGAGACGGAGGTGCGCTGGCTGCTGGACGAGGAGCTGTCGCTGGCCGCGGTCAACGGCCCCGCGCTCTGCGTGGTGGCGGGCCCGCATCCGGCCGTCGCCGCGCTCGAGGAGCGGCTGCTGCGGCGCGGCGTCACCTGCCGGCAGCTGCGGACCTCCCACGCGTTCCACTCCTCGATGCTGGACCCCGTCCTGGACGCCTTCGCCGCCGAGGTGGGCCGGGTGTCCCTCCAGCCGCCCCGGCTCCCCTACCTGTCGAACGTCACCGGCTCGTGGGTCACCGCCGAGGAGGCGACCGACCCGGCCTTCTGGGCACGGCACCTGCGGGAGACCGTGCGGTTCGGCGACTGCGCCCGGATCCTCCTGGAGGAGGGCCACGCCGTCGCCGAGGTGGGACCCGGCCGTACGCTCGCCACGTTCCTGCGGAACCGGGACGGCGGCCGACCGGACCGGCGGGAGGAGGGCGGACCGGAGACCCCGGCGAACGCCGTCGTCACGCTGATGCGGCATCCGGCCGACGACACGGACGACCTCGCCCACATGCTCGACGGGGTGGGCCGGCTCTGGCTCGCCGGCGTGCCGGTCGACTGGGCCCGCTTTCCCGAGGGCGGGCCGCGCGTGCCCCTGCCCACCTACCCGTTCGAGCGGAAAAGGCACTGGGTCCAGGGGCGGGGCATGCCCGCCCCGTCGACGGAGGAGCCCGCCGACGGCCCTTCCCCCGACTCCCCCTTCTCCTCGCCGGAACTCGCACCCGGTGACGCGACGCGGGCACGCATCGCCGCGGTGTGGGAGGAAATCCTCGGCATCACTCCCATCGGAGACCACGACGACTTCTTCGAACTGGGCGGTCACTCGCTGCTGGCCACCCAGCTCGTGGCCAGACTCCGCTCGGTCCTCGGTGAGGAGGTCCCGATCGAGGCCGTGTTCGAGCACCCCACCGTGGCCCGTCTGGCCGCGACGCTCCCGCAGTCCGGGACCGTCACCGGGGAGCGTCCCGAGGGTGCCTCCGGGGAACCTCTGGGCGAGGCTCCGGAGGAACCGGCGGGGGAACCGGACGACGGCCCCCTACCGCTCTCCTACGCGCAGCGGCGCATCTGGTTCATGGACCAGATGTACCCCGACCAGCACGCGTACACGATCGCCGTGTCGCTGGAGCTGGAGGGCGAGCTGGACGAGCGCGCCCTGCGCGCCGCCGTACAGGAGATCGTCCACCGGCACGAGGCGCTTCGCACGACCTTCCCGGCGTCCGGCGGGGAACCGGTCCAGATGGTCGCCGCGCCCGGCCCGGTCGAGCTGCCGGTGATCGAGGTTCCCGATATGACGGCCGCCGAACAGGTCGCGTCCGAGCTGGCGCGGACCCGGTTCGACCTGGCGGAGGGGCCCGTGTTCCTGCCCACCCTGCTGCGGCTGGGACCGACGCACCACGTCCTGTCCCTGGCCATGCACCACATCGTCTCCGACGGGTGGTCGCTCGGGGTCATCGCCAGGGAGCTGGGCGTCCTCTACAACGCGTTCGCCGCGAACCGCGAATCGCCGCTGGGCGACCTGCCTCTGAGCTACGGCGACTACACGCTGTGGCAGCGTGAACGGCTACAGGAGGTCCTGGAACCCGATCTCGCCTACTGGAGGGGGCAGCTGGCGGACGCGCCGCCGGCCCTGGAACTGCCGACGGACAAACCCCGGCCGCCGCTGCAGACCTTCGACGGCGCGGTCTCCGCCCGGCTGCTTTCCGTGGATCTGGCGGACCGGCTGCGCGGGCTCAGCAGGGAGCGCGGGCTGACCCTCTACATGACGCTGCTCGGCGCGCTGCAGACACTCCTGTACCGCTACACCGGGCAGTCCGACATCTGTGTCGGCTCGCCGGTGGCCGGGCGCACCCGGTCCGAGCAGGAGGAACTGATCGGGTGTTTCCTGAACACCCTCGTACTGCGCACCCGGCTCGACGGCCAGATGGCTTTTGGCGACCTCCTTCCCCAGGTCCGTGAGACGGCCCTGAACGCGTACGCGCGCCAGGACGTCCCGTTCGAGCGGCTGGTCGACGCGCTCAACCTGCCCAGGGACCCCAGCAGAAACCCCCTCTTCCAGGTCATGTTCAACCTGATGAACCTGCCCCCGGACGAGTGGCGGTTGGACGGGCTGCGGACCCGCAGACTGCCCGTCGACGCGAGAGCCGCCCAGGTCGACCTGGCGCTCTACGTCTACGACGTGAACGGCGGGCTCGACTGCCGCCTGGAGTACAACACCGACCTCTTCGAGGAGCACACCGCCGAGCGCATGCTCGGCCACTTCGAGACGCTGCTGGAGGCGTTCGCCGCGGATCCCTCGATCCGGCTCGCCGACGTCGAGTTCCTGACCCCCGCCGAGCGCCACGAACAGCTCGTCGAGTGGAACGCCTCGGCGGATGACCAGGTGCCCACCTGCCGTATCCACGAACTGGTCGAGCGGCAGGCGGACCGCACCCCCGAGGCGATCGCGATCACCTTCGACGGGCTCTCGCTGACCTATCGCCGGCTCGACCGGCGGGCGAACCGGCTGGCCCACCGTCTCCGCTCGCTCGGCGTCGGCCCCGACGTGCTGGTGGGGGTGGCCGTCGAACGCTCGCAGACGATGATGGTGGCACTGCTGGCGGTGCTCAAGGCCGGCGGGGCGTACGTACCGCTCGACCCGATGTACCCGCGCGACCGCCGGACGTACATGCTGGAGCACTCCGGGGCCGCTGTCCTGATCACCCAGGAGGGGCTCCTGGACGACTACGGCGACTACGAGGGGCAGACGGTGCTGCTGGGCGCCGACATCGAGCAGGAGAGCGCCGACAGACCCGAGGTGCCGGCTCCCGCCTCAAGCCTCGCCTACATCATCTACACCTCGGGATCGACCGGCCGCCCCAAGGGCGTGGCCGTCCCGCACTCGGCGGCCGTCAACCTCCTGTACTCCGTGGGGCGCGCGCCGGGGCTGAAACCGTCGGACACGCTCGTGGCCGTGGCGACCTTCGCCTTCGACATCTCGGTCCTGGACATGTTCCTCCCGCTCTGCGTCGGAGCCCGGGTGGTGATCGCGACCCGCGACCAGGCATATGACGCGACGAGCCTGGCCGCCCTGATGGCCGCCGAGAACGCGACGTTCCTGCAGGTCACGCCCGCCACCTGGCACCTGCTGGTGTCGTCGGGGTGGCAGGGGATACCCGGGCTCAAGGCCGTGACCGGCGGGGATGCGCTGCCCGCCGCGCTGGCCGCCGACCTGCTCGACCGGACCGGCGAGCTGTGGAACATGTACGGCCCGACGGAAACGACGATCTACTCGACCGGGGCGCGGGTCCACAAGGACGGCGGTCCCATCACGATCGGCCCCCCGATCGCGAACACCCAGGTCTACGTGCTCGACAGCGCGATGCGGCTCCTTCCCGTCGGCGCCGTCGGCGAGATTCACATCGGCGGCCTGGGAGTCACCCGGGGCTATCTCGGACAGCCCGACGTCACCGCCGACCGGTTCGTGCCCGATCCCTACGGGCCCGTTCCGGGGGCGCGGCTCTACCGCAGCGGGGACCTCGGCCGGTTCCGGCCGGACGGCACCGTCGAGTTCGCCGGGCGCAATGACGCGCAGGTGAAGGTGCGCGGCTTCCGGATCGAGCTGGGCGAGATCGAAACCCAACTGCTGGCGCATCCCGCAGTGCTCGACGCGGTGGTGGTCATCCGCGAGGAGGACGGCGCCAAGGAGATCGTCGCCTATCTGCGGCCGCACCCCGGACAGGAGCCGGTCGATGCCGGTGAATGGCGGACTTACCTGCGCAGGAACCTGCCCGACTACATGGTGCCCACGGCGTTCGTGACGATGGCGGACTTCCCGCTCACTCCGAACGGCAAGGTGAACCGGCGGGCCCTGCCCGCTCCCGACCGTAACCGCTCCTTCGACGACAGTGGCTACGTCGCGCCGAGGACCCCGCTGGAGATGACTCTGGCCACGCAGTGGGCGCAGGTACTGGGCGTGGAACGTCTCGGGATCGACGACAACTTCTTCGACCTGGGCGGCGACTCGTTCAAAGCCGTGCGTGCCGTCAGGGGGAACGGCCTTTCCGCCGGTGTGCTGGACCTTTTCAAGAACCCGACCGTCCGCTCGTTCGCCGAGCACGCCGGAGGGCGGAGTACGAGGCTCTTCCACGAGCTGACGCCTCCCCGTCCCAAGGGGGACTCCCCCATGACGATCGTCTGCCTGCCGTTCGCCGGCGCGGGTGCCATCACCTACCAGTCGCTCGCCGCCGCCGCCGTCCCGGCCGGCGTCTCCCTGTACGCGCTGGAACCTCCAGGCCACGACGTCAACCGGCCGGACGAACCGATGCTCCCGATGGACGAGCTCCTGAGCCGCTGCGTCGAGGAGATCAAGGAGCGGATCACCGGCCCGCTCGTCCTCTACGGGCACTGCATGGGGGGCGCGATGACCGTCGCGCTGGCCGAGCGGCTGGAGGCCGAGGGGATCGACTTCGCCCGGATCTTCATCGGCGGCCATTTCCCGGTGCCACGCCTGCCGGGAAGGCTGGCCGACCTGCTGCACAGGATGTTCCCGACGGAGCGCCGTACCTCCAAGCGCGCCCAGCTGGAGTTCCTGCGCGCCATGGGATTCTTCACCGACGCCCTCACCGACGAGGAACAGGCGTTCCTGATGCGGGTGTTCTTCAGGGACGTCAAGAATGGTGAGGACTACTACACCGCCCGGTACCGGGACGGCGGGGCCTGCAAGCTCGCGGCGCCGATCGTCTCCGTGATCGGAACCGCCGACCGGGCCACCGAGCTGTACCAGGAACGGTTCAGGGAGTGGGAGGAGTTCTCGGACTCGGTGTCCCTGGAGCTCATCGAGGGGGCGGGTCACTACTTCCAGAAACACCAGGCAGCCGAGCTCATGGACATCATCACCTCCTACCATGGGCGGCGGCCCGACGGCCGGAGCGGGAACGAACAGGCCCCAGATGATCACGTGGAGAACGGCCGGGCCCGGGAGGACCAGGCCGAAACCCCGCCGAAGCGGACTGCGCAGCCGAGTCTGCGGACGTTCTCCCTCGTCGCGGCGGGGCAGCTCGTCTCGGTCATCGGCACAGGTCTGACCACGTTCGCCATGGGTCTGTGGGTCTACCAGCGGTCCGGGTCGATCTCACTGTTCGCGCTCACCACGGTCCTGGCCCTGCTGCCCGCCGTCGTGCTGGCACCGGTCGCCGGAACGCTGGCGGACCGCTGGGACCGGCGAAAGATCATGATCTTCGCCGACACCTTCGCCGCCACGGGGACCCTCAGCCTCGGTGCCCTCTACATGTTCGGCCACCTTGAGCTCTGGCACATCTTCACCGCCGTCACCATCAGCGCCTGCGCCAACGCGTTCCAGCAACCGGCCTATCTGGCCGCCGTCACCCAGCTCGTGCCCAAGCGGTACTACGGGAGGGCGAACGGCATCACCCAGCTCGGCAGCGCCGTCGGCACGACCCTGGCCCCCCTGCTGGGGGGCGCGCTCGCCGCCGCCATCGGATTGCAGGGCATCCTGCTCATCGACCTGGTCTCGTTCCTGTTCGCCGTCACGATCAATCTCACCATCCGGTTCCCCGACACGCTCTTCGTCAGGAAGGAGGAGCCGTTCGGCAAGGAGCTCATCGGCGGCTGGCGTTACATCTCGCGGCGGCACGGCCTGGTGGCCATCATCGGCTTCACCACCGTGCTGAACTTCATGATGGGAATGGTCGAGTTGCTGGCGACCCCCCTCGCGCTGTCGCTGGGCGACACTTCCGTGCTCGGCATGATCCTCGCCGCGAGCGGTGTCGGGCTGCTGGTGGGCAGCGCTCTCATGGCCGTGACAGGCGGTCTGCCCCGTCGCACCACGGGCATCCTCGGCAGCTTCGTCCTGATCGGCCTGTCGATGGTCGTCATGGGGCTCTGGCCGCACCCGGTCTTCCCGGCTCTCGGCCTGTTCGGCATAGGCCTGGCCACCGCCGTGCTCAACACGCACTGGCTCTCCATCGTCCAGGCCAAGGTCGGGCTCGAACTTCAGGGCCGTGTGATCGCGACCACTCTCATGCTCAGCTGGATGATGGTGCCCGCCGGATTCCTGTTGTCCGGGCCGCTCGCGGAGCACGTCTTCGAGCCGCTCGCGACCAGTCCGGGGCGAGGCATCGCACTTCTCATGATCACCGCCGGTGTCTGCACGATGCTGCTCGGTCTCGCCGCCTACCGCTACCGGCCGGTCCGCCTTCTCGAAGACGACCTGCCGGACGTCATTCCCGACGCGAAGATCATAACCGACAAGGACGTACTCCAGGAGCTGGCCGACCGCCGGCTCGTCAAGGAAGAAAGGGCCACCCGATGACCACCGACCTCTACACCGTTGTGGTGAACCACGAGGAGCAGTACTCCATCTGGGCCGCCGGCCGGGCGATTCCCAACGGCTGGCGCGAGGTGGGAAAGACCGGTTCCAAGGAGGACTGCCTGGCCTACATCCAGGCGGAGTGGACCGACATGCGCCCGCTGAGCCTCCGCGGCGAACTCGGCGGATGAGCGTTCGTCGCGTTCGGGCCACGCTCCCGCCCGGCATGTGCACGGTGCCCGCGAGGGGCACCCGGTCATCGGCGGGCACCCGGGAGCGAGGCTGAGCCGGCCGCCCGTGGAGACGGGCGGCGGACGATGAGGCCGGGCGGTCGAGGTCTGCGACCGCCCGGCCTCCTGACCTTGCTCCGGTCTACTGCCGGGTTATCTTGACGTCGTCCACCCCAGCCTCGACCAGGGAGGCGGTCGAGGCGTCGGCGGCCTCGACGAGGATCCGGACGCTCTGCCCGGCGAAGGCGGAGATGTCGACGTCGGCCGCGCCCCAGGCACCGTTGCGATTGGCGGCCGCGCCGAGCTGCTGGAACACCTGGGTGGTGGTGGAGCCGACGACCTTCACCCGCAGGAAGTCGGCGGTGGAGGAGTTGGAACCGTGCGCCAGGTACCAGGAGAACGCCAGCTTGAGCGTTCCCGTCGACGGCAGGGTGACGGCCGGTGACTGGACGCTGGTGACTCCTCCGTCGATGTCGTAGTCGCCCGCCGCGGTGCCCGCGAGCCTGCCGGTGACCAGGTCGTTGGTGCCGCTGACCGTGGTGCCGAGCTGCTTGGCGCCGCTGGAGGTGGTGGCCTGCGGGACGCCGCGCTCCCACTGGCCCGAGGTGGCGGTGTCGGTGCCCGAGGGGTTGGTCGTCCAGCCGGTCGAGGTCTCGAAGGTGTCCTGCCAGACGACCGTCGGCGGCGTGGCGGTGGCGGTGGTCCACACCGCGTAGGCGATGGCGTCGGCGTTACGGTTCAGCGCGGTGTCGCTGATGTTGGCCGTGGTGTCGCAGGCCCGGTGATAGCAGGGATCGAACGCCTGGCCCGCCGTACCGCCCCAGAGGGTGGCCTGGGCGCTGGTCTTGACACCCTCGGCGCCGGTGAAGGTGCCTCCGGCCGGGATGCCGACGGCGATGAAGGGCCCGTAGTCGGAGCGGCCGTCGAAGTCGGTGCCCCGGGTGGCCACGCCGATCGAGGTGAAGTACGCCTGGAGCGTCGCCTCCAGCTGCGCCGAGCCCGCCGGGCCGGGGCCCGAGCCGACGCCGTCGGAGTTGTCGCCGTCGTAGATGAAGTAGCCGGCGTTGGGCGAGCCGACCATGTCGAAGTTGTAGTAGCCCTTGATCTTGGCCCGCTCGGTGGCCGAGAGGCTGTTCACGTAGGCCTGCGAGCCGCGCAGACCCAGCTCTTCCGCGCCCCACCAGGCGAAGCGCAGATGCTTGGTGGGAGCCAGCGACTGGCGGGAGACCTCCAGGGCGGTCTCCAGGATGGCGGCGCTGCCCGAGCCGTTGTCGTTGATGCCGGGGCCCGCGGTCACGCTGTCGAGGTGGGCGCCGACCATGAGGATGTCGTTCGGGTCGCCTCCGGGCCAGTCGGCGATGACGTTGTAGCCGGTCGCGCCGCCGTAGGTGAACGACTGCAGGGTGGTGGTGAACCCCGCGCCGTCCAGCAGGCCCTTGACGTAGTTGGCCGAGGCCAGATAGCCGGGGCGGCCGTGCGCGCGGTTGCCGCCGTTGGCGGTGGCGATGGACTGGAGTTGGGTGAGGTGTGCCTTCACGGCGGTCAGCGAGATGTCCGGTGGGACGGCGGCCGACGCCGATGGTGCGGTGAATGCCAGAGGGATGGCCAGGATCGCCGCCATGCCCATGGTCCACAGACTGCGCATCATGCTCCTCGGGTTTGAGGGTGTGGGGGTCCCCCGAGCGGCGCGCACCCGTGGTGGGTGCGCGCCGTACAGCGTGGTGGTGCGCTTTGCTGGACTTTGTTGTTAGCGGGCCGCGTCCTCAGGAGCCGTCGCGGTCTGCGCCGCGGTCCTGGCGAGCGTCGCGGCGTTGCGGTCGGGGATGCCCGTCAGGTCGTAGGCGAAGAACGTGGTGGCGTAGCCGACGGCCTTGGAGTTGCGGTCGAGCGCGGCGGCGTCGATGTTGCCGATGCCGTCGCAGGCGGCGTGGTAGCAGGGGTCGTAGGCGACACCGGCGGTCCCGCCGAACTTGGCGGCCTGCTCGGCGGTCTTGAGGACCTCGGCGCCGCTGAAGATGCCTCCGGCCGGGATGTCGTTGGCGATGAAGGCGCCGTAGTCGGAGCGGCCGGTGAAGTCGGTGCCCTCGAAGGGCAGGCCGCGCTTGCCGTAGAACCTCTCCAGGCGCTTCTCGATCTCGGCCGATCCCGCCGGACCGGCAGGGGCGCCCTCGGCGTCGGAGTCGTCACCGTCGTACAGGAAGGTGCCGCCGTTCGGCGAGGCGATCATGTCGAAGTTCAGGTAGAGCCTGATCTTGTCCCGTTCGGCCTGGGACAGGCCCGCGACGTACTGCTCGGAGCCGAGCAGGCCCAGTTCCTCGGCGCCCCACCAGGCGAAGCGGAGCTTGTACTTGGTCGGCACCTTGGCCAGCTTCAGCGCGGTCTCCAGGACGGCGGCGCTGCCGGAGCCGTTGTCGTTGATGCCGGGGCCCTCGGGAACGCTGTCCAGGTGCGCGCCGACCGCCACGATCTCGCCGGACTTGCCCCAGCGGGAGTCGGCGATCAGGTTCTTGGTACGGCCGACCGTGGTCTTGGCGTCCACCTTCAGGCGGACCGTGGTGTTCGGGTTGGCGGCCAGGTCCAGGCCGACGGCCGTGCTCGCCATCACGATGGGGAAGCCGAAGCGCCATTCGACGATGTCGAAGAGGAGCGGGTCGGTACGGCCGGGCTGGCCCTCGTTGAAGAAGATCACACCGGCCGCGCCGGCCGCCTTGGCGTTGGTGGCCTTGTCGACGAACGGGCAGGTGCCGCGCTGGAGCAGGGCGATCCGGCCGGGGACGAACCCGGCGAAGTCGGCGGCCTCGCAACCCGCGGTCGAGGTGTTCGGGTTCGGCGGCGTCGGGATGATCGCGTCGACGACCTGGATCTGGGCGGTGACGTCGCCAGGGCTGGAGGAGATCACCGTCACGAAGTCGGCCGGGTTGGCGTAGGTCTTCGCCTCGGGGGCCGTCTTCTGGAGGACCGACGGGCTGAACTCCTCCCAGTTGATCGGGAACTCGACGTCGGTCGTGGAGGTCTTGTATCCGGCCTTGTTCAGCTTGTCCTGCACGTAGGCCAGGGAGGCGTCGTAGCCGGACGTGCCCGCCGCCCGGTTGCCGCCGTTGGCGGTCGCGATCTGCTGGAACTTGTCCAGGTGTTTCTTGACGTTGCTGCCCTTGATCTGTGTCGCGAACGCGTTGGCGAGGACGTCCGGGACACTGGGGGCCGCGACGGTGGCACTCGCCGGTGCGGTGAAGGCGAGGGGGAGAGCGATGGCCGTGACCAGGGTGGCGGTCTGGACCATGCTGCGTCGTAACCTCAGGCGCATAACGCTCCTAGGGGGTGGAACGGAGGGAGACTCCCTATAGGTACATGGCGGAACGTACCGGTATCAACCGCGTTCGCCTAGGGATGTATCGACGCTGACTGGCAAGAAAAGTTATCAAGTTCGACCCTGTCAGGGTTTTCTCAGGGATGCCTCGGGAACGTGGCGGTTCCGGCCGTTCGTTTGACCGGACAAAGAACACCGATTCGGGGAGAGGCACCGTGTACCGTTCGAGAAACCACAAGATAATCGCCGGAGTCTGTGGCGGGATCGCGGACAGTCTCAACCTGCCGCCCACCCTCGTCCGGGTGCTGTGGCTGCTGCTCTCGCTCATTCCCGGGCCGCTCTGGGTCGTCTACGTGCTCATGTGGATCTTCATACCCAAGGCGCCGGAGGCTCGTTACTGAAAATAAGCTGGGGGCATGAGGCAACGCCCCCTGACCCTGGTCCAGGACGACCTGGTCGACTACGAGAAGGCGATGGAGCGGATGACCGACCTGGTCGGTCAGCGGCAACGCGACGAGCGCCCCGACACGCTCTGGCTGCTCAGCCACCCGCAGGTGTACACCGCGGGCCGGCGGACCCTTGAGCAGCACCTGCCCGATCCGGCTCACGGCATCCCGGTCGTGAGCACGGGTCGCGGCGGCCAGCTCACCTACCACGGCCCCGGCCAGCTGGTCGGGTACCTGATCGTCAAGCTCGGCGAGGACGAGGGGATCGTCGACTACGTCCGAGAGGTCGAGCTGAGGCTCGTCGCGGCGCTCGGCGCGCTGGGAGTCGCGGCCGAGCGCCGCGACACCCCGCCGGGCTCGGAGTTGCTGACCGGTGTGTGGACCGTCGAGACGGGACGCAAGATCGTCTCGATCGGCATGCGGCAGAGCCGGGGCGTCACCAGCCACGGGTTCGCCCTCAACGTCGACGGTGACCTGACCCCGTGGGGCTGGGCGGTGGCCTGTGGCATGCCCGAGGTCGACATGACCTCGATGCGGCGGGAGGCCCCCGCCACCGCGGCCATGGAGCAGGTCCGGGCCGCGGTGGCGGAGGCGTTCGAGGCGAGCTGACCGATTTCTCGGCCTTCCGGGGTGACCCGGATTCGCGCCGGCCGATCCTCGGGCGGTGACCGGCACGGGTCTGGGGAAGCCGGCCGGGGCCGGTCAGCCGATCGGCTCCTTGCCGACCGGGTCGACCGGATCGATCGGGTCGAGCTCGTCGATCGTGCGGCGCGGGCCGGTGAACCAGTGCCTGGCCGACAGCGCCCACCACAGGCCCACGCCCAGCACCATCACGCCGACCACGATCGGCGCGTAGTTCACCGCGGCCGGTGTGAAGTCGTCACTGAACGGTACGGCCGCCGGGACCAGCGGCATGACGAAGTAGATCGAGACGATGACGATCTCGACGATGGCGATCCAGCACATGACCCGGTACTTCGATCCCAGCGTCCAGGGCCCCGGCTCGAACCGGTCGCCCATCCGCAGCCGGAGCCAGATCGGGATCGCGAAGGCGATGTAGAGGCCGATGACCGCCACCGAGACGACCGCGTAGAAGGCCAGCGGCAACCCGCCGGGGGCCTCGTACAGCGCGGGCAGGGTGAGGACCAGCGCGGCCGCACAGCCGAAGATGATCGCGTTGACCGGGGTCCTGTTGCCGTCCACCTTCGACCACAGGCGCCAGCCGGGGACGGCGCCGTCGCGGGAGAACGCGTAGGTCATCCGGGACATCGAGGTCACGCAGCTCATCCCGCAGAAGAACTGGCCGATGGTGGAGATCGTGAAGATCGCCGTGGCCAGGTTGCCGGGGAGCGCGCTGTCGAAGATGGCGCCGACGAAGCCACCCGCCTCGTTGACCGCGTTCACGTCGGTGGCCGCGAACAGGAAGGCCAGCAGCAGGATCCAGCCGCCGATCGCCGAGTAGAAGATCGACTGCCACAGTCCCCTGGCGGCGGCGGTGGAGGCGCCCTGGGTCTCCTCGGACACGTGCGCGCACGCGTCGAACCCGGTGATCGTGTACTGGGTCAGCAGGAATCCGAGGGGCAGCACGTAGAACCAGTAGGACGAGTCGGAGAAGCCGGAGTTGTTGATCGTCTCGGTGAAGACGAACGACATCGACTGGTGCGAGTCGGGACCGAAGATCAGGATCAGCACGACCGCCGCCGCGCCGAACACGTGCCACCACACCGAGACGTTCTGCAGCAGCGAGATCAGCCGGTGGCTGAAGATGTTGATCAGCGCGTGCAGCACCAGGACGATCGCGAACAGGATGAACGTGTTGGTCAGGGTGGGATTCCAGCCGAGGAAGAACCGGTCGAGGGTGATGTTCAGGAAGGTCGCGCAACCGTAGTCGACCGAGGCCGTCGCGGCGATCAGGCCGATGAGGTTGAACCAGCCGGTGAACCAGCCGTGGATGGGCTTGCCCATCTTCGCGGCCCACCAGTAGATGCCGCCGGCGGTCGGGTAGGCCGACACCAGCTCTGACATGCAGAGCCCGATGATCAGGATGAAGATCGAGATCAGCGGCCACCCCCATGAGATCGCGATGGGGCCGCCGTTGTTCCAGGCCTGGCCGAACGTGGTGAAGCAACCGGCCAGGATGGAGATGATCGAGAAGGAGATGGCGAAGTTCGAGAAACCGCTCCAGGTTCTGGAGAGCTCCTGTTTGTAACCGAGTTCGGCGAGTCGCCTCGCGTCCTCGTCGACCGACGTTGGCTTGGTCACGCAAGCCTCCTAGCGTGGTGGTGCGGGGGGTGGGAATCCGGTGCTCGCGCCCCGGACGTCATCGACGAGCCGCCCGAACTCCGGGTCGTCCAGATCTCGTACGGCCTGTGAGAACTTGTCGGCCGCCTCGGCCTCGTAGTCGAAGTCGGCGTCGGCGGCCCGCTCCTTCAGCAGCCCGTGGTGCACGGCGAACCAGAGCGTCCAGGTCAGGTTGGACATGATCAGGTTGAGCCGGACCCTGGAGGTGAGCCGCCGGTCGTCGGTGCCGAAGTAGGCGCGGGCCAGCCGGGTGGTCAGGTCCGGGTCGTAGTCCGCCTCGGCGGCGATGTCGCCCAGCTCGAAGGCGGGGTCGTTGTTCCCGGAGAGCTGGTAGTCGACGATCCTGACCTCGGCGCCGCAGCGGATGAAGTTCTCCGGTAGCAGGTCGTTGTGGCACGGCACCTTGGGCAGCGGGTCGGCGGCCAGCGCCCGCTCGATCTCCGTCACCGTGGCAAGACGGTCCTGGTAGCCGTCGGGTGTGCCCAGTTCGTGGGTACGGCAGAGGGCGAGGAACTCGTCGAGCTTGCGGAAGATGGAGAAGTCGTTGACGAACCGGGGCCCGGCGTGCAGCCGGCGGCAGGCCGCCGCGATGGGGCCGGGAAGTGTCCGTACGGTGTGCGCGTCCAGGGTGACGCCGTCGAGATACTCCAGCACCAGCGCGCCGGGCAGCCGGTGCAGCACCCTGGGGCCGACCCCCGCGTCCGCCGCGTGGACGGTGTTGGCGATCTCCTCATCGAGTGGTATGCCCAGGCCGGCGGCCGACACCCGGGGATCGAGCACCCGCAGCAGCCAGCGCTGTCCGTCGGCGGCGTCGAGCCTGGCGATCCGATGGCTGAGCCCGCCCTTGATCGGTGTCTCGGTCACGGGCTGTCCGGCCCATTTACGGACATCCCCTAGAGGATCTGGCATGCCGCTCTCCTTTGGCCTACCTTCAGACCATTGATCCGATTCTGCGGACGAGGTGTTACAGAGGGGTTGCGGACTTTGAAACTTCCCGGCTCTGCACGGGCCCTCGTGATCGGTGGCGGGGTGGCCGGGTGCAGTGTGGCCTATCATCTGGCAAGGCTTGGCTGGACCGAGGTGATACTCGTCGAGCGACACGAACTCACCGAGGGGACCACCTGGCATTCGGCCGGGTTCGTGGGCCAGCTCCGCTCCACGGTCACCCAGACCAAGATGATTATGTATTCGGCCGGTCTCTATCCCGAGCTGGCCGAGCTCACCGGCCTGGACCCGGGGTGGCACGGGGTCGGTGGACTCCGCCTGGCGACCACGCCCGAGCGGGTGGAGGAGTCCCTGCGCCTGGCCGGGGCCGGGGAGACCTACGGGCTGGGTCTTGAGGTGCTGTCCGGCGCCGAGGCCGGGGAGATGTCCCCGCTGTTGTACACCGACGACGTGCGGGCCGCGCTCTGGCTGCCCGGGGACGGCTGGCTGGATCCGGCGCTGCTGGCCAGGGCGCTGGCGGCCGGGGCGCGGAAGCTGGGCGTGCGGATCCTCACCGGGACTCGCGCGGTGGGGCTCGACGTGGCGGGCGGGGCGATCACCGGCGTACGGCTCGCTTCGGGCACCGAGGGAGCCGAGGATTTCGAGGAGTGGTCGGTCCGGACGGAGACCGTGGTCGTCGCGGCGGGTGCGGCCAGCGGGCGGGTCGGGCGGTTGGCCGGGGTGGACATTCCGGTTGTGCCGATCAAACACCAATATGTGGTCACCGAGCCTTTCGGGGTTCCTTCCTCCACGCCCACGGTGCGGGATCCGGACAACATTGTCTATTTCCGGGAAGAAAATGGCGGGATTCTGGTCGGTGGGTATATCCGAAACCCGGAGATCTGGTCAACGTCTGCCCCGCTTGAGGAGCCTCGGACCGTCTTTCCCCCCGATATGCCGAAATTCCAGGAATCGTGGGAGTCTGCGGTGCGGCGGGTCCCCGCCCTGGCCGACACCGAGATCACGAAGGTCGTCCACGGCCCCGAGGCGTTCACTCCCGACGGGGAGTTCCTCCTCGGCGAGACCTCGGTCCGCGGGTTGTGGGCGGCGGCGGGCTTCTGCGTCCACGGCCTGGCCGCGGCCGGCGGCGTGGGCAAGGTCATGGCCGAGTGGATCGTGGATGGCTCGCCCGAGTACGACGTGTTCGGCATGGATCTGCGACGCTTCGGGCTGCACGCCCGTTCCGCGGCGTGGAGCCGCGCCAAGGCCCTGGACTCCTACTCGAAGTACTACGACATCGTCTACCCGGGCGAGGAACGGACCGCCGCCCGGCCGCTCCGCCGCTCTCCCGCCTGGGGCCGGCACGCGGAGCTCGGGGCGGCGTTCGGCGAGAAGGCCGGCTGGGAGCGGGTGAACTGGTTCGAGTCCAACGCCCGCCCGGCCGCGGAGCCCGACCGGGACCCTCCCCTGGGCGACGGGGATGTCCGCTCGGAAGGCCAGGGCCCCCGGAGGGGCGGCCGGGGCCTCCGCCCGGACGGGTGGGCCGGCCGGATCTGGTCGCCGGCCGTCCGAGAGGAGTGCCTGACCACCCGCGACGCCGCGGGCCTGTTCGACCAGACCTCGTTCGCCAAGCTGGAGGTGGCGGGAGCAGGCGCACTGGAAGGGTTGCAGCGGGCGTGCGCCGGGCAGCTCGACAGGCCGGTGGGCTCGATCGTCTACACCCAGCTCCTCAACGCGCGCGGCGGCGTCGAGGCCGACCTGACCGTCACCCGCCTGGCCGACGACCGCTTCCGGTTGGTCACCGGCACCGCCTTCGGCGTCCACGACGCCGCCTGGCTCCGTGGCCGGGGACTCGACGTCCGTGACGTCACCTCGGCCCATGCCTGCTACTGCCTGTGGGGCCCGCGAGCGCTCGACATCCTCGGCTCCGTCTCCGATGACGACCTGACCTTCGGCTACCTGAAGGCCAGGGAGATCAGTGTCGGAGGAGTCCCGGTGCTGGCCCAGCGGGTGACGTTCGTGGGCGAGTTCGGCTGGGAGCTGTACTGCCCTTCGGAGTACGGCCTGACGCTCTGGGACACGCTCATGGAGGCGGGAACGCCGCATGGCATGCGCCCGGCCGGGTACCGTGCGATCGACTCGATGCGCCTGGAGAAGGGTTACCGAGTCTGGGGCCTGGACGTCACCCCGGAGACCACCCCGTACGAGGCGGGCCTGGGCTTCGCGGTCGCCGGGGACAAGGACTTCCTCGGCCGCGCCGCCCTGGACGCCGCCCACCGCCCAGCCGGCGACCGTCCCGCACCGGCCTCCTCGGCCGTGTCCGCCGCGGGTCCAACGGCCCCGGTGTCCGCGCGGAGCCTGTTCTGCCTGGTCCTGGACGACCCGCGTCAGGTCTGTCTCGGTGGCGAGCCGGTCCGCTCCGGCGGCCTGCCCGCCTCGCGGGTGACCAGCGGCGGGTACGGCCACCGGGTCGACCGCTCGATCGCCTACGCCTACCTGCCCGAGGGCACCGCACCGGGTGACCGCGTCGAGGTCGGCGTGACCGGCACCTGGGTGGGCGCCGCCGTCGCCGCCGAACCCCTCTACGACCCGTCCTCGGAACGCGTCCGTCGCCTGCCGTCCTGACCGTCCGGCCGAGGGAGCGGTGCCGTACCGGAGCCTTGGAAAGACGCGCGCTCACCGCCAGGGCTCCGGAGAGCGCGCCGTCCGGGGCCCGTCCCCCCGCCGGTTCAATCGTCCGATGTGAGACCGGCGGCGATCGCGGTCAGCTCGCGCTCGACCGCCCGCCTGCCGCCGAGATCCTTCACGTAATCAGGACTGATCATCACCTCGACCGCCCGTTCCTCGCCCACCTGCAGGAAGATGCTCGGGGTCCCCTTCCCGCCGTCCTCGCCGACCCACCGGTTGACGACATAACCGGTCCGGCCATTGCCGAGGGGCACCTGTTTCCCCTTGTTCAAAACGCGGTAGCTCTGCCACTGCTCGTCGGCGCGTGCGGCGGCCAGACCCTCGAAGACGAAGATCTGGACACGGTAGGAGCCCTCGCCGTCGTCCGGATAGCTCCACGTCGTGGAGTACTCGTCGCCTCGGTTCACCGCCCAGGCGTTCCGTACCAGGCCGCCGGTCATGTATCCCACGTGGACGCGCCCCAGGGTGTTCCCGGTGCCGATGCCGACGGGCGTACGGAAGACGCGCGGGGTGGCCGTGGGCGTCGGCGTGGGCATCGGGGGTTCGGTGAACAGGGGCTGTGGCGCGTCCCGGTCGCCGGTGTCAGGCTCCGGCGTCCCGGAGGTCGCGACCTGGTCGTGCGGTGCGGGAGCCGGGTTCAGCGCCAGCTGGACGGGGGCCGCGATCCCCGCGACGGCCGCCGCGGCGACCACGGCGGTGATCCTGATCCGCCTGGCGCTCCTGCGCCGCGAGGACCGGATCACCCGCTCGGCCAGGCCGGGGGCCGCGCGCAGCCGCGCGGTCTCGTCCGCCATGATCTGGCGGATCTCCTGCTCAAGCATGGGCACTCCTGATCGCCTCCTCCAACGGCTCCCCGCCGATCGCCGGCCGCAGCTTGGCGAGCGCCTTGGACGCCTGGCTCTTGACTGTTCCCGTCGAGCAACCGAGGATCTCCGCGGTCTGCGCCTCGCTGAGGTCCTCCCAGTAGCGCAGGACGACCACCGCGCGCTGCCGGGGCGGCAGCTCGCGCAGCGCGTCCATGAGCGCGTGGCGGAGCGGGATGTCGGTCTCCCGCGACGGCCGTTCCGGCGGGGTGCCGGTCGGGATGATCCTCAGGACCGCCCTGCGCCGGGCACGGCTGATGGCGGTGTTCACGATGATGCGGCGGACGTAGGGTTCCGGATCGCTGTCGCTCCGGACCCGGCCCCAGTTGCGGTACGCCCGCTCCAGGGCCGTCTGCAGCAGGTCCTCGGCGTCCTCGGTGGCATCGCAGGCGAGATGGGCGATCCTCAGCAGGCTCGTGCCGCGTGCGGCGACGAAAGCTGAGAATCCAGCATCATCTCGGCCGGTCACCTCAGTTCATCCGATCTCATACCTCTCCATACGCCTGAGCGGAGAGAAGGGTTGCCCGCCGCCGATTTTCGGTAAAACCCGTCACCGACCTGCGCATCGGCGATCCTGGGCTCCGGAGACCGGCTCCAGGTATACCCCCGGGGGGTTGCTGGAAAGGGGGGTGGTGTGGCACTGTGGTGGAGTCGATAGATACCCCCCGAGGGTATTGAGGAGGAGTGATGAACGGCGCGATCAAGGTGGGTGCGTACGTGGTCGGCCTGGCGGCGGTGTTCGGCGGCGCGCTGGGGGTCGGCCGGGTGGTCGGGCCCGTTGGAGGCGCGGTGGCCGAGGCCACTCGCGATGCGGGCCACGGCGCCGAGCCGGGCGCCGGCCATGCCACCGGGGCGGGCGCGGGGCACGACGAGGGGCCGGGGGCGGTGCGGGCACCGGCCGTTCCCGGCGGGCTCCAGGTCTCCCAGGGGGGATACACGCTCCTGCCGGAGACCGACGAGGTCAAGGCGGGCAAGCGGACCGACTTCCGCTTCTCGGTGATCGGTCCCGGCGGCCAGCCGGTCACCGGGTTCACCACCCAGCATGACAAGAAGCTGCACCTCATCGTGGTCCGCCGCGACCTGACCGGCTTCCAGCACCTGCACCCCACCCAGAAGGGCGGGGTCTGGTCGGTCCCGCTGGAGCTTCCCGCCGCCGGGGAGTACCGGGCGTTCGCCGACTTCGCCCCGGAGGGGGCGGAGGCCATGACGCTCGGCATGGACCTGTCGGTGGCGGGTGACTACCGGCCCGAGCCGCCGGCCGTCCCGGCGGAGACCGTGAAGGTGGGCGACTACACCGTCACCCTGGCCGGCGACCTGGTGCCCGGCCGTACCAGCATGCTCACGCTGTCGATCTCCAAGGACGGGAAACCGGTCACCGACCTGGAGCCCTACCTGGCCGCGTACGGTCACCTGGTCGCGCTCCGTGACGGTGACCTGGCCTACCTGCACGTGCACCCCGACGGCGCGCCCGATGACGGGCGCACCGCGCCCGGCCCGGACATCACCTTCTACGCCGAGGTGCCGAGCGCGGGGACCTACGGGCTCTACCTGGACTTCAAGCACGCCGGCACCGTGCACACCGCCGCCTTCACCGCCGCCACCAGCCCGGATTCCGAGGCCGGTGGGGCCACGGCGCCGACCGGGGACGGTCACGGCTCCCACGAGCACGGACAGTAGCCGTGAAATACCCCAAGGGGGTTACGTGTTCCCAGGGTGAGAGGGCAGAGCATGTCCGCCCCCACCCGCGGCGGGGACGACCGCCCGAACGGGCCGGTGCCCAGCCCCCGACGAGGCGCACGGCCGAGTACGACGACAGACGAGACACAAGGAGAGGACATGACGTCCATGACCACCGGTAGGCCGCCCGCCGGCGGCGAGATCGAGCTTGCCATCGGTGGCATGACCTGTGCCTCCTGCGCGGCACGCATCGAGCGCAAGCTCAACAAGCTGGACGGGGTGACCGCGACCGTCAACTACGCCACCGAGAAGGCGAAGGTCGCCTACCCCGGTGACGTCACCCCCGAGGACCTGGTCGCGGAGGTCGAGAAGGCCGGATACACCGCCGAGCTGCCCGCCGCGCCGTCCCCCGAGGGGACGGAGGAGCCGGTCGAGCCGGACGTGCTCACGCCGCTCAGGCAGCGCCTGATCATCTCCATCGTGCTGTCGGTGCCGGTCGTCGCGATGGCGATGATCCCGGCGCTGCAGTTCGACAACTGGCAGTGGCTCTCCCTGGCCCTGGCGGGACCCGTCGTGGTCTACGGCGGCTGGCCCTTCCACCGGGCGGCCTGGACCAACCTGCGGCACGGCGCCGCGACCATGGACACGCTGGTCTCGATGGGGACGATCGCCGCATTCGCCTGGTCCCTCTGGGCCCTGTTCTTCGGTACGGCCGGGATGCCGGGCATGCGGCACGGCTTCGAGTTCACCCTCTCCAGGGGCGACGGCTCGGGGAACATCTACTTCGAGGCCGCCGCCGGAGTGATCACCTTCATCCTCGCGGGCCGCTACTTCGAGGCCCGTTCCAAGCGCCGCGCCGGTGCCGCGCTCCGCGCGCTGCTGTCGATGGGCGCCAAGGAGGTCACGCTGGCCTCCGGGGAACTCGTTCCCGTCGACAGCCTCAAGGTGGGAGATCTCTTCCTGGTACGGCCGGGGGAGAAGATCGCGACCGATGGCGTGGTCGAGGAGGGTTCCTCGGCCGTGGACACCTCCATGCTGACCGGTGAGTCGGTTCCCGTCGAGGTGCGGCCGGGGGACACCGTGGTCGGCGCCACCGTGAACGCCGGGGGACGGCTCGTGGTCAGGGCCACCCGGGTCGGGTCGGACACCCAGCTCGCCCAGATGGCCAGGCTGGTGGAGGACGCGCAGAACGGCAAGGCCGCCGTACAGCGGCTGGCCGACCGGATCTCCGCGGTGTTCGTGCCGATCGTGATCGCCCTGTCCGTGGTCACCCTGGGCTTCTGGCTCGGCACCGGTTCCGGAGCCGCCGCGGCCTTCACCGCCGCCGTGGCGGTGCTCATCATCGCCTGCCCCTGCGCCCTGGGCCTCGCCACGCCGACCGCGCTGATGGTCGGCACCGGTCGCGGCGCCCAGCTGGGCATCCTGATCAAGGGGCCCGAGGCGCTGGAGTCGACCCACGGCATCGACACCGTCGTGCTGGACAAGACCGGCACCGTGACGTCGGGCACGATGACCCTCAAGGACGTCTTCACCGCGGAGGGGCAGGATCGCGACGAGGTGCTCCGGCTGGCCGGGGCGCTGGAGGCGGCCTCCGAGCACCCCATCGCCCGCGCCGTCGCCCGCGCCGCGGACTCCACCGCCAAGGTCGAGGACTTCGCGAACATCGAGGGCCTGGGCGTCCAGGGTGTCGTCGACGGGCACGCCGTCCTCGTCGGGCGCCCCCAACTGCTCGCCGAATGGTCGCAGCACCTGCCGGCCGACCTTTCTGAGGAGCTGGACCGGGCGTGGGCGCGCGGGGAGACCGCCATCGCGGTCGGCTGGGACGGCAAGGCCCGCGCGGTGCTCACCGTCGCCGACGCGATCAAGCCCACCTCGGCCGAGGCGATCGCCGCGCTGCGCGCGCTCGGCCTGCGCCCGATCCTGCTGACCGGCGACAACGAGACGGTGGCCCGTACGGTCGCCGAGGCCGTCGGCATCAACGCCGTCGACGACGTCATCGCCGACGTGCTGCCCGCGGACAAGGTGGAGGTCGTCAAGCGTCTCCAGGCCGAGGGCCGTACCGTGGCCATGATCGGCGACGGGGTCAACGACGCCGCCGCGCTCGCCCAGGCCGACCTCGGCATGGCGATGGGCACCGGCACCGACGTCGCGATCGAGGCCTCCGACCTCACCCTGGTCCGCGGCGACCTGCGGGTGGCCGCGGACGCGATCCGGTTGTCCCGCCGCACGCTGCGCACCATCAAGGGCAACCTGTTCTGGGCCTTCGCCTACAACGTGGCCGCCCTCCCACTGGCCGCGTTCGGGCTGCTCACCCCGATGATCGCCGGAGGCGCGATGGCGCTCTCCTCGGTCTTCGTGGTCAGCAACAGCCTCCGGCTGCGCCGCTTCAGGTGACCGGTCACCGTACCGGCACCGCCAGGTCGGCGGAGGGTGCGGGTTCGACGTCAGGGCTCGGTGCGGGGTCTCCCGCGCCGAGCCCGTCGCGTTCCGACAGCCGGAGGATCCTGCCGACCGCCGCTGAGTCCGCGGCGTAGATGTGCGGCACGTCGACGAAGATCCTCATCGACCCGCAGCCCACCGTGAGGCCGTCCGCCACCTCGCTCTGGACACCGCGCAGCGGCACGTAGTTCAGGTAGCTGGTGAACGCGTTCTGGGACCGGAAGGCGGCGGTCATGGCCAGCCGCCCGGCACGGAGCCTGAAGGCGAGGCTGGTCAGGCAGGGCACCGCGTCGGGCTGCTCGCCGGGAACGGTCAGCGAGATCCAACCGCTCTTGGTGTACGGCTTGGAGCGGAGCACGTCGACGATCCAGCCGAGCTGGTCGACACCGAGCAACTGGCGGAGCCGCCCTCCGTAACTGTACTTGAAGGGCGGCACGATCGACCGCTCGCTGAACTTGCTGGCGTACAGCGGGATCTTCCCCGCGTCGCCATAGCACTTCAGGACCGGATCGTCCCAGGCCAGAGTGGTGATCTCGAACAGTACCGCCGGTGCCTCGATGATCGGGCCGCGGTCGTCCAGGGCGGGCCGGCCGTTGTTCGTCACGTGTCGCATCAGCCAGATCCACGTCTCCCCACAAGACGCGAATCTGAGGAGGTCGGGCATTCAGGTCTCCACGTTGGGGAAATGGAAGGGATTGTGTGGGAGTCGGCGTTGCCGGGAAACGTTGGCGCGGACGTAGTAGACGAAGTAGTGGATCATTGCGAGCAGTCCGATGATCACCAGGAGCAGGGCTGTGGTGGGCACGACCCCGATCATCCCGAGCACGCCGACCGCGATGTAGGAACTGTTGACCAGGGCCAGCATCATCACGTTGATCCCCGGCCAGGCCAACGGCGCGTACGTCTCCGGATAGCGGGGGTCCACCGGCAGGTTGGGAGTCCAGCCGAGGGCCGAGAACTGGTCCTTGAGGTGGACGACGTAGAGCAGACGGAAATTGTTGAGCGCCCGCGCGGTTCTCATGTGCGCGTTCACCGCCTCGATCAGCCGCAGGAAGGGCAGTACGCTGAGCAGCCCGAACGCGGCGACCGTCGCGAACAGGTACCAGGGCACGCCCTGCCATGAGGTCAGCATGTTCGGGCTGATCACTTTCGCGCCGGTCAGCGCGATCGCGGCGGCGAACGGGGCGGACAGCAGGCTCATGGAGAGCCTGGTCATCTTGATGCGCTCGTCCTTGGCGGCCAGGTAGACCTGGTACGTCCCGGTGAAGTCCACGGACACGAGGGCAAGGAATTCCCTGGGTGCCACTGGCAGCCCGTCCAGGGTCTCGGGCAGTGCTTCCGCGGTCGCCCGCGGTGACATCTTCCGCATCGGGACCCCACTTTCGACGAAGAGTGGATTTTCCCGTAGGAAGATATTGACTCACTTGTCAGGCTAATGAGTGTGTTTTGACGACATATATCTCAGGACTTCTGCGGGCACGTCACCCACGGGGCGCGGCCGGCCGTTCACGGCGGCAGGGCAGGGCAGGGCCCGCCGGTGTCCTTCAGCCTTCCGCCGTCCCGGTCTCACCGGCCAGCAGTGCCTCCTCCACGGAGGCGGCCATCGTGAAGTAGCTCAGCAGCCCGGTGGTGGCGAGCATGTGGCGCAGCGTCCGGCTCGCCCCGGTCACCACCAGGCGGGTCCGTGCCTCCTGGCTCTGGCGCAGGATCCACAGCAGCTCCGCGAGCCCGGTGGAGTCGCAGAAGGTGAGCCCCGCCAGATCGAGGATGAGCAGGGGGGTGGCCTCGGCCCGTGTACCCGGAGCCGTCTCGAAGGGGGGCGGGACCAGCGGGGACGAGGAGGGCGGGTTCTCCGGGAGGAGCGGCGGGGGAGAGAGCGGAGAGCCGTCGGTGCTCGTGCCCCAGAAGCGGGCGAGTTCCCTCCGGAAGACCGGTGCGTAGTCGTAGTCGAGTTCGCCGATCGCCCGGACCACGATGGCGCCCTCGTACGCGCCGGTCGAGACGGAGAGCGCGTTCACACCTTCGGGTGGCATGGAAAGACTCCTCAATCCCGCGGTTCACAGGGCGGGCGTTCCCTCCGTCTTACCAGGTATGTGGAGCCGGCTGCCCCACCGGAGGGCGGAATCACCTGTCTCCGCCAGCTCCGCGAGGTCTTTTCTTATCCCCATGCGCTCTCCTCCGTCCGGATCGCCGCCTGCCGCGGGCCGCGGTGTGGCACCGGACGGCGGGCGGCTAAGTTGGACCCGCCCGCATCATTTATCTCACGAGCTAAATCTCTTAGATGGTAAGGAGAATTCGCGATGGAAGGCAAGTCCGGCCCCGGGGTCTCGCCGCTGGACGTCCTGGGCCGGATGGACCAGCTGATCGCGTTGAGTATGGTCGGGCAGCACGCGCTCGCCGAGCGCCTTGGCATCAACGTCACGGACCTGACGTGTCTCGGCTTCATCCTCGGCGCGAAAGGCGAGGCGCTCACCGCGGGGCGCCTCGCCGAACTGGCGGGTCTCACCACCGGGGCCGTCACCGGGGTGGTCAACCGCCTGGAGAGCGCGGGCTACGCCCGGCGCGTCCCCGACCCCCACGACCGCCGTCGCATCCGGATCGTCCCCGAGGGGGACCCGGCCGCCCGCATCGCGGTGGCGTACGAACCCACCTACCGGCGGCTCATCGAGCTCTTCGAGAGCTACGGCCCGGACGAGCTGGCCGCCATCTCCGACTGGTTCACCCGCGCCGCCGACGCCATGCGGATCTCGTTGGCCGAGATCCGCGAGTCTCCGGCGCCCTAGGCCCTGTCCTGCGGATCTTGCCGTGGCGAGGATCGGTCAGGTGGTGTCTCGCAAGGCGGAGGAGGGAGCCGCAGCGTGCTGCGGTGACCGACGACAACGCGGCGAGGCGCCGCCTGACCGACCGCGGTAGGCAAAAGATCCGCAGGACAGGGCCTGGCCCCGCCCGGCGGCGCGGGTGCGTCAGTCGTTCCTGAAGGGGTCGTGCTCCGCCAGCAGCTTGTCCAGCCTGGCCTGGTCGACGCGGTTGACGACCGCGGCCTCCTCGGTGCGGTCCCGGACGCACTTGGCGAGAGTGAACGTCGACGTCACCACGTAGAGCAGCCCGATGCCCATGAAGGACCGGACCCAGGTGGTCACGGGCAGGTAGGCGATACCGATCGCCATCGCCGCCACCGACAGTCCGAACGAGATGACGGCCTGCAGGTAGAAGGCAGGGGTCGTGGTGCTCTTCACCGGTCGTGTCATGCCTTCCATCGTCGGGACCGTCCGCCTTTCGAGGCATGAGTGCGGCTACTTAGTTACCGGTGAGTACGGCAGTGCGGCGACCGGCCTGAGGTGCTGAAAGCCCGCTTCGCCAAGGGGGGTCCGTGAACCGCCGTGGCGACATGGGATGATTGCCGGACCATGCCCGCGACCTGGCCTTTCCGTATCGCCCGCGCCGCCGCTTTCGCCGCGGTCTGCCTGGGTCTGAGCGTGATGGCGCATGTCCTGGCGGGAGGCTCGGTCTCCGCGCCGAGCGCGGCCGCCGCCCTGGCCCTCGCCTTTGGCGCGGCCCTCGCCGCCTCGGGGCGCGAGCGCACGCTGGCGGTGATCCTGCCGCTGCTGGCGGGCGTGCAGGCCGGGGTGCACGTGCTGTTCTCCCTCTCCCATGTCGCGTCCCCGGCCGAGATGATCGGGCATGTCCACTCGGGGTTGCTGCCCGGTCTGGGCATGCTGGTGGCGCACGGGTGGGCCGCCGGGCTGACCGCGCTCTGGCTGGCGCGCGGCGAGGCGGCGCTGTGGGCGCTGCTGCGACGGCTCGGTGCGCGGCTAGGCCGCGTGCTCATCGTGCCCGTGACCCCGGCGTACGTCTCCTTCCTCGCCCCGCCCGCGATCGAACCGGGCGTTCTCCGCTCCGCCGTGCTGCGCCATGTTCTCAGCCGGCGTGGCCCTCCCCGGACCGTCACCGCCGCCTCCGGCTGACCGCACGGGTCACCCGGGGGCATCACCCGTTCCCGAGCCCGCACGCGCGGGCCTGCGCCGATGCGGCCTTCCTGCCGCCCGGCGGACCGAACCAGCGTGACAGTTCCAGGCTGCCTGCCCGGCATGGCCATCGAGCGGCGATCGACCGCGGCCTGTCGGCCGGCCGGCCAGAAGAGAGGCATCATCATGTCCGTTCGTCGTATCACCCCTGCCGGAATCCTGGTCGCGGCCGCGGTGGCCCTGGCCGGGTGCGGCTCCCAGAGCACCGTCGCCCCGGCAGCGGCCCCCGCCGAGGCCCCCGCCCCCGCCGCGGCCCCCGCCACCTCCGCCGCTCCCGCGTTGACGATCACCGACCCATGGGTGAAGACCGCCAAGAAGGGGATGAGCGCCGCCTTCGGCACCCTGGTCAACAACACCGACGCCGAGGTGACGGTCGTCTCCGTCGCCTCGCCGCTGTCGCCGAAGGTCGAGCTGCACGAGGTCGTCGACTCCAAGGGAAAGATGATCATGCGACCCAAGGAGGGCGGGATCGTGATCCCGCCGAAGGGCACCCACCAGCTCCAGCCCGGCGGTGACCACATCATGCTGATGGGCGTCACCGAAGCGGTGAAGCCCGGAGCTGAGATCCCCTTCACCCTCCATCTCAAGGACGGCGGGACCCTTGAGTTCACCGCGGTCGGCAAGGACTTCGCCGGAGGCCAGGAGAACTACCAGCCCGGCACGGACCCGGAGGGCCACGAGGGCATGGGCACGGGCGAGAGCCACGGCTGAGCGGGAAGCGGAGTAGAACTCATGCCAGATCCCCGAATCAGCCGTAGGGGACTGCTCGCGGGGGGCGCCGTCACCGCGGCCGGTGCCCTCGCCGCGTGCGCTCCCGACCAGGCTGTCCCCCCGGCCGCTCCCCGGCCCGCTCCGGCCGTCCCCGTCTCCGGTGGTTCCGCGGTGGAACCCTTCGACGGGGTCCACCAGGCGGGCATCGCGACCCCGCCACAGGCGTACGGGGTGTTCGTCGGCTTCGACCTGCTGCCGGGCACCGACCGCGAGACGCTAGGGCGGATGATGCGGCTGCTCACCGACGACGCCAGGCGGCTGACCCAGGGCAGGCCCGCCCTGGCCGACACCGAGCCCGAGCTGGCCCTGCTGCCCGCCAGGCTGACCGTGACCTTCGGATTCGGCCCCGGCCTCTTCGCGGCGGCCGGACTGGCCGACCGCAGGCCCAAGACCGTGGCGCCACTGCCCGCCTTCACCATCGACAGGCTCCAGAAGGAGTGGAGCGGCGGGGACCTGCTGCTGCAGATCTGCGCCGACGACGCCCTCGCCCTCGCCCACGCCCTGCGCATGCTCGTCAAGGACGCCCGCTCCTTCGCCAAGGTGCGCTGGACCCAGCGGGGCTTCCGGCGTGCCGCCGGCACCCACGCCGCCGAGGCGACCCAGCGCAACGTGATGGGCCAGCTCGACGGGACCGTCAACCTCTCACCCGGCACCCCCGAGTTCGACCGGGCCGTGTGGGTGAACGAGGGACCGGCCTGGCTGCGCGGCGGCACCACGCTGGTGCTGCGGCGCATCCGGGCGGAGATGGAGACCTGGGACGCCGTCGACCGGGTCGCCAAGGAGTTCACCGTGGGCCGCCGTCTGGACAACGGCGCCCCGCTCACCGGGCGCGACGAGCACGACGCGGCCGACTTCACCAAGCTCAACGCGATCGGCTTCCCGGTCATCTCCGAGCAGGCCCACATCCGCCGGGCCCACGTCGCCGATGCGGGAATGCGGATCCTGCGCCGGGTCTACAACTACGACGAGGGGCTCACCCCGGACGGGCACGCCGACTCCGGGCTGCTGTTCGCCTCCTACCAGGCCGACATCGCCCGGCAGTTCATCCCCATCCAGCGCAGGCTGGACGAGGCCGACCTGCTCAACGAGTGGACGACCCCGATCGGCTCGGCGGTCTTCGCCATCCCGCCAGGCTGCTCCCCGAACGGCTGGATCGGAGACACCCTCCTCACCTGACGGAATCCGTGCGGTAAAGAACGGTCTCAAAGGCCATTCCCTCCCCGGGATGCGGGACGGACAGGAGCACCATGGGCTCCTGACATCCGCACACCGGAGGGATCGAGATGAGACTCGCGGGCGCTCGTGTGCTGATCACCGGTGCGTCGTCCGGCATAGGGGCCGCGACCGCGCGGGCGATGGCCGCCGCGGGGGCCCGCCTCGTCCTGTCGGGGCGCGATCGGGGCAGGCTTGAGGCCGTCGCCTCGGAGACCGGCGGCCAGGCACTCGCCGGTGATCTCACGACGGACCTCGCGGGTCTCGCCGAGCGCGCGGGGCCGGTCGACGTGCTGGTCGGCAACGCCGGGTGCGGGTGGGCGGGGCCGTTCCCGGCGATGCCGGACGGTACCGTCGAGCGCCTGGTCGCGGGGAACCTGACCGCTCCCATCCTGCTGACCCGGTCGCTGCTGCCCGCCATGATCGAGCGCGGCCGGGGACACCTCGTCTTCGTGGCCTCGATCGCCGGAGCGATCGGGGTGCGGGACGAGGCGGTGTACGCCGCCACCAAGGCGGGCCTCCTCGGCTTCGCCGAGAGCCTGCGGTACGAGTCGCGCGGGATCGGCGTGTCCGTCGTGCTGCCCGGCGTGGTGGAGACCCCGTTCTTCGAGCGGCGCGGCGCCCCCTACACACGGCGATGGCCCGTGCCGATCCCCGCGGAACGGGTCGCCCAGGCGATCGTGTCCGCCGTCGAGTGCGGCAGGCCCGAGTCGTACGTGCCGGGCTGGCTGCGGCTGCCGGCCAGGCTGAAGGGCGTGGCACCCGGCCCCTTCCGCACCCTCGCCGGGATATTCGGCGGGCAGCCGGAGCTCAGCCGCCGCCCAGAGCCCGGATCGACTCCTTGAGGGAGGTGAGCGTGGCGAAGACGGCGGTCGGCTCGTATCCACAGTGGGCCATGCAGTTGGCGCACCGGTCATCGCGCCCCCGGCCGTAGGCGTCCCAGTCGGTCTCGGTGACCAGTTCCCGATAGGTGGCCGCGTAGCCGTCGGACATGAGGTAGCAGGGGCGCTGCCAGCCGAAGAGCGAGTACGAGGGGATGGCCCACGCCGTGCACGGGAAGTCGATCTTCCCTTCGAGGAAGTCGAGGAAGAGCGGGGTGTGGTTGAAGCGCCACCGCCGCCGGTTCCCGCCGGAGAACGCCTTGCGGAACAGCTCCCGGGTCTCCCGCACGCCGAGGAAGTGCTCCTGGTCGGGCGCCTTCTCGTACGCGTACCCGGGAGAGATCATCATCGCGTCGACGCGAAGATCGTCGTTGAGATAGTCGAGCACGTCGACGACCGTCTGCGGGCTGTCGGTGTTGAAGAACGTCGTGTTCGTGGTGACCCGGAAACCACGGCGCCGGCACTCCCGGACCGCGGCGACGGCCTCGTCGAACACGCCCTCCTTGCACACCGACTCGTCGTGGCGCTCGCGCATGCCGTCCAGGTGGATCGCCCACGCGAAGTACCGCGAGGGCTTGAACTGGTCGATCTTCTTGGGGATCAGCAGCGCGTTGGTGCACAGGAACACGTACTTCTTCCTGGCGACCAGCTCCCGGACCAGTTCCCCTATCTGCGGGTGCATGAGCGGTTCCCCGCCCGCGATCGAGACCATGGGTGCGCCGCACTCCTCGATGGCGGCCAGGGCCTGCTCGACCGGCATGCGCTGTTTCAGCACGTCGGCGGGGTGCTGGATCTTTCCGCAGCCGGCACAGTGCAGGTTGCAGGCGAACAAGGGCTCAAGTTCCACCAGAAGGGGGAACTTCGTCCGCCCGCGCAGCTTCTGGCGGAGGATGTAGCCGCCGATGCGAAGACTCTGACGGATCGGTGTCGGCATCTGGGTTGCATCTCCTTGGGTAATGGAACGGGACGGACTCCTCGGGGAGAGAGGGTGAGATCGCGGCGGCCCAGCGGGCCAGGACCGGGCCGAGCCGGCGCAGCACGCGGTACGCCACGGCGCCGCCGCGTATCGTGGCCGGGCGCAACAGCGCGGCACCGGCGATGTCGGCGACGACGCGCAGCGCGGCGAACGGCAGGCCGGGCACCGCGCCCGCCAGCGGCCCGGTCTCCATGTCGACGGCCGCCGCCCCCTCGGCGGCGAGCCTGCGGCGTTCGGCCCCCGTCACGATGTGATCGGAGGTGACCAGCGGTCCGGTACGCGCGGACAGGCCGGCCCGAGCCAGTTCCTCGGCCAGCGGCCACGCCGAGGGACAGGGCACCATCCGGCCCTCGAAGCGGATCTCGCTCGCCACCAGCACGTCTCCCGGGCGCAGGCCCTCGTCGAGCGCCCCGCAGAAACCGGTCACCGCCAGCGCGCCCGCCGGCGGGAGCCGCGCCGCCGCGCTCGCGGCGCGGCGCGGGCCCATCCCGGTCCGGATCACCCGCACCTCCTCGGTCGGCAGGCCGCTCCGTACGGCCCGCGCCTCGACGGCCAGGGCGGTGCAGATCAGCAGGCCGGTCACCCGGCGTCCACGGTGACCGCCTCGTCCCTCAGCGCGGGGCTGGGGTGCGAGGACACCTCTTGGGAGCGCACGTAACGGCCCAGCGCGCTGATCGGGAAGACGAGGCGGTAGAGGTGGTAGTTGATGTAGAAGGCGCCGGGGAAGCCGGTCCCGGTGAAGTACGGCTCGTCCCAGCCGCCGTCCGGGCGCTGGTGGCCGACCAGCCACTCCACGCCGCGCTCCACCGCCGGTGACCGCTCCCCGGCGGCGAGCAGCGCCATCAGGGCCCACGCCGTCTGCGAGGGAGTGGAGTGGCCGCGCCCGATCCAGCGGGGATCGGTGTAGGAGCGCAGATCCTCCCCCCAGCCGCCGTCGTCGTTCTGGTGCCTCTCCAGCCAGGCGACAGCACGTCTTATGCACGGCTTGCCGGGCCGTACGCCGGCCGCGATGAGCGCGGGGAGCACGGCGCCGGTGCCGTAGACGTGGTTGGCCCCCCAGCGGCCGAACCACGATCCGTCCGTCTCCTGCGCCTTCAGCAGCCAGACGACGGCACGTCGCACGACGGGGGAGTCCGGCCGCTCCTGAGCCAGCGCCTCGACGACGTGGGCGGTGACGTCGGCGGACGGCGGGTCGATGACCGCGCCGAAGTCGCAGAACGGCAGCTTCTTACACATCTCGCGGGTGTTGTCGGCGTCGAAGGCCCCGAAGCCGCCGTCGCGGGACGCCATGCCGATGATCCAGCGCACCCCGCGGTCGATGGCCGGCCTGGCGTCCGGATGACGCACCCGGCGCAGGGCGAGAATCGCCTCCGCCGTGTCGTCGATGTCCGGGTAGCCGTCGTTGTCGAACTCGAAGGCCCAGCCACCGGGTGCCAGCGAAGGGCGCCGTACGGACCAGTCGCCCCGGCCCCGGATCTCCTCGGTGAGCACCCAGCCGGAGGAGGCGACGAGGGCGGGATGGTCGGCGGGCAGGCCCGCGTCGAGAAGGCCGTTGATCGCGAGCACCGTGTCCCACACGGGGGACTGGCAGGCCTCCAGCCTGCGCCCCTTCTCGTCCCGGATGGTGAACCTGTCGAATCCCTCGATGCCCTTCCTCATCACCGGATGGTCGAGAGGGTAGCCGTGCAGGCTCAGCGCGATCAGCGAGTACACCCACGGCGGCTGGATGCCGCCCCAGGACCCGTCCGCCTCCTGCCTGGCCACGACCCACTCGGCGGCCCGCCTCAGCGCGGCCCGCCGCAGGCCGGGGACGGGACGTCGCTGGTAGCGGTGCAGGACGCGGTCGAGCACGGTGAACGGCCCGTGGGGGTGCGGCGGTGCGGGGCGTCCGGTACGCAGTTCGGCCAGGTCGAACGGGAGCGGCCGGACCGGGCGGTGCGCGCTCACGATGGTGAGCGGGACGATCGTCTGCCTGGCCCAGCAGGCCCAGTCGTAGACGTTGAGCGGGAACCAGCGCGGCAGGAACATCATCTCGGGGGGCAGCACCGGGAGGTCCTCCCATCGCCACTGCCCGAACAGCGCCAGCCAGATCCGGGTGAACACCCGGCTGGCCTCGATCCCACCGGATTCCCGTACGAACCGGGCCGCGGCTCGCATGTGCGGGGCGTCGGTCCGGTCACCGGCGAGCCGTAGCGCGGCGTACGCCTCGATCGTGGTGGACAGGTCGCCGGGGCCGTCGTGGAAGTTGGCCCAGGTCCCGTCGTCGCGCTGCTCGGAGCGGATCCAACGGGCCGCCTGGGCGGTGTCCTGCTCGGTGCGGATACCGAGGAACTCCCTGAGCAGCAGGTCTTCGGCGTCCATGGTCACGTTCGTCTGCAACTCGCCCTTCCACCACCCCTCGGGCGCCTGGAGGCCGAGCAGGTGGTCGCATGCCGCGTCGAGGGTGAGTTCGGCGGAAGTGGAAGCGGCGACGGTGGTCATGTCAGTGGCCCCTGGATGTGAGGAAGCGGACGATGTCCAGGAATTCGGCGCGGACGTCCGGGGGCATGTCCGCGCCGGTGAGATGATCTTCGGCGGCGTCGAGCCGGTGCTTGGCCTCGCTCTCGGCCCACGCCCGGCCACCGGCCTCCTCGACGAGCCGGGCGGCGTCGTGCAGGTCGGATTCGGACAGCGGCAGGGGATCGGCCAGCAGGCGGGCGAGCCGTTCACCGGCCGGCGTGTCGCTGGTGAGCGCGGCGACGATCGGCAGCGACTTCTTGCGGGCACGCAGGTCGGAAAGGACTGGTTTGCCGGTCGTCTCGGGGCTGCCCCAGATGCCCAGCAGGTCGTCGACGAGCTGGAAGGCCAGACCGGCCTCGGTTCCGAAGGCCGTCAGGGCGACGACCAGCGGAGCGGGGCCGTTCACCACGGTCGCACCGATCGAGCAGGCACAGGCCAGCAGGGAGCCGGTCTTCTGCGTGGACATCCGCCGGCACTCCGCCAGGCTCACGTCCGTGAGCTGTTCGAACTCCAGGTCGAGCGCCTGACCGGCGATCAGCTCCCGGGTGGCGACGGCCAGGTGCCGGGCGGCCCGCAGGCCGGGGAGGCCGCCCTCCTCAAGCAGCAACTCCCCCGCGAGCGAGAGCAGGGCGTCGCCGGCGAGGATGGCCGCGGAGCAGCCGAAGACGGTCCACGCGGCCGGTCGGTGCCGCCGCATCCGGTCGCCGTCCATGATGTCGTCGTGCAGCAGTGAGAACGCGTGCACGAGTTCCACCGCGGCGGCGACCTGCAGGCCCTGCTCCTGGCTTCCCCCCGCCGCTCTCGCCGACAGGATGGCCAGCGCCGGCCGTAGCGCCTTGCCGCCGGAGGCGGCGGGCAGGCCCGCCGGGTCGGCCCAGCCGAGGTGGTAGGCGGCGACGCGCGAGGTCAGTGGGTCGAGCCTGGCCACGGCGTCCCGGAGCACGGGTTCCACGAGCCCGCGGGCGACCACGACCGAGGGCGGGATGACCGCCGTCACCGGGGACGTTCCCTCTCCAGATGACGCCTGACCAGGAAGGTCGCGTTGAGTCCGCTACGCACGGCAGCCTCCATCGTGTCGGGCCAGCCCGTGTCGGTCCACGCGCCGGCGAGAAACAGTCCGGGCCACCGGGTGGCGGCCTCGGGGCGGAGCGCGCCACTGCCGGGGCACTGGCGGAAGGTGGCGCGACGTTCCCTCGTGACGAAGAAATCGATGATCCGTGCCTGCCGCGCTCCCGGGAAGATCTGCTCAAGCGCGGGTACGAACGTGGCTCGCACCCGCGCGGTGGGTACGTCGATCCACTGGTCCGCCGCGGAGACCGAGACCGCGAGGTACTGGCCTTCGCGCAGTCCCGCGGCGCCGGTCTTGTCGAACACCCACTGCACGGGCGAGTCCACGACCGCCGCGAACGGCATCCGGGTGACCCGCCGGTCGTAGACGACGTGCACGTTGACGATCGGACTCGCGTCCAGGCCGCGCCAGCGCTCCCTGCCGGGAGCGGCCTGTTCGGGGACCAGGGCCGCGGCCTGCTCGTGCGCCGTGGCGACGATGACGGCGGGCGCCTCGACCCGGCTGCCGTCCACGATCACGGAGCCTCGCTCGATGGCGGTGACCTTCGCCGCCAGGCGTACGGCACCGCCGCGCCGTTCGATGGCGGCCCGTGCCGCGTCGCCGTGCAGCTCGCCGAGGGGCACGGCGGGAACGCCGATGTCGGCGGCTCCCGCCCGGCCGAGCAGCGCGGTCTTGAAGACCATCGCCGCGGGCCCCAGGGCCGCGCCCTCGACCCCGACGTTCAGGGCCGCCATCGCGAACAGCTCCCAGAGGGCGTGTCGCGCGCGCTCGCGCTGCCCGTGGGCGGTCAGCCAGCTCCCGAGGTCGGTCAGGTCCAGCGCGGGGTCGGCCGGGTCGAGCCGGCGAAGGGCGAGTGAGACCCGCATCGCGCGCAGCCGGTCGGCGGGCTTGAGCAGCCGGTATCCGGCCAGCGCCGGCAGCAGGTGGAACGGTCCCGGCAGCATCCCGCGTCTCAGCCGCCCGTACCGCCCCGCGGGGGTGAGCACCCGTACGTCGAACCGGTCCTGCAGGTGTACGCGCCCGGCGACGCCGAGCCGGTCGAGCAGGCCGCGGTAGGCCGTGCAGCAGCGGAGGAACACGTGCTGGCCGTTGTCGACGCTCAGCCCGTTCCTGACGAAGGAGTGGGTGGCGCCGCCCAGCCTCGGCCGGGCCTCGTACAGGGTCACGCGGTGACCGGCCTCCCCGAGCGCGACGGCGGCGGCGATGCCCGCCAGCCCGCCGCCGACGATCGCGACCGGAGCGCCGTTCATCGGGCGGCCCCCGCCAGGGCGCGCGCCGCCACCATCGCCTTCTGCCACGGAGGCAGTGACAGCCGCGAGGCCAGTGCCTCGGCGGGATCCGCGGCGATGCGGCCGAGCAGGCACCGGTAGATGCCGGCCATCGCCGCGGTGCACGCCGCGCTGCGCACGTCGAGTGCGGTCAGCAGGCGCATGCCGTCGTCGAACCAGTCGCGCGCCCGGTCGGCCTCGAACCGCATCAGCGCGGCGAGCCGGTCGGGAGGGTCGGTGAACCTGCCGGAGGAGTCGATGTTCAGGGTGCATCCGAATTGCCTGAGGTCCTCGGCGGGGAGGTAGGTCCGCCCGGCCAGCCGGTCCTCGCGCACGTCCCGCAGGATGTTCGTGATCTGCAGGGCCACTCCCAGCGCGTCCGCCAGGTGCGCCACCCTCGCCGCGTCCCTGCCGTCGCTCTTGCCGTCTCCGGTGCCCGCGGTGCCGAAGACTCCGAGGGAGAGCCGCCCGATCGACCCGGCGACGCATCGGCAGTAGGAGAGCAGCTCGTCGAAGTGCTCGTAGGTCTCCCCGCGTACGTCCGCGGCGCAACCGTCGATCAGCTCCTCGAACGCCGACAGCGGCAGTGGGTAGCGGAGGGCGGTGTCGTGCAGCGCGACCAGCACCGGGTCCTCGGGGTCGGGCCGTGCCGCGCCGAGTGCGGCGCGCGCGGCGGCCAGCTCGGTCAGGCGCTGCCCGTCGGGGCCGTCCCCGTCGGCGATGTCGTCGATCCGGCGGGCGAACGCGTAGACCGCGCTGAGCGCGCGGCGCTTGGGAGTCGGCAGCAGCCGGAGACCGTAGGAGAAGTTCCGCGCCTGACCGCGGACGATCTGTTCGCAGTGCCGGTAGGCGTCAGCGGTGTCCACGGTCGTACCCCCCGCTCGTGAGGATCCGCAGCCAGGCCGTCAGGAACCGCGCGCCGCGCGGGCGTACGGCGCGGCCGAGAACGTCGTAACCGGCCTGGGCGAGTGCCGCGCTGGTGGCCCGGCCGCCCGCGATGTAGCCCGCGATGGCGAGGCGGGCGAACCCCGTCGCCGATCGGGCGAGCCGGTCCCCCTCGTCGAGCAGCCGGTCGGCCCGCCGCGTCTGGAGCGCGACGACATCGCGCAACCGCGCCGAGGCGGTGGCCGCGGCGAGATCGTCCTCGCCGCAGCCGAACCGGCGCAGATCCTCTCCTGGCAGGTAGACGCGGCCTCGGGTGTAGTCCTCCCCGACGTCCTGGCAGTGTTCGATGATCTGCAGCGCCGTGCACACGCGGTCGGACAGGGCCAGGCGGGAGGGGGTGACCATGTCGAACACGTGCAGCACGATGTGCCCGACGGGGTTCGCGGACAGCTCGCAGTAGGAGAGCAGGTCGTCGAAGGTGTCGTACCGGCTGACCGTCTGGTCGCGCCGGTTGGCCTCGATCAGCCGGTGAAAGGGCTCGGCCGGGACGGAGCAGGTCTCGACGGTACCCGCGAGCGCGCGGATGGCCGGCAGGCGGGGAGCCCGGCCGGCGTACAGGCGGGCGAGGTCGTCGTCGACGGTGTCGAGCAGCCGGAGCGGATCCTCGCTCTGCGCCTCGTCCCCGATGTCGTCGACGGTCCGTGCGAAGCCGTACACCGCGAGGAGGTGGCGGCGATGGGTACGCGGCAGTAAACATGAGGCGACCGGGAAGTTCTCCCTGCGCGCTTTGAGCATGACGCTCCGCGTATCGGCTCCCCTCAAATTCATAAATTGAGGTTGTCCCCGGCGGGCTGTTATAAACGCGGATGAACGATCTGCTGGTTTTTATCGGTGAGAGCTGGGAAAATATTTAGTATCGCGTTATATCTCTACCTTTGGAAAAATGGTTGTTATTT
This sequence comes from Streptosporangium sp. NPDC002544, assembly GCF_040295965.1. Classification (NCBI taxonomy): domain Bacteria; kingdom Bacillati; phylum Actinomycetota; class Actinomycetes; order Streptosporangiales; family Streptosporangiaceae; genus Streptosporangium; species Streptosporangium sp. NPDC002544. The sequence goes on along the minus strand of NZ_JBEOWJ010000010.1, from coordinate 5,007 downwards.
TGCCGGGAGGTGAGTCGGGTCGGGTTGGGGTAAAAGCCGTCACAAAAAGCGGTACGGCTTTTGCGGCAGGTTTTTTCAAGGAGCGGTGATCTCACGAACGTCATGAAGGGGCGTGCGGCCGCCGGAGACGCCGTGGTCCCGGAGCGGTCCGATCCGCAGACCCGCGGCGCGGCAGCGGTTCACCAGTTCGGGCAGGGCACCGAGTCCCGACCGCCAAGAGCCGGGGGCCGAGGTGTGGTCGGAGTCGTGCAGCAGGAGCGTCGCCCCGCCCCGCAGGCCGGATGCCAGCGTGGCCAGCACCGAGGCCGGGCTCGCCGAGCGTGTCCAGTCCCTGCCCCAGGCGGTCCACAGGACGGGACGCAGTCCCCGCAGACGGGCGGCGAGCAGTGTCTCGGCGCTGAGGACGCCGTAGGGCGGCCGGTACCACGTGGGATCGACGCCGGTGACGGCGGCGACCAGATCGGCCGCCCTGTGCGTCTCGGCCGCCATCCGGCCGGGGCGGGTCGTCAGGGCGTTCTCGTGCGACCAGCCGTGCACCGCGATCTCATGGCCCTCCGCGACGATGCGGCGGCCCAGCGCGGGGTGACGTTGGAGCATCTCGCCGAGGACGAAGAAGGTGGCCCGGCATTCGAGCCGCTCCAGCTCCGCGAGGAAACGCGGTGTGGATCGCGGGTCGGGCCCGTCGTCGAAGGTCAGCGCGACATGGTCGGCGAGGCCCACCCCGGCGAGGCCGGGCAGCAGTCGGCGCACGGAGGGCAGCCAGGTCGCCGCGGGCCCCACGTGCAGAACGGCCAGACCGGCGAGGGCCAACGCGGCACGGTTCACCGTGTCAAGTCTGGGTCACGGGGGCCGTGATGCCAACGCGACGCACGGTGCTGATCGTCAGTGCCGGTATGGGGGCCGGGCACGACGCGGTCGCGGTGGAGCTGGCCAGGCGGCTCGCCGCCGAGGGCGTCGAAGCGGAGATCGTCGATGTCCTGAAGCTGCTGCCGTTCCGGCTGGGAGTGGCGCTGCGCGGTTGGTACGGCTGGATGATGCGCTCCGCGCCCTGGCTGTACGCGCTGATCTACCGGGTCTTCTTCGTGTCGGACCGGGCGCCGCCGGCCTCGCCGCTGACGATAATGGCCGCGGCACGGCTGCGCGGGCTCATCCGCCGCCGGATGCCGGCCGAGGTCGTCTCGACCTTCCACCTGGCCGCGCAGGCGGTCGGCCACCTGAGGCTACATGGCCGCCTGCCGGTTCCCAGTACCGTCCTGCTGACCGACTTCGCGGCGCATCGGCTCTGGTTGCATCCGGGCAACGACCGGTACCTGTGCTCGGATCAGGCGACCGCGCGCGTCGTGCACGCCGCGACCGGCCGCCCGGCGTTCTGTCACGCGCCCCTGGTACGCCCGGAGTTCCGGCGGTCAGCGGCCGACACGGCGTCGGTGCGTGCCCGGATCGGTGCCCGCGCCGGGGAGCGGCTGGTCCTCGTCTCGGCCGGCGCGTGGGGGGTGGGCGGAGTCGAGGAGACGGCTCGCGTGCTGGCGCGCTCGGGACGGTACCTGCCCGTCGTCCTCTGCGGGCACAACCGCGAGCTGCGCCACCTGCTGCGGCACACCGGTGTCGCCCTCGGCTGGTGCGACGACATGCCGGACCTGATGGCCGCCGCGTACGCGCTGGTGGACAACGCGGCGGGCCTGACCTGCCGGGAGGCGATGGCCGCCGGAGTGCCGGTCATCTCCTACCGGCCGATTCCCGGCCACGGCAGGGACGGCGCGCGGGCCATGGCGCGGGCCGGGCTGAGCGTGTACGCGGATGACGCCGGGGAACTGCTCACCGCGCTGGATCGCCTCGGGTGCGGGGCGGAACGGATGCGGCGGATCGCCAGGGGAGCCGCCCTGTTCGACGCCGCGCCCGCGGAGTCCTTCCTCACCTCCGCGAGGCCCCTACCGGACGAGCGGCGACCGGCTCAGCCGGACACTGCCGTAGAAGATCAACCCCACCCCGATGAGCTCCGGGACGACCCACCAGCCAAGCCGGATGTTCTCGCCGAACAGCGCGACGCCGTACATGATGCTGACGACGGGGTCGGCGATGTTGAGCGTCGGCTGCACGACCACCAGGGACGCGCTGCTCAGCGCGCTCTGCAGCACGAAGACGCTGAACAGGCCGGCCACGATCATGGCGTACAGCGACCAGCTGGTCAGTACGGCGGCGTCCTCCGCGGCGAAGATCTCGGTGTTCTCCTTTATCAGCGCGGCGGTGAAGGCGAATCCCAGGGCGGAGGTGATCCCGAGCAGGGCACCACGGGACGGACCGCTGCGGATCTTCGCCATCGCGACCAGACCGGCGGCGACGCCGACCGTCACGACCACGGTGATCAGCCAGATGTCCGTGGTCGGGGACCGGGTTGCGCTCTGTCCCGGATCGGCGGAGATGAGGAAGACGGCCAGCCCGACGGTCAGGATGCCGATGGCCAGCCATGACCCCCGGTCCAGATGGACGTGCAGGATGAGCGAGACGAGGATCATCGTGAAGGGCAGCTCGGTGACGAGAATGGGCTGTACCAGAGCGAGGGCGCCGAAGTTCAGCGCGGCCGCCTGCAGCAGGAAGCCCCCGATCAGCGCAGCCATGCCGCCCAGCCATGAGGGTTGCCGGATCAGGTATCCGATCAGCGCCAGCTTGAACACACGGCTCTGCGGTGCGGTTCGCGCCGCCTGCCGCTGCAGCACCGAGGAGAGGGCGTTGCAGGCGGCGGTGAGCACGGCCAGGATCGCCGCGGTCACCGGCGCACGGCTTTCCGGCTCCCGATGGTGTGCCGTCCGGCAATGAAGATCATCGAGCGCGTCACCTTTTCCGCGATGTCATGGTGCCTCGGCACCGTTCCGGCGACAGAGACGTGGGCGGGCTATGGCGTGTTGACCGGCAGAACGCATCCCGTGGCGACGGCGTGTCCGCGGGACATGGATTCCTCCTCGACCTTGGCTTTCAGGGTCTGAGGGGAAGATCGCCCCCTGTCACGGGTTGATCACGTGATGCGGGCAATGTCACCTTAATTCAGTGGCGGAGGGCCTGGCGGTAAATGCCGCGCGCCACGCGGGCGGCGGTTCGGCACCGATCCGCCGCGAAGAATTCACCGGGGTTCTGGGGCCTTAGGGTTTTCTACGGCATTTGGCTGATATTTGTGGATTTGCGGGATAGCGGCGGTCGTCATCCGGAATGAGACCGCGACGGGTTCGCCGGAGAACGGTTGTCGGAGCTGCCTCCTACACTCCCGGCATGGATCTGAGACGGCTCACGGACGAGGTCGAGGCGGTGTCGAGCACCTATGCGCGCAGGCACGGGATCACCCGGGACGACACCTGGTTCCTGCTGAAGCTCCAGGAGGAGGTCGGCGAGTTGACGCAGGCGTTCCTGATGCGCTCCGGCCAGGCCAGGGACAAGGGGCACTCCGCCGACGAGTTGGAGCTGGGCTTCCGGTCCGAGCTCGCGGACGTCCTGTCGCAGCTCCTGGTCATGGCACGACATCACGGGGTCGACCTGGAGGCGGAGGTCGAGCGAAAGTGGATGCCCTGGCACCCCGACCGGCTTCCCGCCGACGGCAGCGGGACGACCGGCGCCGGTCTGCACGAGGCGGCAGGTCCCGCTAGCGGCCACGCTCCCTGATCGCCGCTTCGATCCGCAGGCCAACGCCGATCACCGTCAGGATCAGCATTCCGGTGAGGGCCTGGTCTGGCAGTTCCCAGTCGTTGGCGACAAAGAGCAGGAGAGCCTGAGCCACCCCAAGAACGAAGGCCACATTTCCGGCGGCCCTCACGCTCTCCGCGTCATGGTTCGTCTTACGGGAGGCGGTGTTCTCCGGCTCGTTCACGGTGAGGATCATCCCATCTCGGTAGAGCACGGTTTTTCTCCGCTCTGGGCCATTGGCTCCCGCCGAGAGCGTCAGGAGTCGCGGAGCAGTTTGATCAGCAGGACGAGGATCAGAATGGCGACGGCCACGGCGGCGAAGAGGACTCCGAGGGCGACGACACCGATCATGATTAGTTCGGGTGTTTCGGGGAGGATGGGGTCGCTTCCCGCGTAGGCCGGCACGGTGACTCCTGGTCAGATATGGATTTTTGAGGATATGTGATGTCGCCAGGGCCGGAAAGCCAGTCTGGCGCAAAAGGGTCGTACCTCTCACAGGCGGAGGTCTTGGCGCGGCCGACCGTCGTCCGTGCTCCCATACGACGACATGGGTCAGGTTGAGGTGGCCGGGATTCCCGTCTGAGTTGCGTATATGAGGACCATGGCGGGCGACGTCCGTGCTTCGGGCAGGGCACGTCGCGTCGATGTCGTCTGCTGTGCCCGTGCACCCGCGGTTACGACAAGGTCGTGCACGGTACGGGGTTCAAATGCGACATACGCTCTGAGTATGGTGCAAAGCAATGCGGAAAGCGTGGACGGCTACCTCGCCGAGGTGTCTGACGAGCGCAGGGCGGTCCTGACCGACCTACGCGAACTGTGCCGTACGGAGCTCAAGGGCTTCACCGAGGTCATGGCGTATGGAATGCCCGCGTACCAGCGGGACGGCACCGTTGAAATCGCCTTCGCAAGCCAGAAGCAGTACATCTCCTTCTATCTCCTGCGCAGCGATGTCCGCGAGGCCTTCGAGCAGCGCCTGGCCGGGCAGGACATGGGCAAGGGCTGCCTGCGCTTCCGTAAGCCGGAAAAGATCGATCTCGGCCTCGTACGGGATCTGCTGACGGCCACCGCGGCCGAGCCGGGCAAGATCTGCTGACGCGGAGGGGCGCTGGACCGGGTTGCGATACCCGGGTGGTACGAACCGCGGGAGACACACGCGACGGGTGGTGGGTGGGGACAACGGCAGCGCTCCGGGATGCGCCGCTGCCGCTCGGGGTGCGGGCTGAACCGTGCGACGACGACGGCGCGCCGATGGCTCCCCGGCCACAGGCGGGCGCTCGTTCGACGAGTGTGCTGAGAGTCCTGTCGTCCGCACCGCCGGAACAACCGTTCCGGCGGTGC